>FR879580.1:0-1114 GCA_000434475.1 Dialister sp. CAG:486
ACGACGTTTTTCTCCGCTCAGGATGACGAAATGCGCCGCACCTTCCCCGCTGAACCCGTAGAACCTATAGAACCCGCTGAACCTCTTTCGCACGCAATCAAAGGGCAGCACGCCCCACGGGCTACCCCTGAACCCTGACTCCTGAACTTTGAACCCATCAACCTTCCCCCATTATTTTGAAAGGACTCTCTATCATGAAAAACAATGAACGCTATGAACTGAACAAAGAACTCGCCCAGATGCTGAAAGGCGGCGTCATCATGGACGTCACCACACCGGAGCAGGCAAAGATCGCGGAAGCAGCCGGCGCTGCAGCCGTCATGGCACTGGAACGCATCCCTGCCGACATCCGCAAAGCGGGCGGCGTATCCCGCATGAGCGATCCGAAAATGATCAAGGGCATTCAGGAAGCCGTCTCCATCCCTGTCATGGCGAAATGCCGCATCGGTCACTTTGTCGAAGCGCAGATCCTCGAGGCCATCGAGATCGACTACATCGATGAAAGTGAAGTCCTCTCTCCGGCTGACGATGTTTACCACATCGACAAGCACCAGTTCAAGGTGCCATTCGTCTGCGGTGCGCGTGACCTCGGTGAAGCCCTTCGCCGTATCGCAGAGGGCGCTTCCATGATCCGCACCAAGGGTGAACCTGGTACCGGCGATATCATTCAGGCGGTACGCCACATGAGAAAGATCAATACCCAGATCGCTTCCATCGCCTCGAAACGCACGGATGAGCTCTTCGAAGCAGCCAAGCAACTGGGCGTCCCCTATGACCTCGTCGTCTATGTCCATGACCACCAGAAGCTCCCGGTCGTCAACTTTGCGGCCGGCGGCGTAGCTACTCCGGCGGATGCCGCACTCATGATGCAGCTCGGTGCAGAAGGCGTCTTCGTCGGCAGCGGTATCTTCAAATCCGGCGATCCGGCGAAACGTGCTGCCGCTATCGTGAAGGCAGTCACCAACTACCAGGATCCGGAGATCCTGGCGGAGCTCTCCACTGACCTCGGCGAAGCTATGGTCGGCATCAATGAAGATGAGATCCAGCTCCTCATGGCGGAACGCGGAAAATAATTTTTTAGTGGTCACTGAGTGACTGGTGACTGGTGACTGGT
>FR879580.1:1265-1943 GCA_000434475.1 Dialister sp. CAG:486
CTCACTTCTCTGTTAGCTACGTGTTAGAAAGGCCAAAGCATGAAACATATCGCCATCCTCGCCCTTCAGGGCGCATTCATCGAGCATGAACGAATGCTCACAAAGCTCGGGGCTTCCTGCTTTGAGATACGAAACCGGAAGGATCTCGAGCGCCCTATGGACGGGCTCGTCCTTCCCGGCGGGGAAAGCACCGTGCAGGGAAAGCTTCTCAAGGATGAGGGACTTTTCGCACCGCTCCAAGACAAGATCAGAGCAGGGCTTCCTGTCCTTGCCACCTGCACCGGCATGATCCTCCTCGCGGAGCATCTGGAAAATGATGCGAACACCTGGTTTGCTACACTTCCTGTGACGGTCCGCAGAAATGCCTATGGCCGCCAGCTCGGAAGCTTCATCACCACGGCGCCGGTCAAAGGCATGGGTGATGTGAAGATGAATTTCATTCGCGCCCCCTACATCGCTTCTGCATCGCCTGACGTGGACATCCTCTCGACCGTGGATGACCACATCGTCGCTGTCCGCTATGAAAAGCAGCTCGCACTTTCCTTCCATCCCGAGGTCGGACATGATGACCGCATGCACCGGCTGTTCCTTGACATGATCGATGACTAGTGACTGGGGCTGATGGCTAGGAGCCTTACGTGAATGGGGAAGAGAAACTGCGCCAGAGGCGCTCGGATG
>FR879581.1 GCA_000434475.1 Dialister sp. CAG:486
GAGAAATCTTTTTCGTTCGCGGTCAAGCAAAAGTAGGAGGACAGCGGGAAGCGGGAAACACAGTGCTCCTTAAGACTTGCAATCACGGTGTTTCTCGCAAACTGATTCATGTAGGAAACAGAAAACGGCAAACGAAAAAGATCCCTCGGCTCCGCTCGGGATGACGATACGAGAGTGCGCTTTCCTCACGTTTCTTTTCATCCCACTGCGAAAGCCAACCTCCGCCCCTTTGGGGCACCTCCTTCCAACGGAAGGAGGGAGAATGCCAACCTCCGCCCCTTCGGACCGCCTCCTTCCAGCGGAAGGAAGGACCGATGCGAGAGTCCCCCTTTCCTCAAAGAGGGTACAAAAAAAACGCAGCCCATGCGGACTGCGCTTTCTGATTTCAAAAACTACACATTGAAGCGGAAGTACGCGATATCCCCATCCTGGATGATATAGTCCTTCCCTTCGACACGGAGGAGACCTTTTTCACGGACCGTCGTATACGAGCCGCATTCCATCAGGTCTTTGTAGGAGACGATCTCCGCACGGATGAAGCCTCTCTCGATATCGCTGTGGATCTTGCCGGCGGCCTTCGGTGCTTTCGTCCCTTCACGGACCGTCCAGGAACGACATTCATCCGGTCCGACGGTGAAGAAATTGATAAGTCCCAGCATAGAGTACGCACTGCGGATCAGACGATTCAGGCCAGGCTCCTCTTCACCCAGATCGGCCAAGAAAGCCTTCGCCTCTTCGGCATCCAGTTCGGAGACCTCCTGCTCGATCTCCGCAGAGATCGGCACCCACTTGGCGCCTTCCTTTTCTGCCTGCGCCGCTGCCTTTTGGACGAAAGGATTCGCTTCCGGATCCGCGATGTCATCTTCCGCGACATTCAGCACATAAAGGACCGGCTTCAGCGTGATGAGATTCAGCTCCTTCAAGACCTCCAGATCATCTTCCGAGAGATCAAGGGCTCTTGCCGGCGTCCCTTCCTGCAGCGCATCGAATACCTTTTCAAGCACCGGCAGATCGAGCTTCGCCTGCTTGATCCCTGCCTGCGCGAGCTTCGCCGTCTTGACCTTCTTCTTATCGACACTCTCCAGATCCGCCAGACACAGCTCCGTATTGATGATATCCATATCACGGACAGGATCGATAGAGCCTTCTACGTGCGTGATATTTCCATCCTCGAAGCAGCGGACGACATGCGCGATGGCATCCGTCTCACGGATATGCGAGAGGAACTGATTTCCCAGACCCTCGCCCTTGGAGGCGCCCGCTACGAGGCCGGCGATATCGACGAAACGAGTGAACGCCGGCGTCGTCTTCTTCGGCTGGAACATCTTCGCCAGATCATAGATGCGATGATCCGGGACCTCTACGACGCCCACATTCGGCTCGATGGTGCAGAAAGGAAAATTCGCCGCTTCTGCTCCGGCTTTTGTGATGGCATTGAACAGCGTGCTCTTCCCTACATTCGGAAGGCCGACAATGCCGATCTGCAGATTCGTACTCATGGATACTCCTTGTAAATATAGGTTCAGGGATCAGAAGTGACCGATGACTGAACGCGAAAGCGCCACCCCTCATTCCCAATTCGGAAAAGCGATCTTCTCATTTCTCAAGGCATGAGCCGATCGCTGTCTTCCCTCCCCCTTCAATTTATCTGGCAGCCAGTGCCTTCTTCATGCGTTCTACCGCTTCCTTCGTCAGCTCCGGCGTATTGAAAGACGTCAGACGGACATAGCCTTCCCCGCACGGACCGAAGCCGGAACCCGGCGTGCAGATAATCTCCGCCTCATTCAGCAGGAAATCGAAGAAATCCCAGCTCGTCATACCTTCCGGCACCGTCAGCCATACATATGGGCTGTTCACGCCGCCGCAGGCAGGAAGCCCCGCTTCCTTCGCACCGGCCAAGATGACCGCAGCATTCTTTCTATAGATATCCAGCGTTTCCTGGATCTGCTTCTGGCCTTCTTCGGTGTAGATCGCTTCTGCGCCGCGCTGCACGATATAAGAGCAGCCATTGAACTTCGTGCACTGACGGCGATCCCACAGCTGGTTTGCCGAGATCTTCTCGCCCTTCTTCGTTTCCAGCATCAGCTCCTTCGGAACGACGCAGTACCCGCAGCGGACACCGGTGAAGCCAGCCGTCTTCGAGTACGAACGGAACTCGATAGCGACTTCCTTCGCCCCTTCGATCTCATAAATGCTGTGCGGCACATCATCTTCCGTGATAAATGCTTCATACGCAGCATCGAAGAAAATGACAGAGCCCGTCTGCTGTGCATAGCGTACCCATACCGTCAGATCCTTCTTCGTCAGCGCAGAGCCAGTCGGGTTATTCGGCGAGCACAGATAAATGATCATCGGATCATGAGACGGCAGATTTGCCTTGAAGCCGCATTCTTCATAGCACGGCAGATATTCGAAACGTTCATACGCCCCGCGGACGAACTTGCCACTTCTGCCCGCCATAACATTGCTGTCCACATAAACCGGATACACCGGATCGGTGATCGCGACGATATCCGATTCTGCAAAGATCTCCTGCATATTGCCGACATCGCACTTTGCGCCGTCGCTGACAAAGATCTCGTCTGGGGAAATATCGCATCCGCGATCCTGGAAATCATGCTTCGCGATCGCTTCACGCAGGAAGAGATAGCCCTGCTCCGGACCATAGCCGCGGAACGTCTCCACATGTCCCATTTCCTCGACAGCCTTCTTCATCGCTTCGATCACGACCGGAGCCAGCGGCTGCGTCACATCACCGATACCAAGGGAAATGATATTCGCATCCGGATGCGCGGCTTTGTACGCCTCCTGCTTCTTGCGGACTTCCGCAAACAGGTATGCACCCTGAAGATTCAGATAATTTTCATTGCAATGAGCCATAAGTTTCGCCTCTCTATTCTTTATTATTCATGTCAGTATGACTGTTATATTTTACCATACAGGGGAAGGAAAGGGAAATGAAAATGACTGCCGCTCCCGAAGGGCCGCGAAAAGAGACAAAGTGACGCCTGCGAAATAAATCCCCCTATGCCCAAGGCATAGAGGGGTCGCTCGTGGAGCGTGCTACTCCTTGATTATGTTTGAAAGAAATAGCGCTTCGCGTGTATCGTCATCGAAAACGATAGCGAGAGATCTCCCTTGCATAATGGTCGGCGTTTCCCTAGGCAGTGGAGTAGCACCTCAGCAGTTTTACTGTAGCGCATGTAGCTTTTTCTTTAGCAATTCGTACTCCTCTTCTTTCTGCTTCAATTGCCAAAGCAAAAATTCTTTTTCCTGTATAACCATACTCATTTCTTTTTGAATTGCTCTTGTATCACGCTTTGTGACTTCCAAAGGCATTTTTCTTCTCCGCAAACCTCGCGTGAAACGGTTCCATGCACGAATAAGGCCAAACCCTCCCGTTCTCGAGACTTTTTGTTTCTCACCATCCAATAAAGCTATCTTCTGTTCGCGATCTTCCACTTTGGCCTTTAATATAGTAATGTCTCGTAGTGTAGCATCTACTTTTTCTGAAATATCTGAAATAGATTTTTTCTTAACCTCCATTTTCCGCATTTTTACATCTGTTTCTCGTTGCTCTTCCACATGATGAGTTGCTTCCGGCACCGGTGCTTTCTCGTCCTCAGCATACGACTGAGTCTCCTTTTCGTGATGTTCCGCTGTAGGCTTAGTAATATTCGGCGCGGTTTCAGTCTCTACCGTTAAGCTAACCGTTGAATCTTTTTCAGCCATTACAGTGGCTTTCTGTCGTGCTTGGTCTATTGACTCTTTCTTTGGCTGGTTAAAATCAAGAATTTTCATCAGTTTAACCGGATCATTAATGCTATCCTCCAATTGTGTAATTAGTCTATCAAAATTGTCATCAGTAACATCATTTGGAAGGTCTTCTTGATTCACCACCTCTGTAGAAGCCCGTGTTGGCTCACTATATAGATCATCGATAGGAATATCCAAATCATCAATTCCCTTTCCATCCCCATGACAAGGCTCTACATAGTCATCCCCATAATCCAAAACTGCTTTATCACGAAGAGCATCCATTTCCTTGTGCAGTGCTTCCCAATCACAGTGCCCATCTTCAAGCAAAAATGCACGAGGGGAATAGTATAAAAAAACATAAAAATCTAACGATGAAAACGGACGGAAATAATATTCTCGGCCCATTACGTATGATAAATCTGCCTGAAAATCTCTTGCATTTTTCCATGACAAACTCGCTGTTGCTATATTCAGGAATTTATCTGCATCAGACTCGACAGAATACCAATCCGACAAAATAATGTCATTTCCTGTATCCATTGTCAGCATGATTTCTCTTTTTTCAGGTGAATCTTGGCAAAATAAAATATTAGAGCAGTCGCCCACTCCTTTGGAGAACATCTTTTGGATAGTATATGCGATCTGGCTCCTATCTCTTGACGGCTTAAGCTGTATTGAAAAAAGCCGAATCGTTTCACCTGACTCCATAAGAATCGAAGCAAGCTCTGCCGCGGATTGAATCCACCCCAGAGCAGAGCGTTCTTCTTTTGACAAATGGACATCATAGCCAAGCAAATCATATACCCAAGACTTGATCTCGCTGGCATAACTCTTCACTTCTGCGCTCTCAACAAGGCCAAGCCTTTTGAAAAATACAGAAGCACCGTCTATAAAAGAATCTCCATAAAAAACGTCTGCCAATTCATAGTAATCAGCAATGATCATATTTTTTCCCTTAGTTCGAACGAAGTGCTTTCTTTAAGCATTCTTCAGGTGTAAGATTATTCCATTTATCTTGATAATTCTCCATCATGGCATATGCATTTAAACATAAATCATCCACACTGGTAGCACCCTCCCCTATTTTTTCATAAAGAATCTCAATTCCGGCAAGAACATACCCCAAAAACAACTTTTCATTTGCAACCATCTTTTCAGGACATTTATCGACATTTCCATCATCCTTAAAAGCTCTGTCAATTTTCTGTTCATTAGTCAGACCCGTGTTGTCATCAAGTAGCATAACGAGTCGATATAAAAACTCACATTTATACCTTTCTTTTATAAAAGCTGATGCAAGTATTTGGGCAGTATCTTTTGTGGTTGAAAAATCAGGATGCATTTCAGGGTTTCCCTCTAACAGACCAATGATAGCCGCATTCATGTACACATCAATATAGCGTTCAAACAGATACGGCTTCTTGGAATTAACCATATCTCTCGCAAGACTTTTCAGATGAGTAGCATAGATTCCTTGAATTCTAACATCTTTATCAAACATTCTGAATCACCTCTAATTCCGTATGCACCTCATTAATTTTATCCAGCTTGTAACGAGCCCCCACTTTATCATCCATGACTTTTTTCGCATAATTCCAATCTTTTTGCATAACGAACATAATAACCTGCTCTGCTACTTCTGGTAATATTTTTGCAATGTTGGCCGTATGTTTTTCATCTACATTAGAAAATGGAGCATCCATCACCAGCGGATACGGTTCAGAAGAAAAATCTACCTCTTCCTCCTCTGCTACGCCACCTGCTGTTGCTATGACTTTTTCTTTCGCAAGAGCAACTAATCCTGCAATGAAGGCAAAATTTTTGACTCTCCGCAGACCTTCAGACATACTTGACTCAACATAATTTCCATTGACATCCGCAAAAAGCTTGACTTGATATTTATCATCCAGTTCAACCTTTCGACTACCGGTGTACATTTTTCTAAAAATATCATTCACTTTACTTAAGAGGTCATCCCTAACTTTTTTCGCACTTTTCGAGTAAATTGATTGAACCCATTCCGACACATTCTCTGCATAAGCCATACAAACTCTCAGCTCTCTACTTTTAGTAGAATAATTAAGATGAGCATCAACATATCTTTGGCGTTCATTGATTTCATGTTGTAAGCTGCCTATTGTACCCAGCTCATCATCTTTTAATCTGCCTAATTCCCTTAATCTACGAGTTACATTTGCCCGTTCTTCTTCTAACCTACTCAAATCTTCTTTTTCTGCAATTTGCTTGCTCAACTTATTAATTTCATCAGAATAGCATTCAATATCTTCCTCTATGGAGCTAATTTGTTGGTAGTTGCTCTTCAATTCCGCTAAAAGAGAGCCATTATCCTCACGATATTTATTGAGACTATCCTTATAATTGCGTACAAGAGTTCCTATACTAGCTGGCGGCACATATTCAATTTCTTTCAAAATATGATTGTATGCATCACTGTCCTTTTCCAGTTTCTGCCCACATACGCAAACCCCACGTCTTAAGATTTCTTGCAAGGTAACAGCGGTTAATCCTTTAATCCCCTTATCGTCTACTTTTGTCTTTTTTAAAAAAGCCAAAGCCTTACCAATTAAAGGCTGCAGTAAAAAAGAAGCCCCTTCTTTATTGATAAGTTTTCGCTGGTCTTCTTTCTTTCTTGAGAGCTCGTTTTTTCTGTCTCGTAACATTCTTTCATAGCCATCACGTTGTTTTTGAAGCTTTTGTGTCTCGTCTGCTTGTGACAAGATCTGGTTCAACTGCGTAAGCCGTTTGTTATAAGACTCAAGATCACTTTTATGTTCTTCAATTTTAGAATTAAGGACACGTTTCTTCTCTTCATCATCATTGATTATATCTATCGCTTTCTTCACGTTTGCGTCAGGAGTAAATTGCGCTTGTTCTTTATAAAACTGACCGATGACAGAGGAAGCGTTTGTTCTTTTTCCCAAATGTTTCACTATATTATCCAGCAAAGACAATCCCAGTAAACCTTTTACAGCGGCAGATAAATCCTCCCCTTCCCCAATTGCTAAAACTCGTTCTGTGTCAAAGAAAAAATAAGAAGACAGTTTTTCTGGTAAAATTGAGTTGATTTTATCTGCGATTTGATTGTTTAAAATAGGCTGACTCTGACCATCTGGTTCCTTGTACCACATATCGACATACTGACCTTGTGGCACAACTTTTCCGTTTAGTTTTTGAAATACTCTTCTTCGCTTAATATGATAATGTACGCCGCCATGCTGTAGACCAATCTCAACTGAAACTTCGCTCTGAATCCCTTCCGGCATGCTATTTCCCACTTCATAATTTAAAAGCATGTCTTTGTGAGGCAACTCAACTTTATTAAAAAAACACCAATTAAATGCCTGCAGCAAAGTTGTTTTCCCACATGTATTATTCCCTAAAATTACCGTTACATTTCGCTCCGGATCGCAGGAAAAATTAATTATGGTTTCCTCTTTGAACTGGCGAAAATTAACCATTTTCAAGTACTCAATCAGCATCTTATTCCCTCCTGATAATCAATTATCTTTTTTCCCTTTGCTAACCTCTTCTTTGATCATCCTGTACAAAGTTTTTACCTTCTCTGATTCACTCATTCGTTTATGAAGAAAAGCTTTCTCTTTCTTAATTGTGCCAGTTTTAATATTGTTCAGAACTCTTTCATCTAGCTTAATTTCATTCATCACACTCATCCTCCAAAATATCCTCTTTAATACCATAAGCGTTTTTGATTTCATAAATTAAGGAATCCACTTCAAAAGGATTTTCGGCAATTCTTGCAAAATCAATCATTCGTGCCAATTCCCTCTTTGCTAGAGATCTCGCTGTCGCGATGTCTTCTTCTGCGTAACAGCTAATATCGTCAAGCGCAATCGGCAGCGTAATAAAATCATAGATTTTTGCAAACTGCTTTCCTCTATAAAGCCTTAGTACACGTCCTCTTCGCTGTACATACTCTTTTGGATTCGTACTGCTTGCTAAAATAAACGCTTTGTCAACGCTAGGGATATTCACGCCTTCATCCAAACAACGAATAGCTATCAAAGCTTGAATGGAAACCCCCTCATCAAAGCTGGAAATGAGTTGCTTTCTCTTTTGTGCATTTTCTCGAGAAGTAAACTGGGCCACATTGATACCCATTTGATTTCCAAGAAGATGTGTTACTGCATCGATTTGACGCATTTCATCATCTGATGGCTTCCCCTCTACATAGTCATTGTCTTTCATGCTCGCAGACCCGCAGTACACAAGCATATGATTCTTGTCCTTGTAGTCTTCGATAGCTTCCCGTAACGCTTCTATTTTTCCTGATGCCGCCGCCACGAGTCGTGCACGTTTAATTAAAATACTTTTCGCAGCTTCGGACAATTTTACCTTTCCGTGTTTTTTAGGGGATGCTGCTATCATTTGTCCAATTTTTCTTGTCAGCTCCGTATATACAGCCAGTTCATCCTCATTCAATGTGACAACTATCGGATAGTAGTAGTAAGGGGTCAACATTTCATTTCGAATGGCATCTTCCAAGGTGTACTCGATACACTTCTCTCCGAAATAAGTAAACAGTGCTTGCGTCCCCTCTTCATCACCGTGTCGCTCAATCGTAGCAGAAAGCGCCAAGCGATACTTCATGTTAGGCAGTAAAGCACGTTGTAAATTTTCAGATCCCAGATTGTGCGCTTCGTCTACTACCAATAAAGTATTACCTTTTAATCGCTTTAGTAAATCTTGTACATATTCTGTAGAGAAAGTCGCATTTGTTGTAACCATGCAAAAATGATGAGTAGACCCAAATTGATACCAGTTCACTCTATGTTTTAAACGTTTCTTCCAGTCCTTTTGCTCTGATGCAGAGTAACAAACAATTGGCTTCATCCCAAAAGCCTCTATATCTGTTTTCCACTGTTCAACAAGATGCTGGTAAGGGCACACGATAATTACGACCAAGTCTTTTCCAAGTTTCTCATAGAGTTTACAGATTGCAGCGAGTGCCGTGTATGTTTTCCCCGTTCCGGTTGCCATATCAAAAATTCCACAGTAGTTCTGTTTTGCCCAATTCTCATAGGCCTGGTTTTGATAATCACGCATGTGTACCGTCTCGGGAATTTTAGGCTCTGTCGTCGGGAGTGGAGCAAACTGAGTTACCACTATGTCTTCTTTCACTACTTTCTTCGGCTTTCTTGGATTTCCTTTAGTCAGTCTGTACTTTTGAATCATCTCTTCTTTTATATCTGGAAAAGACAATACTTCCATCTGTTGTTCTTCATTATTCCAAATTCGTCGAAAAGCATTGGACTTTGCGCTTGCCCTTTTTCTCTCAAAATCATTTTTCCAACTGCAGAAAACATCAATTGCTTCATAGTTATTCACAAGTGAATTCCCAGATTCATTCATGGAACCAGAAAAGGCAATTTGATTACCTTCTCTATCTTCCATGATTCCCATTTTTTCGTGATACATTCCCATCGCGCTTTTCGATTTCACCATGGCAATCTTAATATCAAGGCAGCTGTAGGCGATCAAATTCACCAATAGGTCTAAGTGCCTCGCCTCCATATCATTGGCAGGAGCATTCAATTCTCGAAGCAATGCACCACGCACTACTTTTTGAACGGCTTCCGTATCTCGCTTCTGATAGCCTTTTTCAATAGCCTCCATATCCTGTGCCTGTAGGTGCGGCGATGCAATAAGCTGGATTTTCCCACCGTTCTCAGCCAAACTTTCTACACCCTCAGAAATTTGCGCTAAAACAGACGATGCAAAAAAACCGACAGCACGCTGATAAAGTATGGCCTCTTTTAGAACAGGGATATAAAAATTCTTTGCCACGTCAGTTGTCAATGATCGATATTCAGGTTCAATTTGTAGCTCAGCAAAACTCATAGAATCACCTTAACTATTTTCTTCAATATATGTCAAAGCCTGCTCGAGTGCCTCAAAATCATTTTCTTTTGTGAAATATCCAACGCTGAATCGAACCGTGCCTGCCGGAAATGTGCCAAGCGTTTTGTGTGCTAAAGGTGCACATTCCAGTCCTGTGCGAACCGCGATTTCCAGTTCATCAAAGACATCCCCCATATTGTTAGGACTATATCCATCAAACACGCAGGAAACCACGCCTATGCAGTTTTCACGGTTTTTAGGGCCCACAATATGAATATTAGAGTGTCGCCCCAAAATCTGTAGCAGCTTCCGGTGATTGGCTTTTTCCACATCCATTATGTCAGTTTTATCAGCAAGCCAGGTCAGCGCTGCATGAAGTCCAGCCACCGCTTGAATATTTTGGCTTCCTGCTTCGTATCGATATGGAAGAATATCAGGCATCCCCTGATTAGCAGAATCAACTCCCGTTCCCCCAAAAATGATTGGTTCAAGAGCGATTCCTTTTTTCTTTGCAAATCCAGCTATACCAAAGGGGCCATACAAGGTTTTATGCCCAGAAAAAACAGCGTAGTCAATATCATCGGATCCTGCGCGCAAAGAAATCAGTCCTGCCGATTGTGCCATATCCACCACAGTGATCGCATGATACTTTTTGGCTTCAGAAAAAACTTGCTCGATCGGTGCAATTAGTCCACAAACATTGCTAACATGACTCATAATCACCATATCCGGGTGTGTTTCATTAAACTGTTCTACGATTTTAGGAAAGTCCAATGTAAAGTCATCCTTGACTGGCAAAATTTTTACTACCACACTATCCGCAAAATGGTGCAGGATACGTGTGACAGAATTGTGTTCATACGGTGATATATAAATCGTTCTAATGGAAGAATTAAAAGATCCTTGAATAATCATATTCAGCGCCAGTGTATCTGAAGGCGTAAAAATAATGTCCTTATTCTCACAGTCCAAAGTGCGCTGTAGCAATTGTCTCGTTTCCGCCATCATTCGGCTAGCTTCGGCGGCTAACATATACTGCCCTCGTCCTGCATTTCCTCCATACGCACGATAAAAAGTGTCCATGAACTGATATACTTCTTCTGGTTTGGGAAATGTTGTAGCTGCGTTATCAAAGTAAACAGACATCGATTTCCTCCTTACAATAGTTTTTCCAAAAGATCCATCAGTACCTGCCGCTTTTCTTGTGGAGTAATGGACTGCCCCATTTCTTCGATAGAGCTTTCAATATCGTTGTACAGTAATTTGGCTTTCTTGCTATAAACTTCTCGTTTGAAAGTTTTTCGTTCCTGCTTCCCATTGCTGTCGCAGAACAAAACCTCATAAAAGTCTTTTGCAAGTATTTGTCTCTTGGTAGTTGCAACATCAGCCTGTGCTTTTGCATAATCTAAGATGGATCGGCTGTACCTTCTCAAATTGCCGGTAAAAATCAGAGCCGTATCATTATTCCAGTCTTTAATTCGTAAGCTGGTCATTGCGTGCGCTAAACGATTTATTAAAGCATACTCATCATTTCCTGGCTCTGAAACCACTTGCAAAAGTCGTTCTGCATTATCTGGATACAGAAATGTTTTAGCAGAATCTGGCAATTGTTCAAACCACTGTTGGCAGATGGAAAGCAGTGATGCTCTATGATTACTAAGCGGCATCAGTATATCTTTCGATTCCTGAATAAGTACATCAGATAAGGAAATCTCAACGGAATCAAAGAAAAACTTCGCGGATTTAACATCATCAAATACATCGAGAGTAAACTTTTCATAGCCAAAAATCGCTGGAATTTTTTCGAACAAAATTTTTTGTGCGCCTATCCCCGTTTGATTCATCAAAGTTATGAATTTAGTGTATGCCACCGGTACATTTTCAAAATGTCCTTTCCCTTTATAGGCTTTCTTGATTTCCTTCACGTATTTAGGAAGTGATAGATACCAGCGATGCATAGACTGTGCAATGCTGCCATACCCATCCATGTGTGCCTGCTCCTGTGAATAATCAGAAAAGAGTTCTTTCATCTTACCAATAAATTTTTCTTTATCCTGATCCCACTGCTCTAACAGCAAGAAATACTTTTCAGGATTATTGTTAATTCTTGTAAAGGTATTTGCCTCAAAAGGGCACTCCATGCCCAATTTGTCAGAAAGAATTACATGCCCTTGATATGCTTTCATTGCAATAACCAAGAAAATAGGAAGCACGCCTTTTCGCATACCGATCCCATTTGTTTTCCCTGTCAAAGAATCATACAATTCTTTCAAGGGTCGTTTTTTCCCCAGTCCACTCTCGATAAAATCACAGATTATGGAGAAGACTCGGGATATTTGCGTATCTTCAGGTACCAAACAAATTTCTGGTACCGATTCCAGATTCTTCAGTATTCCAGTATTCACCAATGAGCTGCGCAGAAAAGAAATCTCTTGTCCAGATCCAGACAGTCCAAAGCCCGGTCGCTGGAAGTCCCTGATGATGCCATTCAGCAGTTTTTCCCTACTATGAATAGCCATCGATGTCAATTCATTCTTATTGAGCATTTCGTTATTGATGATGGGCGTCTCGGGATACACTTTTTCACAAATACTCGATAAAAGCTCACTAAAATTGGATTTACGGTAAAGTCGCTCCTGCTTTCCATCATAGAAATAGTCAGTTTTTTCATATTCAGGATGCAGAAAAGCAGCAATATAATCATGCATCACTTCCATTAAGTCCTGGTAAATGATGTCATACTCATCAAAAAGCGCCAGATCTTCTTCTGCCTGCCTACGCAAAAGGCTAACCGCATCAAATTCTCTGCATAAAGCGGCTAAGTTTTTCACCGGCCGATGAATCGAGAAAACAGTCGTTGTCCTCCCTCGTGAAGCGGCTATAACCGCTTTCTCCAAGTCTGTTGCATCCATTTCTCTAGATGGAATGACCGCATATAAGGTACCATCAGCACTGTTTTCATCCAAAATGGTTTTCAACTTGTTGCTATCTATAAATTGAAAAGCGAAAAAGCGAACCATGGCATGATCGTCATTGTAGCGGGTTGGATAGCAATAGGGCTCCAAGTTGATCTGATTTAAAATATCCGCTGTAGTAAATTTGCTTCTTCTAAGCTCTGTCTTCCTGATTTCATCGAAAACATTTATACCTACATTTTCTTTAATTTTTAGATAAGCATTGCTTCGTTTGAGGTAAATAATACACTTTTGCTTGATTAACTGCTGAATGGCTTCCTCTATATCTACTTTGTCATATTCACAGTACACATGAAAAAGCATATCAACAGTAGGCGCAATGCATTCAAATTGACCAAGGACATAAACTAATGCGATCGTTTTCACTATTTTCGCTTGCAGATCCGTCAAAGAATGTTCATGCAGAACACGCGCTGTGAGTTTATATAAACGATTGACATCGGTTGTATATGCTTCTTTCCGCATTTGCGGCTCAAAATAGTCATACAAAACGTCAGGAGTAATCAATAGAAAATCAGCTGTATTCTTCTGTAAAACATGCGGAAGTGTATAATAGTCACTACCTGCCAAAAAGGTAAACATCGTTCTTTCATTTTGCGCTAGCAACTCTGAGAGTCTAGGCAGTATAAAAGTTGACACCGGATGCAATGGGTATCCACCGTAGATGATCTGTCTAATCTCCCCCTGATCACAATCCTTAAACAAGGTGCTATGTGTATAGATGTTTTCTAGAAATTCAAAACGCAATTGATTCTTTTTCTGGAAATCAAGCCACAACTGAGGAGATTTTCGAATAGCATGAGAAATAACTTCATACGTCTGCTTATAATCACTCTGCATAACAACATGCGCAAATCTTTCAGATACACCTCTCCAGCCATCCACCTTCTGCTTAGGTAGCTGGTCGATATAGTTTTCAATTTCTTTATGCAGAATCAACAGCAGGTGAAGCTGCTGACGTCCGCTTCTGCAGCATTTTTCAGCAAAATCTTGAAGCATTTTCACATCTCCCGCTGAGGCGGTTGTGATATTTGCTTCCAAATATTTGCTAAACTCATCGTAGACAACATAAATCCCGCTATATCCTTTTTCGGCCAATTTCTGATTGACATAATCAAAAATTTCAACCACATTAAAGCCGGAAAAAGGATTAAACTCGCTACCTGCTGTTAATGCAGGGTATAATTCTACAAATTTCTTGTAGCTAGCCACATCATACTGGGTCAGTTTTTCCACAAAAATAGAAACAGGCTGTTCCAACAACTTTTGCAATTCCTGATAAGTCACAGGAAACTTTTCTTTCCATAGCTCAATCATATGAGTTGCTGCCTTAAAATGTGTGTCTGGCATGAGATCGGACAAGCCATTATACTGCAGAGTCTTATACAGTGCAGATAAAAATGACTGCGTCATGCTATCGCTATTCCCATCGATTACAACAGGAAGCAGCTTTTTATCCGAATTCAGATACTGCATCACATACTCATACAAATCTGGGTTAGTACTCTGAATCTTTTCAAGCAACGAATGATACAGACTGATTTTCTTAGAAAATAGAATGGACAAAATCACCAGTACAATATGTGACTTTCCACGTCCATAAGCACCGATCAAAAATCGGGCTCTACGAGTAGAACGTTCATCTGTACTGAGTATAATGTCTTCCAAAAGCCCGATGGCCTCCCGTGTAGGAATTAAGCTTTTTATCTTTTGCGGATTATTCAGATCATAAGCAATATTGACGGATGTCTGAAATCCTTTCTCTATCATAATCAATGAATCATTCATAAAAATCTCCACCAATCAGATAGCCGGGTAAATCGGCTATCGTAAATTTTTATAGTAATTTTCAACGCATTTCTGGGCTGTCAGTTCTTTAGAAATCTGCACCACATCCAAGCCAGCTGTGCGAATAATCCTTACGTAGCCCCGCGCTTCGGCCAAGCTTAAAATGCCCATCAAAGTGATCGTATCAAGGTTAAATAATTTCCCTGGAAATCCCTCCCCGCTTAAAATGCGTTGAAGGGATACCTCTGTGCGTTCTCCTGCACTCTCAAGAATGGAAGCAACCAAAACGGCTGGATCGATAGAATCCTTTCTCGGGATCATCCTTCTGTAAATACGATTTTTAACGTTTTGAATATCAAGTAATCCCAATTCCCCTAAAGGACAGTCCATATTATCTTCTGGTTTAGCCTTTTGTGGATTTAGCTTATATCGGGGTATATAGGTATTGATAATGCAATTAAAATCATCTTCCAGTGAACGATTGGATACTTCTTCCCCATGTGCTCGCACAAAATTAGTTACCCCAGCAATAAAATCATCTTTCGTGAATTCACGCAGTGGGAAGATATTAAAAAAATAGTACCATGAAGTAGCCATTTCTTTTGAAGTGCTCAATTTATAGTGCAAAAGCCATAGCGTTCCCAATTCTTCAATATAGGGATCTTCTCTTGCAATAATATTCCCGAATACAGTAAATTGCTGCGTTCTTTGCTTAGAACGAACTTCTTCCGTTAGCCCAGTAGCTTGCAACCAATATCGCAGGGATTTGACCATCACAGAACCTATTCCCAAAACATCCATGGGATTGACCGAGCGGTCAGAAAACAATCCCGGCATCTTCTTTACGTTTTTGATTCCTTTGTTTAGCCATCCTTTTCGGATAAAGAATGTTTCATGACCACGAAATTTCATAATTTACTCCTGCTTTGTTAAAAGATACTTTTCCATCATGCAACCGCCACGAATATATTTAGCAGTTACACATCTTAGACAGTGAACACATCGATCTGAATTGATATAATATCCATCGTTTCTAACAGAAATAGCCCCCGCCTGACAAACAGATTCGCACTTTAAGCATTTACGGCATGCATTATATTTTCTAACCTGATAAGCTACCTTTGCCTGCAAATCTTCATGGGATTCCACGTTTAGCGTTTGAATCTTTACAGCGTATTCAAATCCATTCTGATTAAAAGGCTGTATAGATAAAATCGGAACTTTCGTGCGTGAATCCAAAACCAATGTCTCATGTATCAGCTTACGCCCCAATTCAGGAGCAAGAATGCCGAATGGAACCATCATATTCAAAAATTCATCCGTAAAGGGACGGACCAGACTATAAATCTTCGCGTGTTCTTCAGATGTACAATTGGTGAATTTGATTTTTACATCCTCTGCAGCTCGAAGCCCATTTCCTCCTTGCCGCGCCTTCCACATCCCAGAATCAACATATTCTTCAGCATCCGGCTTTCCTATTTTCTTTGCAAAATTGACTAAAAAATCACGCCATTGTTTCGCTTGTTCTGGCATATAAATCTTCGAAAGGAATTGTGCTCGAATATTATTATTAGGGCATAACCAACAACCCACCCGATCATATCCAAGTCGATAAGCATCATTGAAATCCACTCTCTCAGACAGCAAATAGAGCCAAATATCCAAATCTTTCCAAAAGAAGATGGGTGACGCCACTACCTGTTTCTGAATTTTGATGTGACTTGAGGTATCTTCCATTCTTCTGTATTTGCTTCGACTTACAGACTCTACCTTACGAATTCCATAAAAGGTAAGTACTTTCTTATTTCGATAAAAACGATTCAAAATTCGCGTAATCGGCCCTGTTTTAAACATAAAGCAACACCACCTCATCATTCTTGCAGGCGGGCCTATGTCCGATGCAACATCCATAAACTGCTGATCGTTATTTCTTGCTACTTTAAAAATAGCATCTTGGTGATGGGCTCTATATCGCTTTGCATAGGAAATGGTAGACGGAAACTCCAATGTTGTGTCGCCAAATATATGCACCAAACTTGGATTTCCAAGTGCCTTGGTTACAATATCTGCAGTAACCGTAGAATCTTTTCCACCTGAAAACGATAAAACGATCTGTTCTTCATCAAACCGTTGGGCAGCAGACCGTATAAAACGCACCGCTTCATCTTTTATATAGTTAAGCCTTTCCTGATTCGCCTGCACAAATAAATCCATATATTTCTGGAATGATGCATATGCGTTTTTATTATTAAACCCACGTATGCTCCGATTATCAGCCGATAAGTATTGTCTTAAAATATTTCCAATTACTTCAGCGTTTCTATCACGATATACACGGCTTGCTATGGAAATAACCTTTCCGTCAACAAAGTATCGATTGTTCTCCGCCCATACGGATTTAGTCATCCATTCGTAAGGACGAATTCCTAAAAGAAGCTCAACCAATAAACGCTCTTCAGGGAAAACTGGTCGTAAATCCTTGCTCAGATATTTGATTGTATCCCCGCAAATCGGACAATCTTTATGATCGAACTCTTTCTTCTCAACAATGATAGGTATCTTGCAATGCTCACACCAAAAAACTTCTCTATCAATATCTTTCTCAGTAAGCGCACCACAAGTGGGGCAAATTTTTTCTGTTGTTTCAAGATTACAAACCTTGCACCACATATTTATCTCCTCTGCTCCACGTCAAAAGCCCATTTCCCGACGCTTTCGCATCAGAAAATGGGCTCTCTAAAGCAGAGGAGATTACTTTGTTACCCCCCCCTACCTTCGTAGGTTGTCAATTCAGTTTTAGGACGCATGCCAAAGAAACGAGAACTCCGCCGTTTCCACTGCGTGAATTTTTTCATTTCTTTCGCCTCCCATAGAGATGAATAGCTCTAATCAGTTTTATTATAACACAGAGAGACGTCAAAAACATTCATCATGTCAGACTTTTCTCAATGAAATCATTATTTTTTCAGTCATACATTTCTAAAGCAAGTGTTAAGGCAGAGAAAAAACACCGTATCCTTTTTTTATCACAGTACGCCGCTGCTATCGGTCTTTGTGATATATTTCGCGGGAATGGGATGATCGAGGCGATAGATGATGCTGATGGGCTGGGAGCCTTCGTGGGAGACGATCTTTGCGGTGCCGAGGAAGGTGTAGGCCATGGCATTGCGGCAGGCGTCCTGCTTGGCGCTTCGGACGAAGAGGAGGACGATGCCGCCGGTTTCTCTTTGGGAAAGATAGCGCTGTCCTGTCTTGGACTCGGGCGTGGTGGTGGACTGGCTCTGCCAGTGGAAGAGGTGGCGGTCGATGGAGTAGTCTTCGTAGAGAGTGGTATCGGAGAATTCTTTCTGCGATTTATTGAGTGTCACGAGGAATACGTCTGTCGGCCGTGTGACGGTGTCACTGTTCGTATGGTCGAGGTACTTTACGCCTTCGCGAATGCTGGCGGGCTTGGCGAAGCCGAGGGCTGCGAAGAGCTGGTCGCGCGTGTAGCTATCGTAGACTTCGAGGGCGCAAGGATAGGGAAGCTCTGCCTTTGGGGGAATGATATCGATGCGGTCATAGAGGAAGTCGAGCAGTTCGCTGATTTCTTCCTTGAGGGCTGTTTCTTTCGCAAAACGGGTGATGGCAAGGGCGGGGTCTTTCGGGCTGTCCTTCTGCCCATCGGGAAAGAGGGTGATCGCCCACATGCGCAGGTATTTCTTTTCCATGGGAGTGGGGTTTATCGGCAGGTTTTCATAGGCACGCCGCAGGAAAGAGATCCATCGCGGCGAATCTATGGTGAGGGTGCGGCTCATGGATCTGCGGAGGGCTTCTTCGAGGTCGGTCACAGGGAGCGCGGGAAGGATCTCGGCGTCCATGAGGAGCCTTGTATAGGTGCGCGTGCCATTGTAGAAGACGGCGGGCTCTACCTAGGTCGCGCGGAAGAAATCGGAGAGGGTCGGCCGGCTGCCGGTGGCAGCGTAGAGTTCTTTCACCATCTCGATGTAGTATTCATTTTTCCGAAGGCGGCTGGCGATATTTTCGAGTACCCATTTCTGTGCCTGCTCTTCGAGCTGAATGGCGCAGCCTTTCGGTACGTGAGGAAATCCTTCTTGGATCTCTTTCTTGATGATGACGTGATGCTTGCCGAGGAGCGATGCGAAGCGGCGGGAGAAGTCGTACTTGCGGCTTGCCGGTGCGACGAAGTCGAGGACGGTGAGGCAGTCTTTCCCGTTCGAAAGGCGCAGGCCGCGCCCGAGTTGCTGGAGGAAGACGGTCATGCTGTTCGTCGGTCTTAGGAAGAGCACGGTATTCACGGATGGGATGTCGACGCCTTCATTGAAGAGGTCTACGACGAAGAGGATGCGAAGCTCCCCTTCTGCGAGGCGTTCCCGCGCTGCATTTCTTTCTACTGCCGGTGTATCTGCATCGAGTGCGAGGGCAGGTATGCCGTGCTGATTGAAGTAGTCTGCCATGAAATGCGCGTGCTTCTTCGAGACGCAGAAGCCGAGTGCTTTCACGTCGCGAATGTCTGCGGTGTAGCGAAGGAGGGCGTCTCCGATGGCGCGGGCACGCTGGCTGGCCAGTGCGCCTTCTGCGGTGTAGAGACGTTCGAGCTCGCTCGCGTCGTACTCTCCGCCTGTCCACTTGATCTCCGCAAGGCTCACCGGATCTGTGACGCCGAAGTAGTGAAAGGGGCAGAGAAGGCGCCGCTCGATGGCATCGGGCAGGCGTATTTCTGCGGCGATGTGTCCGCCGAAATAGGAGAGGATGTCTCCCCCATCCATACGCTCTGGCGTAGCTGTGAGGCCGAGGAGTATCTTCGGATGAAAGTGTGTGAGAAGGTGCTGATAGGATCTTGCCGCTGCATGATGGAATTCATCGACGATGATCATGTCGTAGTAGTAGGGATCCATTTTTCAAAGAAACGTTGGCTGTTCAGTGTCTGAATGGACATGAAGAGGTGTTCCACGTGACTTGCCCGATGTCCTCCGACTGCGAGCGCACCAAAATCGGGATCTTTCATGACCTGACGGAAGCAGGAGAGGCTTTGTTTCAGGATCTCTTCCCTATGAGCGATGAAGAGGAGGCGCGTCCCTTCTTTTCTCGAGGCGGCAAATCGGCGATAGTCGAAGGCGGAGATCGCTGTCTTTCCCGTGCCTGTAGCGGCGACGACAAGATTGTACCAGCGATCTTTGCCGTGCCGCTCTGTATCAAGTGCATCCAGTATCGCCTGCTGGTAGGGGTATGGCTGGATGTCAAAAGCATAGGAGGAGGCATCTGTCCCGCTGCTCCGCCCGCGTTCCCTATCGATAGCGCGACGGAGTTTTTCCTCATCTTTTTGGGGCTCGTAGGAGGTGAAATCCTCGGAGTGCCAATAGGTCTCGAAGGTCGCGCTCATTTTATCGATGATGTGCGGCTGGTCCTGTGTCGTCACTTTCATATTCCACTCCATCCCTTCTGCGATGGCAGCGTGGGAAAGATTCGATGAACCGATGTAAGCCGTCGAGTAGCCGCTTTCCCGATAGAACATGTATGATTTGGCGTGCAGTCTGGTTTCTTTCACATCATAAGAAATGCGTACTTCTGTATGGGGCAGAGACGCAAGTACCTCGATCGCCTTCGAATCTGTCGCTCCCATATATGTCGTCGTCACGATGCGCAGGTGTCCGCCGCGGGCTGTGAAAAGTCGCAGTGCGGGGAGAAGCAGCTGAAGGCCGGAGAAACGGATGAAGGAGATCAGAAAATCAATGCGGTCAGAGGATGCGATCTCCTTTGTGAGCTCGTGTACCATCGAGACATCCTTCTTAGAATTGGTGAAAAGGAATGATCGCGTGAGTGATGTCGCCGGCCGCTCCCACCGGCGAGGCAGGAGTGTGTTTTTCTTGTGTTCTAAGGATTTCAGCAGAAATGGTGCATTCGCCACCTCCTGACCGCCTCCAAGCTCTTCTGTCTTCTTTGCAAGGGAGGCAATGAGTTCATTCGTGAGTGCCAGCTGGTGGTCGACGCTGTTCTCCTCATCCCTGTCCGCGATGTCCTTCAGACAGAGTCGTATCACCCGCTGCAAATACGAAGAGAGATAGCCCACGGCTTCCTCAGCATCCACATCTTCCTCTTCTGCACGCACCTGATCCTCGGCCAGTGCCTCTTTCAGCACTTCAGCAAAGCGCCGCGACATGACTTTCTCGTACACGCCATCTTTTAATTTCTCAATTTCAGTCATAGGGGTCATTACTTTTTCCTTTCTGAGAAGCCAATAGATATGTAAGAGCTTTTCTATATAGTATCATAAAAATCTATCGCCATAGATGAAAAACAGATCATCCGATCTCGCTCACCCACCTGGAAGTATACATCATCTGAATCTCTGTATTTACCGCAAGAATGGTATCTTCGCTATTCGTATGATCCATGAAATAGACTATATATTGCGTTACCCGTCTTTTCTCTCTTGCATTTTTCTCTAGAACGTAGTACCATATAGTCATGAAGCATGGACATATTTGAACATGTTCCCCGGATGGACGGCTTCTCCGATTTCCAGAATTCTCCAAGCGCTACGAGATCACAGGGAGGACCGCACCGGAAGGGGCAGATCTGCCATATGCACCGTGCGTCATCGGATGGGTCAGCGGAAGCGTACAGCCTGCTGCCGATGCCCATTTTAGGCTGACAAGTAAGAAAAAATGAATATCCGGAAGCATGGCTTTTCCACTTCCCTGTCCTCTGCGAGGCCGGGTTCCGACGATAGCACAGGCCCTCCCGCACTTCGGTGCTCATGGACGACCATCACCGATTCCGAGCTCCGCCTGCATCGGGCACAGGTGGGAAGCCTTTTCCGGATGTTTTTTTATGTCTTTGTAAGAAAAAACCCCATGGGCTATGGCATGACACATGCCGCAGCCCATGGGGTTTTTCTATTGACTTTTCTGATAAATAGGCTCTCACGCGTTCGTGGCTCCTTCTCAGACGGAGTATCCTGCTTCTCGTGCGATTTCTTTCACATACGGGATCGGACATTCTATCACAGCGGCAATGCCCTCGATCGACATGTTCAGTTTGAGCAGATTTACGATCACTGTTCTACCTTTTTCCTCCATCCATTGCTCCATCCCTTTTTCTATCCATTGCTCCCTCCATTGCTCCATGCCTTGCTTCATGCCGATCTCGATCCCTTCCTGCATACCTTCGATTTTATATTTTTGGAGTTCCATCAAAAGTGTCATATATTCTCGCCTCATTTCTTTATGTTCTTTGATCCGGATCACTTCTTCGTTGATTTCTTTCGTCAATGCACCTTCTGCTGCTTTCCCGTCCACATAGCGCAGGAAGGCTGTTTCATCAAAACACGGAAAGAACATATAGTCATAATCAAAAGCAGTGAACCTTTCGGCTCACTGCTCTGGTATTGATTTCAGACAGAGTATCCTGCTTCTCGCGCTATTTCTTTCACATACGGGATCGGACTTTCTGTCGCAGCAGCAATGTTGTCGATCGGCATGTTCAGTTTGAGCAGATTCATGATCACTGTTCTACCTTTTTTCTCCATACCTTTTTCCATCCCTTGCTCCATGCCTTTTTCCATACCTTGCTTCATGCCGATTTCGATCCCTTCCTGCATGCCTTCGGTTTTATATTTTTGGAGTTCCATCAAAAGTGTCATATATTCTCGCCTCATTTCTTTATGTTCTTTGATCCGGATCACTTCTTCGTTGATTTCTTTCGTCAATGCACCCTCTGCTGCTTTCCCGTCCACATAGCGCAGGAAGGCTGCTATATCCGGGTCAAGGGTATCACTTTCGCCTTTCGCGTTCAGGAAGATCTTTGTCGAAAGATCCCCCAGCTCCAGACCTTCCTTTTCGATGCAGCGATGGCGGAAGGTATACATGGGGAGATTTTCGCCGAAGGGGTCGAAGGTACAGATGAAGATGATGAAGGACTCTTTCAGCTCTGTATAGTACTGCCCTTTTTTCAGCTCGTCCATATCGATCATGCCTTGATAGTAGCGGGTCCGCTTGGGGAGTTCCCCTTCGCTGCCATTCGTACATTGCATCTCGATGTCATAGACATGGCCGTTTTCATCGTGCACATAGACGTCCAGACGGATGCTTTTGCTGTCGTAGCGGTTGTCTATGGATTTTTCGCCTTCTGGAAATGTGATCTTTTCGATCCGGATGCCCAAAATCTTCTCGATCAGGTATTTGCAGATCCGCTGGTTCTGCATGACTTTTTGGAAAAGAAAATTATCCTGAATGGTCAGCTCTTCCCATTGTTTGAATCGTCCCATGGCATCACCGCCTTTCTACCTGTATTGTAACAAAAAATAGAGAAAAAGCGAAGAGAAATTCCGCAATATACAAGCCGAAAAGAAACATTCTCTCATCATATTTTGTATCTGTATCAGGGAAACAGGCAATAGAAAAGCAGCCTGCCGATGAAAACCGACAGGCTGCTTTTCTATGATTTTTATTTTTCCAGCTTTTTGAAAAGGCTCGCCATTTCGAGTGCATCCATCGCACATTCGAAGCCTTTGTTGCCGGACTTGAGACCAGCGCGGTTAATGGCCTGCTCGATGGTGTCGGTGGTGAGGACACCGTAGAGGACGGGGATACCGCTGGAGAGGGAAGCCATAGCGACGCCCTTCGTGACTTCGGTCGCTACGTGCTCGTAGTGATCAGTCTCGCCGCGGATGACAGCGCCAAGGCAGATGACGGCATCATATTTCCCGCTTTCTGCCATTTTCTTCGCTGCGAGCGGGATCTCGAAGGCGCCCGGCACCCAGGCGAGATCGACTTTGTCCATGTCGACGCCGTGACGGGCAAGACCATCGGCTGCGCCGTCGATGAGTTTGGAAACGATGACTTCATTGAAACGGGAAGCGATAATACCGACGCGGATGTCGCTTTCATTGAAAAGTCCGTAAATGATATTCATGAGGAAGTCTCCTTTGGGTATATGTAACATATTTTGTAAATGGTAACATCAAGAGCGCAGAGGGCAACGTTCAATGGGGACAGCGGGTTGTGGCGGCTGCGCCGCGAATATATGGCCGATGCGCCGATTTTTGTAAACTGAAATCCCCGAAGCTGGCATTTCAGTCACTAGTCACTAGCCACTAAAATCCTATGCCTTCGGTTCTATGATGTCCTGGTCGAGCTTCAGCATGTGGCCCATTTTTTCCTGCTTGGTCTTGAGGTAGAATTCGTCTTCTCTGGTGGGCGCGATCTCGATGGGGACGCGCTCGGTAATGGTGATGCCGTATTCGCTGACGTCGTCGATCTTCTGCGGGTTGTTTGTCAGGAGGCGGATATGGGTCGCACCTAGATTTCTAAGGATCTGCGCACCGGTCATGTACTCGCGAAGATCGGCAGCGAAGCCGAGCTTGAGATTCGCTTCGACGGTATCATAGCCTTCGTCCTGCAGGGCATAGGCGCGGATCTTATTGATGAGGCCGATGCCGCGGCCTTCCTGACGCAGGTAGACGAGGACGCCCCGACCTTCTTTGGCGATCTGGCGCATGGCTGCGGAGAGCTGCTGTCCGCAGTCGCAGCGGAGCGACCCGAAGCAGTCACCGGTGAGGCATTCGGAGTGGATGCGGCAGAGGACGGGAGATCCGTCATCGACCTTTCCCATGGTGAGGGCGACGTGATGCTCGCCATTCATGCGGTTCACGAAGCCGTAGATTTCAAAGTCGCCATACTTGGTCGGGAGTTTGGCGGCGGTGATGCGTTCGACGAAGATCTCATGCTTTTTCCGGTATTCGATGAGCTCCTGAATGTTGCCGATCTTGAGGCCTTTTTCCTTTGCGAGACGGAAGAGGTCTTCGCGGCGGGCCATGGTGCCGTCTTCATTCATGATCTCGCAGCACAGGCCGGCGGGCTTGAGCCCGGCAAGTCGGGCGAGGTCGACGGTCGCTTCGGTATGGCCCTGCCGTTCGAGGACGCCCCAGCGGCGGGCTTTCAGCGGGAAAAGATGCCCCGGGCGGCGGAAATCTTCCGGCTTCGCACCGTCTTTGATGGCTTCCAAGGCTGTCATGGAGCGGGCGGCGGCAGAGACGCCGGTGCCGGAGTCCTTGTAGTCGATGGACTCTAAGAAGGCGGTCTGGTGATTGTCCGTATTGTGACGGATCATCGGTCCCAGGTACAGGGATTCTGCGATCTCCTCGGACATCGGCATGCAGATGACGCCTTTCGCTTCGGACGCCATGCGGTTCACATTCTCAGGCGTGGCGAATTCTGCGGCGCAGATGTAGTCGCCTTCGTTTTCGCGGGACTCGGCGTCCTGCATGATGACGATGTGTCCCTGCCTGATCTCTTCTAAAATATCTTCAATCGGGTCAAATTTAAATTCCATAGTTTCCTCCAGAAAGTGTCTCAAGCATACCCATGGTGAGACCTTCTTCCGTGTCCTTTTTCATGAGCTGCTCCACATATTTCCCCAGGTAGTCGCACTCGACATTCACCGGGTCTCCCGGGTGCTTCCCGAGAAGGATGGTCTTCTCCCCCGTATGTGGGATGAGGGAGATCGTGAAGCGGTCTGCTTCGCGCCTTGCGACCGTGAGGCTCACGCCGTCGATGGCGACAGAACCTTTTTCTATGATGTATTTCATCCATTTCTTTTCGATGGAAATCGTGACATTCACCGCGTTTCCGTCCTTGATGAAGGAGATCAGGCGTCCCGTGGTATCGACATGGCCGAGCACAATGTGGCCGCCTAGGCGATCCGAGAGACGGAGCGCACGCTCGAGATTTAAGGGGGAGCCAACGCGCACCATGGAAAACGACGTGCGGGAAAGCGTCTCCGGCGTGACGTCGCAGTCGAAAGAGTGCGTATCCATCCGCGTCACGGTGAGGCAGGTACCGTTCACCGCGATGCTGTCGCCGAGCTTCGTCCCCTCAAGGACTTTTTCACAAGAAATGGTGAGCGTGCAGGAAGATGCTGTGGGCTTCATCCTGCGAAGCGTCCCGATTTCCTCTACGATCCCTGTGAACATGGCTCTTCCTCTCTCTTCAGCAGGTCGACGTCCGTCGGGCGCGTGGACTCTGCCTTTTCTTCTTTGGATTCTTTTTCTACATACGCCTCGATGACGAGATCCTTCCCCGTCATCTGCGTCTGGATGTCACGGAGACGGATGGCCTTCGGGATGGTCGGTGCGCCCTCGCCGCCGATGAGCCCGGGCGCAGAGACGCCGCCAATGATCATCGGCGCGGTATAGATGCGTACCTTGTCGACGATACCGGCATCAAAGGCAGACGCGGCGAGCGTCGCGCCGCCCTCTAAGAGGATGCTGTCGATGCCTTTCAGGGCGAGCCCCGTCATGGCGGCCTCGAGATCGACACTGCCGTTCTCTTCGCCGTCCGTCATAATGATATCGACGCCCATATCCGAGAGCGCTTTGCGCTTTCCCTCATCCGAGGCCGTCGTGGTGAGGATGATATTCTCCCCCTCTTCCTGAAATACCTTCGCTTTGAGCGGCACGGAGAGCTTTCCATCCACGATGATACGCACGGGGTCGATCATCCCCTCTGTGCGGGCAGTGAGCTGCGGATTGTCCGCAAGGATCGTCCCCGCGCCGACCATGATGCCCTTGTAGCAGCCGCGCAGGACATGTACTTCTTCCCGCGAGTCTTCACAGGAAATCCACTGGGAGTCCCCCGTGTGGCAAGCCGTCTTGCCATCCAGAGACATCGCAGCTTTGTAGAGGACGAAGGGCTTGTGCTGCGTGATATATTTCAGGAAAACTTCATTCAGCTTCTTCGCTTCCTCTTCCATGATACCGACCGTCACGAAAATCCCAGCTTCTTTCAGCTTGCGGATCCCCTTGCCGGCGACGAGAGGATTCGGATCCTCCATCGCGACGACCACGCGGTCGACGCCTTTTTCCACCACGAGGTCAGCGCACGGCGGCGTCTTCCCATAGTGCGAGCAGGGCTCGAGCGTCACATAGAGCGTCGTCCCCTTCGGATCTTCTGTCGCGTGAGCGAAGCAGTTCACTTCCGCATGCGGCCCACCATATACTTCATGCCAGCCCTCGCCGATGATGCGGCCATCTTTTACGAGCACCGCCCCGACCATCGGATTCGGACGGGTATGTCCCATGCCGCGCACCGCTAGCTCCAGCGCACGGCTCATGAATTTTCTGTCTTCATCGATACGCAAAAAATCCACCTTCCTTTCCTTCAGGGAGGTGGACAGCCAAAAAGTCTACCACTCTTCTTTCATCCGGACTCTAACCGTCGGCTCTGGGTTCTCACCAGATCTACTGCAGGACATCTGCAGCTCGTGGGCTCAGAAGATCTTTACCACCGGTGGGGAATTCCGCCCCGCCCTGAAGAGATATATTTCTACGTTTCTATTATAACAGATGATGCAAGAGGGATGCGTGGCTAACGGCTGATGACTAGGGACTGGTGACTAGTGGCTAGGGACTAGGGATGAGAAAGGAGAATACCGCTTTCCCCATATCGTCATTTCGATCGAAAGCGAGAAATCTTTTCCGTTCGCGGTCAAGCCAAGGATGCGAGAACAACGGATAACGGGAAACGCCATGCTCCATATGAACTGGACACTACGGTGTTTCATGCAGACAGATTCACACAGGAAAGAAGAAACCCGTAGCCGAAAAAGATCCCTCGACTCCGCTCGGGATGACGATACGGGAAAACGGGCTATCTCACATTCCCTTTCATACCGCTGCGGAGCCAACCTCCGCCCCTTCGGGGCACCTCCTTCCACGTAGCCGAAAAAGATTCCTCGGCTCCGCTCGGGATGACGATACGGGAAAACGGACTCTCTCACATTGCCTTTCATACCGCTGCGGAGCCAACCTCCGCCCCTTCGGGGC
>FR879582.1:0-8224 GCA_000434475.1 Dialister sp. CAG:486
GTTCGTGAGGCAGATCGAAAGCGGGCCCGGAGTTTCCATAGAGTAAAATCCACCTTTCTGTGAGTAAGAAGGATAATCCTTCAGAGTTTTCTGCGTGAGACCGTCGCGCGCGGTGTTTCAAAACTTCAGAAACGCAAATAGATTTCCCGCCACCCCCACTTTGCGCGGGAGCGGCGAAAAATTCCATTTTTGTAAGTGATCTCTCAGCTTACATGCCGAATGGCCATACGATCGGGATGACTACGAGGCAGACGATGAGAGAAATGACGCACATCGGTACACCGACTTTAGCATAGTCGTTGAAGGAGAAGTTGCCAGGTCCAAGAACGAGAGTGTTTGGCGGAGTAGCCATCGGGGTAGCGAATGCGCAGGATGCGGCAATACCAAGTGCCATCAGTACCGGTTTCGGGTCAGCGCCGATGGACTGTGCGATAGAAATACCAATGGGGGCAAGCAGTGCTGCGGATGCAGTGTTCGACATGAACTGGGTGAGGACGTTGGAGATGAGGAACAGTACGCCGGTCAGGACGTATGGGTTCGGGTTCGAGCCCATCATGCTTACGACGGTGTCAGCGATCATTTTGCCAGCGCCGGTCTTTTCCATAGCAGATGCCACGGAAAGCATACCAGCGAAGAGGAAAATGGTGACCCAGTCGATGCCAGCGTATGCTTCTTTTTCCTTCAGGCAGCCGGTGATAACGCAGAGGATAGCACCGGTGACTGCTGCGGTGTGCAGCGGAACAGTCTTCAGGTTGAGAGCCATGCAGAGAACAACGCCGATCAGGATAAGACCGGAGATCCACATTTTGGTTTTGCTCTTCGGAGCATCTCCGCCGCCGCCAGCTTCTTCTTTAGCAGCCTTCAGAGCTTCTTCGTCCATGGCGCCGGCAGATTTTGCAGCGATCATGTGACGGCCGATGAAGAGGGTGTAGACAGTGATGACAAGGGAGAGCGGGATACCGATAGCCGCGAATTCGAAGAATCCGAAGGTCGGAAGACCAGCGGTGGTCAGAGCGCCGGTAACGATAACGTTTGGCGGGGTACCGATCATGGTGATGGTACCGCACCTGCCGTGGTCAGCGCGCCGGTAACGATAACGTTTGGCGGGGTACCGATCATGGTGATGGTGCCGCCGACGTTAGCTGCGATAGCAAGAGGCATCAGCTGTTTGGAAGCCGGGAGCTTTGCTACGGAGCAGATGCCGATGATGACCGGCATCAGGCATGCGACTGTACCTGTGTTGGAGGATACAGAGGACAGCACGATGGTAACGATCATGATAGCTGCCATCAGCGGAATTTCATTGGTGCCTGCTTTTTTAACTACGGCAATGCCGATGGCTTCAGCAAGGCCGGTTTTAAACATAGCAGCGCCGATGACGAACATACCGCCGAAGAGAACGACGGTGGCAGCACGATGGTAACGACCATGATAGCAGCCATCAGCGGGATCTCGTTGGTGCCTGCTTTTTTAACGACGGCTACACCAATGGCTTCTGCCAGACCGGTCTTGAACATAGCCGCACCGATAACGAACATACCGCCGAAAAGAACGACGGTGGAGTTGGAAAGACCTGCATAAACGGCCTTGGACGGAAGTACGCCCAGAATGCCCAGTGCAGTACATGCTGCCATCGCGGTGACAGCCAGCGGGATCAGTTCGGTGATGAACAGGAATGCTGCCACACCCAGTACGCACAGCGTAATAATAGCGGGATCCATAATTTACCTTCCTATGTGTTTCTGTAATACCTATCAATACTTGATGAGAAAAGAGATCAGCGGATCTCTTTTCAGGGAAACGCCGCCTGTATATTTCGGCGCTCCATTTGTCTTTCAATTATGGGTCATGCTATCTAAAAATGAATGCTATAATCAATACCCTATGAAAAACTCGGCCCTCTACCTCTATCCTCCTTCCCATCTGAGCCAGCCTATAATTCCCACAAAGAATATATGTTATTCTTATGAGAAAGCCGTGTTCTATGATACTAGACCACCGATTATTGCACAAGGGCATGATGGAAGATTCCTAGTTTTAGGTATGTATACTATGTATCTCTCATTTGCATTTACATTTCTGCCCGTATCTGGACTCGTATCTGGAGCGGCTTTCTATGCTTTCCTTTTTTATCAATGCCGCCTTCCTCTCCGCCGTCTCTCCTATACGTCTTTATACGTTAGAAATCACTCCTTTTCGCCCCATCATCTGCTGCATTCCATTCGTAAAGAATAGCATACTATCATTTTTAGGCCGCCCCTCATTTTTTCAATAGATCCGCCGATATCATTTCCTACTTGCATCTATCATAAAAGGCGCGCGAAAAAGGCATAAATAAATTCTATAAGAGGGGATCATCCCCCCGCACTGTCATTTGGGGATGAGCGAGAGAGCCCTTTTCCCTCCTCCTTCGCCAAGCCTTTTATAGGAAGCACCGCCTACCGTCTTTTCGCGATACGGCGTTTCCCGTTTCTCGCTGCCAAACACTCGCCCTCTTGCCGCGTTGGAAAGACCTGCATATACTGCTTTAGACGGGAGTACGCCGAGAATCCCAAGCATGGTACATGCTGCCATAGCGGTAACAGCCAGCGGAATCAGTTCAGTGATGAAGAGAAATGCTGCTACAGCCAGGACGCACAGCGTGATAATAGCTGGATCCATAATTTTCACCTTCCTATGTTTTGCTTTGTAAAAAACTCTGGTGGTGCGGTTAGAATTCTTCACAGGATATTCGGAGATGAATATGAATTCACTATGCAATTGTAAAAGGAAAATGATTAGTGCTGTTTTCAGCGAATTCGTTCATTTCCGAAACGAGTTTCCCAAACCAACCGCTATCCTCCTTTGCAACAGCCCCTGGGGCGGGCTCACATTTGAGAGATCATGCTCTCAAGCACCTGTCATTATTGTATCCCGCAGACTCTCATTTTTCAAAAATACATAGTATATAGCGGTGTTTTTAGGTATATATGCTATGATTCTTCACCATTTCTCCTCTTTTCTCTTCCCCTCTCCCTTTTTATGGATAGATATCTATCGTGTATTTTTGGAACATCAGGGTCAAATGGTTCCCGATACTATCTGCTTTTTGCGCTTCTTTTGCATTATTTATTTTTATGAAATAAATAAAAGCCCAGCCTCTTTTTTTCGGTATATCCGCACTTATTCTTTCATCGCCCACTATATAGTTCGATAAAATCGTGTTTTTTCCTCTTTTTTTATTGTGCGGTATAAATAAATTTGATAGAGAAAAGAAGGAGGAAATCAGGGATGAGCCGCTAGGGGTTGGAAGTCTCGCGTGACTGGTGACTAGTGACTGGCGACTACATACCACCTTCGGGCATCGCCGCCATCTATACTCTGCGGCGCATTTCGTCATCCTGAGCGGAGTGAAATGTCGGATGTTCGATCATGTAAAGGCGGAACAGTGAGAACTGAGTCGAAGGATCTGGCGCCGCACCACCATTTCGCATTTCTCATTTCTAATTTCTTATTCAAGTTGAGTAGCTAGGGATTAGGGATTAGGAACCTCGAGTGACTGGTGACTAGTGACTAAATATCACCTTTGGGCATCGCCCCATATATACTCACGGCGAAACCGCTACCTTCATTCCTCATTCCAATTTCTCGATCGAACAGAGTTTTCATCCCCAATCAAAGGACGCCCCGCCCCAGGAGCTAACCTCGCATCCGTTTTTCCAACAAAAAAGCACCCCCCTCTCGGGGGTGCTCGTTATCCGTTATTTCTTTTCCATGCGGCGTTTTGCGGCTTCGATGGTATCTGTACGTGTGCCGTTTTTCATTTCCACTTTTTCTCCGTGGAAATCTTCGCCGGTCAGCTCGTCGTCACGGCCGCCCATTTCCGTGCCCTTCTGACGGAGCTGCTTGATGCCTTCTTCGAAGTCCATCTCCGGATGGTCTTTGAAGTAGCCCTGTTCACGCAGTTTCTTTTCGATCGACTTGTAGGTGAGCGCCACGACCTCTTCCTGCGGGATGCGGATCTGGCCCGGCATGCGCTTTTCAAATTCCTTCCAAAAGTCTTCGGAGGCTTTCATGAGGACACGACCGACCTTCTGGGTGCTGCCGATATCATAGAGAAGCGACCAGATGGGACGGTTATCCATCTTCGCATACTGATGATAGGTGTAGCGATAGGTCACCGGCTTCATGAGCTGGTTTTTGAAATGATGCACGCCGAAGATATCATCATAGGCGATGGAGAGCTCCTGCTTCCTCCAAAGCCCCGTTTTCAGCATGTAGAGCCGGTCCTTTTCGAGCCGATAGACGGTCTTCGTGCGGACGGTATCCAAAAGCCACCAGAGGATCGCAAGCTGCATACCGATATCGATCACGGGCAGGCGGCCTTTCATGATGCCCCAGTAGCCTGTCCAGCAGACATAGGCAGCCCAGAGAATGAAGCCGATGGCTGCCGCGATGGAATATGGTTTGTAGAAATAGGAATGATCGACGAAATCTTTGGTCGATGCTGCGTCTGTCTTTGCCATGAAATAGGAAGCCTCCAGCAAAAGCAATGAATGAAAACGGTGAATCCATTATACCATGAATGAGAGGGAGTAGCTAGGGATTGGACGTAAAGGGTATTTAAGTCAACACCCGAATAAAGTTAGGAGTTAGGAATGAGGAGTTAGGAGTGAAGGTGCGGCGCATTAAATTTGGAAGCGCCGCGAAGTTTTATAATAAAAAAAGGGGGGGATTGGGGCGCTCTATGAATTGTGCGCCCCTTCCTCCACTCCTCACTCCTCACTCCTAATTCCTCACTTATCATTTACCCGTTGTACGTCCACGAGAGCGGCGGAATGCCAAGATGCCACAGACCCATGCCCACGGCGTAGACGAAGATGCCGATGACGAAGAAGCGCAGGCCGACCTTCAGCACCTCTTTGGCGATGGAGAAGAAGCCGTGCATCGTGGGATCCATGAAGGTGTACGGATACAGATGACTCGTCCCGTGCGTCACGATGGTGAGCCACGCCCGCAGATAGACGAAGGGCACGTAGAGCGCAGGATAGATCATCCAGGTGAACATGGTGTACCAGTGCATGTCCCTCTTGTCGACAAAGAAAATATAGTCGACGGTCATGAGGATCGGGATGAAGTAGTGGAAAATGTAATTGTAAAATGAGAAGTGCTCGTAGCTGATATCATTCAGTCGGTGCGTCCGGATCGCCCCCGGACGGACGATCAGATGATACATGAGCGAGAGGGTCGCAAGACTTGCTGCCACGCCGAAGCGGCAGTCCGCCGAGTACAGGAAGGGGATGTCCACCTGAAAGAGCGTCGCGCCCAGCCAGAAGACGAAGAGGGTGAAGGTGGAAAAGGTGTAGTACTGGATCCTCGACCAGAATACAAAGGGCGTCAGCACCTTGTGTTTCATGAGAAGGATCAGTCCAACGATCAGGAGGACGAAGATCGCCCAACGATACATCAGTGCAATCGGCATACGCACCTCGCATGGAAAAAGCGCCATAGGCGCTTGAATAGAGTCGTTATTGTTGTCGGTTCAAGGTTAGCCCCTTGGGCGGGCTGCCCCTTGATTGCGAATGAAAGCTTTGCTCGCCAGTTAGAAGTGAGAAGTGAGGAGTGAGGAGTGAGGAGTGAGGAGTGTTGGTGCGGCGCATTAAAACCAGAAGCGCCGCGGAGTATAAATCATGGCGATACCCGAAGGCGGTATTTAGTCACCCCAGTCACTAGTCACCAGTCACTTGAGACTCCTAATCCCTGGCTACTCATCCCTGCTTTCAAACGGAATCCCTGAGCGCTGACGCGCACCTTATTTCTTCTTTCTCCCCTTGCGGCTCTGGCGATGACGGGCTTCGGCACGCATGCGGCGGATCTCTTCCTTTTCACGCAGTGCATTCTCTGCTGCCTCTCTCTCCTTCTGCTTCTGGTGGTAGTTGTAGATATTCATCGCAAGGCACACCAGGATCATGAGCAGGATCGCCCCGCTCTGGACGTTCAGCCCCTGATTGAAAATATTCCATACGCCGAATACGAGGGCAATAGCAAATAAAATCCCACGAAGTCTCATTCTTGCATCTCCTTACAAAAGCCTTGAGAAGCAGAGCCGATGTCCGGCTCTGCTTTCGCACATACAATATCAGTATATATATTAAAGGATTTATGCCACAGACGCAATAGCGGAAGCATGAAAAAAGGAAATCGGACAAGTACCGATTTCCTTTGTACAGACAGTCAGGGAAGGATGGCAGATGAGAGCCCCTGCGAAAAGCGCACTGTCTGCCATGCGTCTTTTTAGAGCAGTCCCCGGACCAAGATCCCGAAGATGAGGATCGGCAGCACGTACTTGAAGTACGGCTTCACCCAGCGGGGCATCTTCACGCCGGTTCCCATATTGACCTCCGCCATGTACTTGTCGAAGCCCCAGCCATAGCGGGTGGTGCAGAAGAGGACGAAGAGGAGAGAGCCGCCGGGAAGGACAAGGCTCGAGACGAAGAAGTCTTCCGTATCGAGGATGCCGCGTGCGCCCAAGAGGTGGACGTCCTGCCAGACATTGAAGCCCAGGACGCAGGGGATGGAGCCGAAGAAAACGAGCGGAAGCAGGATGAGGACGCTTTTTTTACGGCTCCAGCCGAAGTTGTCCATGCAGTTGCCGATGAGACTTTCAAAGACCGCCGTGACGGTCGAGAAGCTCGCAAAGGTCATGAACAGGAAGAAGAGCCCGCCCCAGAGCTGTCCCATCGGCATATTGATGAAAATATTCGGCAGCGCCACGAAAATAAGGGACGGTCCTTCCGCCGGAGCGACGCCGAAGGCAAAGCAGGCAGGGAAAATGATGAGGCCTGCCATGATGGCGACGAAGGTATCGAGGATCGTGATGCGTACCGCTTCACCGGTGAGTGAATTGTCCTTGCTCATATAGCTGGCAAAGATCTCCATAGAGCCCTGCCCGACAGAGAGTGTAAAGAAGGCCTGAAACATCGCTGCGGAAGCCACATTGCCAAGACCGGCGGCTGCCGCGCGGTCCCAGTCCGGGAGCAGGTAGAAACGAAGTCCTTCTTCTGCGCCGGGAAGGAGCAGGCTGTTTCCTGCCAGAATGACGATGAGGAAGAGGAGCCCGAGCATCATCACCTTCGTCACTTTCTCAAGGCTCTTGGCGACGCCGCCCGCGCAGACCGCAAAGCCGATGAGAACATTGAGTCCCATGAAGCCTAAGAGCTCTGTGGGATTGGCCAGCATACTGCCGAAGACATCCGCGACCTCTTTCGTCGAAAGCCCCTGAAAGGAGCCGTCCAGAAAACGAACGAAATAGTCCACCATCCAGCCGGAGATCGTGGTGTAGTAGATCATGAGCACGAAGCTCCCCGCCAGTGCGATCCAGCCGTGAAGGTGCCACCATGTCCCCGGCGGCTCGAGCTTCATGAAGCCTTCCTTCACGCTCTTGCGGCTCGCACGGCCGACAGCCAGCTCCATGGTGACGACGGGGATCCCGAGGATCACCAGAAAGAGCAGATAAAATAAGACAAAGACGGCCCCGCCGTACTCGCCCGTCACATACGGGAAACGCCAGACATTCCCGATGCCGATGGCGCAGCCGGCGCTGACCAGAATAAATCCCAGACGGGACTTGAAACTATCTCTTGCTTCCATTCTTCTTTCCTCCATTTTTTGATGAGTGACTAGGGACTAGGGATTAGGGATTCTCCCGCATCGTCATCCCGAGCGTAGCCGAGGGATCTTTCTTGCACACCGATAAACAGTAAGTGCGAGATGGCAGAAAAACGCAGCGTCAAAGCATCGTTTATAGAATAGCGCATACGTACTGATTCCCGTACTGCAATAAAGATTTCTCGACTTCGCTCGAAATGACGATACAGGGAGACCATTATCCTAAAATGGCGGCGAAGCTGCTGCCGCCATTCCTAATTTTATACCAAGCCTCGAATCAGAATGACGAGTATCAGCACAGGCAGTACATACTGAAAATACGGCTTGAGCCAGAGCGGCATCTTGAGCCCGCGGCCTGTATTGACTTCCGCGATGTACTTGTCAAAGCCCCAGCCCCACTTGGTCGTACAGAAGAGCAGGTAGATGAGAGAACCTGCCGGGAGCAGGATATTGCTCACAAGGAAGTCTTCACTGTCCAGAACATCGCGATCTCCGAGGAAATGCACGCCCGAGAGCACATTGTAGCCGAGAACGCAGGGGATGGAGAAGACGAAAATGATCGCCAGATTCAGCAGGA
>FR879582.1:8243-9446 GCA_000434475.1 Dialister sp. CAG:486
CAAAAATCATCGCCAGATTCAGCAGGCCCGCTTTTCTGCGGCTCCATCCGAAATTATCCATGCTGCTTGCGATGAGATTCTCAAAAACGGCCGTGACCGTCGAGAAGCTCGCAAAGGTCATGAATACAAAGAAGAGCGCTCCCCAAAGCTGGCCCATGGACATGTGGCTGAAGATCTTCGGAAGGGTGATAAAAATGAGCGACGGCCCCTGATCCGGCTGCACATCATAGGCGAAGCACGCCGGGAAAATGATGAGCCCTGCCATGATAGCGACGAAGGTATCGAGCATTGCGATGCGCACGGCCTCTCCCCCCAGCGTAAAATCATCCGACATGTAGCTACCGAAGATCTCGATCGCGGCGATGCCGAGGGACAGCGTGAAGAAGGCCTGATTCATCGCGGCGGATGCCACATTGCCGATACCGGCTTCTGCCGCACGTTCCCAGTCCGGAAGCAGGTAGAAGGAGAGTCCCGGCCCGCCGCCTTCGAGGAATGCACTATGCACGGCAAGCACGACGATGAGCGCAAGAAGGCAGAGCATCATGATCTTCGTGATGCGCTCTACGCCGCTCTGGAGCCCCAGTCCGCAGACAAGGAATCCGCCGACGACCGTCATCGCCATGAAAAAGCCCATCTCCCATGGACTTGCCAGCATCGCGCCGAAGACCTCGCCGACCCCTTCCACTTTCGCAGAGGCGAAGGTGCCATTGACGAATTTCCAGAAATAGGCAAGCATCCAGCCGGATACCGTCGTATAGTACATCATGAGCAGGTAGCATCCAAGGACGCAGAACCATCCATGGATATGCCACTTCGAGCCCGGTCTCTCCAGTGCGGCATAGCCCTTGACTGCGCTTTTTCTGCTTGCGCGGCCCACGGCAAGCTCCATCGTCATGACAGGGATGCCCATCAGCACCAGAAAGAGCAGATAAAAGAGGACGAATACCGCGCCGCCGTATTCGCCTGTCACATAGGGGAATTTCCATACATTCCCGATCCCGATCGCGCACCCTGCACTGACCAGCAGAAAGCCCAGACGGGACTTGAAGCTATCACGTTCATTCATTAAAAGATCCTCCCAAATGCATAATCCTATTTATTTTACACGGAATGCAGGGAAGGTTCAAGGGACGAACAGCAAAAGTGCCTCTATAAACGATTCCCGTTAATTCTCAAAGTAAGTGCCGGATTAGCGGTAAAAGT
>FR879583.1:0-730 GCA_000434475.1 Dialister sp. CAG:486
GCAATACCTGGGAAACGCTGATTAAATCTGACAACGATTTAACCAGTGTTTCCCTAGTCATACCCCGGCCCCTGTGATATGATAGAGGAAAATTTTTTACTATAAGACCCATGATAAAGGAGGATCTCAGATGGAAGATCCCAATTATGAACAGACAGATATTTTTGCATTCATGATGGAAAAGCAGGCGGGGAAGAAGCAAAGAGTGCGTACCAAGAAGGCGGCTCTTTCCTCGGAGCAAAAACGTGCGAAGGCGGCTGTCTCGGAAGAAGCGTCACTCTTTGGCGAAGGAATGGCAGAAGAGAAGAAGCCGGCTCGCGTGAAGAAGGCTTCACCGAAAGCGTCGGCCGCTTCCCCGAAGGCAGCTCCCAAGCCAAAAGCAGCAGCGAAAAAAGGGGAAGAGAAGGAAATGAATGAGCCGGGGAATGCCGCGTCCGGAAAGGGCAGCTGGCGGGAAAAGATCTGGGAATTCGACATCACCCATCCCTCGCAGGATATCAAGGACACGATGAAGGAGGCGCTCGTGGCCGAAGGCTTCATGAAGCGCGAGGCGAATAAAGTCTTCAAGGGGCTTTTCTTCAAGGAAAAGATCTTTAATACGAAGAACCAGGCATTGGAGTATTTAGAGAGTGTCCCGACTTCGTATGCGGTGAAGTACAAGATCGGTATCGAGCCTTCGCCCAAGATGATCGCTCTTGCCAAACGTCTCAAAGAAAAGGAAGAGCGTCTC
>FR879583.1:801-1081 GCA_000434475.1 Dialister sp. CAG:486
CGCGGGGGACTTCATCACCTGCCCGCACTGCCATTCGCGTGTGAATGCGGACTTCGTAAAGCCGCCGCTCTGTCCGGTGTGCGGCGATGACATGCGCTCGGATACTGCGGTGAAGACCATCCGCACTCTTGAGGAAGCGACAGCAGAGCTCAGAAAGCGCCTTGAGGATACCGCAAGGAAGTACAACAGCAAATTCACCGGCGGTGAGAAATGGATCATCCGCCTCGTGAATCCGTTCTGGGAAGAAAAGTGATGAGACGAAGAGACTGGGAGACGTTAG
>FR879584.1 GCA_000434475.1 Dialister sp. CAG:486
GTCCGATACCGCTCAGAACTCCCTCTGCAACATCGTCACCATCTTCCTGGCAACCGGTACAGGTCTTACCATGACCGGCGACAAATTCCTCCGTCTGGAAACCATCGAGATCATCTGCCTCGGCCTGATCGCATTCGCAGCAGGCACCGCAGGCGGCGTCCTCTTTGGCCAGCTCATGAGAATTGCATCCGGCAACAAGGTCAACCCGCTGATCGGCTCCGCAGGCGTATCTGCAGTCCCGATGGCAGCCCGTGTATCTCAGGTCGTAGGCCTGAAAGACAACCCGTCCAACTACCTGCTGATGCAGGCAATGGGCCCGAACGTAGCAGGCGTTATTGGTACTGCAGTAGCAGCAGGCACCATGCTCGCACAGTTTGGCAAATAAGTCTTTTGACACCAAAAAAGCTCCGGCTCTTGCCGGGGCTTTTTTGCGCGCTAGGGGGATATCCCACGTATCGTCATCGGAAGCAAAGCCGAAGAATCTTTTTCGTTGGCGGTAAGAGGGAGCGTGTTTGGCAGCGAGAAATGGGA
>FR879585.1:0-152 GCA_000434475.1 Dialister sp. CAG:486
GGGATAGGGTACTAGCGGCATGAAAGAGAGTGGGGATATGCGTTTCAAGCCGGCGATTGACGGCAGCAGGCGAGCGCCGATTTTTTTAAAGAGTGATGCCCGAAAGCAGCATGGAAGTTACAAGTCAATAAAGGCTCCCCACCCCTGGCTGC
>FR879585.1:185-53130 GCA_000434475.1 Dialister sp. CAG:486
TGCTGAACCCCTTCTCTCCTGTGCTATAATGAAATTATCAGCCAATAAATGAAAGGATGACTTCTAATGACGATACAGACGAAAAGAAAATGGATCCTGCTTCTCGCAGTCCTGCTCCTTGCGGCGGCGCTCTCGGTGGGCAGCACATCCCTTTGGAAAGCAGAAAAAGAAAAGCGGGGAGAGGGCTATGTGGCCGTCGTGCGCATCGATGGCGCGATCTACGGCGGGCCGGAGACAGACTCGATGCTGAGCGGCTCTTCCGGCTCCTCCTCCGAGGAGATCATGCGAGAGCTTCAGGAAGCCAGAAAGGATCCGCAGGCAAAAGCCATCCTGATCCGCATCAACAGCCCGGGCGGCTCGACAGGAGCGACCCAGGAGATCGCAGAAGAAATGGATAAGATCCGCAGCAGCAAGAAGCCCATCGTGATTTCCATGGGCGATATGTGCGCCTCGGCAGGCTACTGGCTGGCGAGCAAGGGAAATTACATTTTCGCCTCTCCGGCCACCATGACGGGCAGCATCGGCGTCTATATGGACTATACCAATATCGAAGACCTGATGGATAAGGTCGGCGTCAAGAATGATAAGATCAAGAGCGGCGCGCACAAGGATATCCTCTCCATGTACCGCCCGATGACAGGCGAAGAGAGAGAGATGCTGCAGGCCATGGTCGATGACATTTACCACCAGTTCGTCCAGACCGTGGCGGACGGACGCCATATGGATGAAGAGAAAGTAAAGAGCATCGCCGATGGGCGCATCCTGACCGGCCGTCAGGCACAGGATCTCGGCCTTGTCGATGCCATGGGCAATTATTATGATGCGCTGAACTACGCTGCCTCGAGCGGCGGGCTCGATGTGGATCATATAGAGACCCGCTCGTATACGAATAGCACAGTGACACTCCGTTCCCTCCTTCGAAGCGAAGCCGCCCGGCTCTCGAATGTCATGGGAGAATCCATGGCAGGGAGCATGAAAAAGGCATTGACAGAAGGGGAAAATCCCACGATAAAGTGAGGAGTATTAGACTAGGAGACTAAGGGGTATCAGAAGTCAGAGGTCTGAAGTCTAAAGGCAGAAGTCTAACGTCTCCAAGTCTCTATGTCTAACGTCTCCAAGTCTGATGTATCTGACTCTCCAAGACTTTCCCATATCATACATTCATTCCAAAGGAGCAACTCCATGAATACCTTTCTTGATCTTGTCTACTCGCTGATCGTGACACCGCGGGCGGCGCTCTATGACATCACCCGCGGCGAACGCCTTCGTGAAGCGGGGATCCTATGGCTCTTTACACTTTTCTTGACGGCGGTATCCGCCTTCTCAGAAGGACCGGGGCTTCTTGTCGAGTTTCTGGCCGTGCTTCTCTTTCTGGGGCTTTCCCTCCTTGTCCACAGCGCCGTGACCGACTACCTCTCCGGACTTCTTGGCGGACAAGGGAGCGCGAAGGGCATCACCGCCGGATTCATGGCGGCATCGCTGCCGCTAGCCTTCTCCGTCTTCTTCACACTGGCAGAAAGCATCGGGTTTTCCTTCCTCTCCGGCATCGGTTCCTTTGCAATCTGCGTGTGGACCTTCGTCCTTGATGTCCTTGCGATCCGCGAGAACTATTTCTTCTCCACAGGGAAATCCGTCCTGATCGCCATCGCGCCCTACGTGATGCTCCTCCTTTTTCTGCTGCTTCTTGCTATGATCGGCGTCTTCGCCGCCGTGGCAGGTCTTTCGGAAATGGAAGAGATGCAGGAGCTTGGATCGGTATTGGGATCGATCTAAATGAGAAATGACATCGGAGGACAGAAGGCTGAAATCTAAAGCCTCCAAGTCTGATGCCTTTCCTTCTCTTCCAAGCTATGCTATAATGTGAAAAACGTAGCGAAGGAGCTTAACGTAAGTTACAGCTCCTTTTTCTGTGTGCCACCGGGAAATATCATATTTTTATGACATGTGATATAATAAACTCTGTATGAATACCTGCGGGCGATGTCCGCATTTCTATAATATCTGATTCTGCGATCGAATCGCATTTCCCTTACTAACAATAAGAATAAGATCCTCTGGCCCATGAGCAGAGAAAGCAAGGCGTACAGCCTTCTTTCAAAGACAGCCCTGATGGAAAGGGGCGGCCCGGAGCGGCAGAGCATTCCAAAGAAATATGCAAGGAGGAATACCGTATGTGTGGTATTGTAGGTTATGTGGGCAGCGGCGAAGCGTCCCGTTTTTTGATCGATGGGCTGAGACGCCTCGAATATCGCGGCTATGATTCGGCTGGCATCGCCATCTATGACAAAGGTACGATCTCTATCGAAAAGAAAAAAGGTCGTCTGGCAAATCTGGAAGCCGCATTGAAGGCGCATCCGCTCACCGGACACATCGGCATCGGGCATACCCGCTGGGCGACGCACGGACAGCCATCGGATCGGAATGCCCATCCGCATGGCGACTGCCATAATCATTTTGTCATCGTACACAATGGCATCATCGAAAACTACATGACGCTCAAGAAACAGCTGATCGACGAAGGCCATGTCTTCAAGTCGGATACCGACACCGAAGTCGTGGCACACCTTCTCGAAAAGATGGATGACGGAGACTTCTTCTCCACAGTCCGCAAGGTTCTTTCCGTGATCGAAGGCTCCTACAGCCTCGTCATCATGGATAAGGCGGAGCCGGACACCATCATCTGCACGAAGAAGGACAATCCGCTCATCATCGGCCTTGGCGATGGCGAGAATTTCATCGCCTCCGACATCCCGGCCGTCATCAACCATACCAGAAAGATCTATATCCTGGACGACTGCGAGCTGGCCATCGTGAAGAAGGATGGCGTTTCCCTCTTCGATGCCGAAGGCAAACCGATCCAAAAGGAGATCCAGGAAGTCAAGTGGAGCGCAGAAGCTGCTGAAAAAGGCGGCTACCCGCATTTCATGCTGAAGGAGATCTATGAACAGCCCAAGGCTGTCCACGATACCGTACAGATTCATCTCAATAAAGACGGCTCTGTCAATTTCGACGATCTCGGCTGGACGAAAGAATGTTTCTCCGGCATCGATCACATCCTGATCACCGCCTGCGGCACGGCGTACCATGCCGGCCTCGTTGCGAAGCACTACATCGAACGCTTCGTCAAGATCCCTGTATCTGTAGAGATCGCTTCCGAATATAGATACAGCCGTCCGCTCACGACCGATAAGACCCTCTGCATCGTAGTCAGCCAGTCCGGTGAGACCATCGACACCCTGGCGGCGCTCAAAGAAGCGAAACGTCTCGGTGCGAAGAGTCTCGCTGTGACGAATTCCATCGGCTCCTCCATTGCGCGTGAAGCTGACAATGTCGTCTACACTCTGGCAGGCCCGGAGATCGCCGTCGCATCTACGAAAGCCTATACCACCCAGCTCGTGGCGCTCCTGCTCCTTGCCCTCTACATGGGCCAGCTGAAAAGCACACTGAAGCCCGCACTCATCCAGAAGATCACCACCGCACTGAGAGATCTGCCGGATCAGATCGACACCGTGCTTGATGAAAAAGAACACATGGCAGACGTCGCTGAAAAGCTCATCAAGGCGAATGATATTTTCTACCTTGGCCGCTCCATCGACTATGCGATCGCCATGGAAGGCGCACTGAAGCTGAAAGAAGTCTCCTACATCCATGCGGAGTCCTACGCGGCCGGTGAACTGAAGCATGGCACCCTCGCCCTCATCTCGCCGGAGACCCCGGTCATCGCCGTAGCGACTCAGGACGATGTCAGCGCAAAGATGTACAGCAATATCCAGGAAGTCCGCGCCCGCGGCGCCGAAGTCCTCGGCATCGGCTTCGTCGATGACAAAGAGATCGCGAAGTACACGACCGAGACCGTCCGTATCCCGAGAGTCGATCCCTTCATCGCACCGATCCTCGCCGTCATCCCGATGCAGCTCCTCGCTTACTACACCTCTATCAAGAGAGGAAATGATGTGGATAAGCCGAGAAATCTCGCAAAATCCGTGACCGTGGAATAATAGAACCAGAAACCGCTCTGCAAAGCTCGTCCTCGCAGAGCGGTTTTTGTTTGCTGAGGGTGCAAAACAAAACCCCTCCCCATATCGTCATTTCGAGCGAACGCGAGAAATCCTTTTCGTTCGCGGTGAGACAAAAAAGTGAGGAAAGCGGATAACGGGAAGCCCCGCACATGCCGTATCAGTTCGTAGGGAGAGCCAACCTCCGCCCCTTCGGGGTCCCTCCTTCCAGAGGAAGGAGGGAGATCTGAGAATGCCGCTTTCCCCATATCGTCATTTCGAGCGAACGCGAGAAATCTTTTTCGTTTGCGGTCAGGAAAAATGGGAGGAAAGTGGATAACGGGAAGCGCTGCACTCCAAACGACTGGGGATCACGTCGTTTCATGCAGACGGATGCGCCGAAGCGGCGGAGACTGTTACGCCCATTGCCTGCATCGTGACGATTTCATATAATAAAGAAAAACGTACAGAAGCGAGGAAAAGACGATGAAACTGCAATATGGCAATACCTGGTGGGGAAGCGAGTGGCTGAAAGCGCTCGAGGAGGCAGACCATGCGAACCGTCTGCCGCGCGGGCGGGTGTATGCGCGAGGCGGCGCAGTCATTTCCATGCGCCGTGAGGGGGCGACGCTGACTGCGAAGGTGCAGGGGACGCGGCGCACGCCCTACAATGTCACGCTGACGCTCCCTCCTTTTCCGGAAAACAAAGTCCAGGCCTTTCTGGATGATGTATCGCGCCATCCTTCAATCGTGACGAAGCTCCTGCATCGGGAGCTGTCACCTGCTGTTATGGAGCTTGCGGAAAAGGCAGGTCTTTCCCTATTCCCCTCCTCGATGAATGACATCGAGATGCATTGCAGCTGTCCCGACTGGGCGCACCTCTGCAAGCACATCGCAGCCGTCATCTATGAGGTGAGCCGTGCCATCGACAATGATCCCTTCCAAGTCTTCTCCCTGCATGGCGTGTCGCTTGTGAGCGAGCTAAAGAAGCGGCATGTGACGATCACAAATGAGATGTCTGCCAAGATCCCGCGCTGGGATGACCTTGTGAAAGGGGAACTGGTCAAGGATATGGCACTTCCCATGGCAGAGGAAACGGCGGAAATTCCTGATTTCACGAAGATCAAAAGCCTCTTTTCCTTATGGATGCGTGTGCTTCCCGCTTCGCCTGCCTTCTACGGGCGCGGCAGCTTCGGCCGCGTCTATGAAAAGACCATGACGGGCGTCAGAAAGATCGCAGAGAAAGCGCTCTTTGATTCGTCAGCCGTTTACGTTGTGGGCGGAGGGAAAGACAGCCTGGAGCTCGCCTCCGTTTCTTCCGTGCATCTTGTGATCGAAGGGCTCTCTGAGGGGAAGCTCTACATCGATCGCGGCGACTGGTGGCCGATCAGCCGTTTCCTTGCCGCTCTTCTCGATATGACGGAAGAGGAAGCGCAGGACAGCTCTTACACCGTGCGCGCCTTCCGCGAGGTGGTGCTGCTCGCTATACACCTTCTCCGGACGGGGAATGCCATCCCCGAGCTGGTGCGTGTGGATGAGAATGCCCTCGCCATCCGCTGGATGCCGACCGAGCAGGACACGGGCACGGCGGAAGCCATGGGGATCCTCTCGAAATGGGTGACCCCTTCCATGGTAGAGATCGCGCGGTACAGAGAGAAGAGATGCTTTGCCAGAGAGCCTGCCGAGGCGGCACTGTCACTTTTCCTCACGCACTTGATGCCAAACATGGCGAAGAAAAATTTCGCAGACGACCCCATCTATGATCTTTTCTTCATGGGGGAGCCCCTGATGGCGCGGGAAGGAAGGCCGCACCCCGAGGCTGACGGCATCGCATCCTGGCTATCCTATTTCCACCTGAGCGCCGCCCGCTGGCAGCCCGTGCTTCTCGTGTCAGATGATCCGAAAACAAAAGCCTTCCATCTGGACCTCTCCGTCGTAGACAGTGAGGACAGTGAAGGGGACGCAGTGCCGCTCGCAGATGTCTTCACGAAGGCTGATTATGATGCCTGCCGCTACCAGATCTTAAAGGATATGGACCTGCTTTCTTCCCTCGTGACCGGCATGGAAGACTACATGGACAGCGAAGGAAGGACACCGATCTCCTTCAAGGCGGAAACCTTTGCCCCTTTCCTTTTGGAAGCCATCCCGGCCATGCGTCTTTTGGGCGCGCGCGTCATCCTGCCGAAGTCCTTGCAGCACCTCATCCGTCCGAAGAAGACACTCCGCCTCAAAAAGAAAGAAGAGGGAGCGGCGCATGCACCGTCTCTCCTCTCTTTGGAAGACATGCTCGACTTCGACTGGCAGATCGCCCTAGGGGACGAGCGGATCTCCCCGGAAGATTTCGAAAAACTATCCGTCAAAGCAGGCTCCCTCATCGCATTCAAGGGGCAATACCTTTACGTGACCGAGGCAGATCTGAAAAAGCTCGAAAAAATGTGGCAGCGTCCCGCCTCCCTCAAGAAGGAAGAACTCCTCCGCATCGCCCTCGAGGGCAGCTATGAAGGCGCGGAGATCACTATGACGAGCGAGGTGAAGCGACTGCTCTCCTCCATGAAAGAGGGCGAGCCCGTCGCGCTGCCGAAAAATGTATGTGCGACACTTCGCCCCTACCAGAAGCGCGGCTATGCGTGGCTTTACAACAACAGCCGCCTCGGCTTCGGCAGCATCCTCGCCGACGACATGGGCCTTGGGAAGACCCTTCAGGTCATCACCTTCCTCGAAAAGCTCCGCGAAGAAGGACGCCTTGCCAAGAAGAAAGCGCTCATCGTCGTGCCGACGAGCCTTCTTTCCAACTGGCAGGAAGAGATCGCCCGCTTCGCACCTCTCCTCACCGTTTTCCTCTACTACGGCGCCAAGCGCGGCCTCGCTGATTTCCATGGGGACATTCTTCTTACCACCTATGGACTCCTTCGAAGCGACCAGGAGCTTCTCAAAAAGAAGAAATGGGAAGTCTTCATCATCGACGAAGCGCAGAACATCAAGAACCCCGACACCGCCCAGAGCCGGGCCGTCCGCAGCATGAAAGCACCCATCCGCATCGCCATCTCCGGCACTCCCGTCGAGAACAGCCTCAAAGAATTCTGGTCCATCATGGAATTTACCAACAAAGGCTACCTCGGCAGTGCGAAGACCTTCCAGACACGCTATGCGAATCCCATCCAGTACGAGCAGGACAGAAAAGCAGCCGAACGCTTCAAAAGCATCACCGCGCCCATGCTCCTGCGCCGCCTCAAGACAGACAAGACCATCATCAGCGACCTTCCGGATAAGCTCGAGCAGGACGAGTACACCCTCCTTACCCCCGCGCAGGCCGCCTTGTATCACCAGACCGTCGAAGAGAGCCTCCGCGTCATCAGCGAGCAGAAGGAGGGAGACAAAGCCTCCCTCTTCAAGCGCCAGGGCCTCGTCCTGCAGATGATCCTCGCGCTGAAGGAGATCTGCAACCATCCCGCCCTCTTCACCAAAGAGGACAACTGGGACCCCGCCCTCTCCGGTAAAGCCGAGCGCCTCCTCGATCTCGCAGAAAGCATTCAGGCCAGCCATGAAAAGGCCCTGATCTTCACCCAGTTCAAGAGCATGGGCGACAAGCTGGCAGATCTCCTCGAGAGCAAACTGGGGGAACGTCCAATGTTCCTCCACGGCGGCTGCTCCCTCCGGGAGAGAAAAGACATGGTGGACCGCTTCCAGACAGACCCGAAGGCGAGATTCTTCATCCTCTCCCTGAAAGCCGCCGGCACCGGCCTCAACCTCACCGCCGCCTCCCATGTCATCCACTACGACCTTTGGTGGAATCCCGCCGTAGAGTCTCAGGCGACAGACCGCGCCTACCGCATCGGCCAGAAGAACAACGTCCTCGTCCACCGCTTCATCACCAAGAACACCTTCGAAGAAAAGATCAATGAGATCATCCAAAAGAAAAGATCCCTCGCCGACATGACCGTCTCCGTCGGCGAAAGCTGGATAGGAAATATGACGGATGATGAGCTTTCCAAGATATTCCGGTGAGAGGCGGAGACGAAGAGACTAAGAGACATTAGACATTAGACGTCAGAGGTCAGAGGTCAGAAGTCAGAGGGCGGAGATCAGAAATCTGAAGCCTGAAATCTGAACTCTGACGTCTTCAAGTCTAACATCTCCAAGTCTTCAAGTCCCACATACATAAAAAGAGCATGCCGACTAAATGCAGCATGCTCTTTTTATGTATCATCATAATGATACCGGCAGGCAATGATGATGATCTGATCCATTTCCAAAGCATAGATTAACCGGTCCTTTTGATTGATCCGGCGGCTCCAGAAACCAGATAAATCCCCTGTCAGCGGTTCGGGCTTTCCGATGCCCTCATTACCATTTCTCTCGATATCTTTCAAAAGCGTATTGATTTTACGCAGCGTCTTCCGGTCCTCCGTCTGCCAGTACAGGTAGTCTTCCCCGCCAATATCCGTGAATGCTTTATTCATCTTCGATCAAGTCTCTCTTTTTACACTGCCCCGCCTTGGCTTGTGCGATACTGGTGAGAAGCCTGTCGTAGTTTTTCTTCGAAGCCCGCACATACAGGTTTTCCATCAGATTGTTATACGACTCCTCTGACAGTACGACCACATTCCGGTTGTCCTTGCGTGTGACGATAAGCGTTTCCATATCATCGCAGCAAGCATCGAAAGCATATTTCATATGGCTCCGGAGCGTGGAGTAATTCATGGCAATCATGTCAATCCCATCCTTTCTTGTACCATTTTCTGCACTTATTATAGAATAGAAAGAAATCAGATTTTTAGCAAGCAGAGGGACTAAGAGACTGAGAGACGTTAGACATTAGACATAAGAGGTCAGGAGTCTGATGTCTCGGCATCTTTCATCGACAAATATTTGCAGACCAGCGGCTTTCTTTCTACGTTTTATAACAAAATATGATATAATATGAGCGTAAAAATGCCACAGGGAAAATGACAAACCGAGCGCTTCTTTATTGAATTTTCGTAAACGAAAAATTTTTCGGGGGGGTAATAATGAACCTAACCCCTTTTTTAGACTAGGAGACTAAAAGACTAGAAGTTAGACGTCAGAAGTCAGACGTCAGATATTAGAAATCTGACATCTGAAATCTGACATCTAAAGCCTAAAGTCTAAAGTCTAACGTCTCCAACTTTATCAGCCCTCAAGTCTCGAAAGGATCACCTACATGAACTATCGCCGTATGATCGTCTGGCAAAAGGCTATGCAGCTCATAGACATGACATATGACGTAGTCTGGCGATTGCCATCAGAAGAACTTTATGCCCTTTCCTCACAAATGAGAAGAGCCGTCGTCTCCATTGCCTCGAACATCGCAGAAGGAACCGGACGAGGGACAGATAAAGATCTAAGACATTTCATGACTATTGCACGCGGCTCAGCCACTGAGTTAGAGACACAGTTTTTGATATGTTTGAGACTGCACTATATGACGGCAGAAGAGATTCGCCCGTGCATGTTGCTTTTGGATGAAATTCGGCGCATGCTGACAATACTGAGCATTCGCGGAAAAGCCTGAGCAGAAGTCAGACATCAGAGATCAGACATCAAAAGTCTGAAGTCCGAAATCTGAAGTCCGACATCTGACATCTGAAGTCTGATGTCTGCCATCTTCAAAAAAACACGAAGGATAAACCACCACATGAACAACCCTAAATACCACCATTCCATTTCCTGCGCCTCCGGCGCCGCATTTTTCTACCTCATCGGCGACTACATCGCCCTCGTCCTGGCGGGGATACTCTCCCTTGCCATTCGAAACCTCCTGATCACCCACACCACCTATCACATCGACCCCATCTACCAATATTTCTGGGTACCGCTGGTCTACATGGCCTTTATCTTCTATGAAGGCCTCTATGGGAAGCGCATGCTCATCTACCAGATGATGAAAAAATTGTTCCGGGCTTCCCTGGGCGGCACCGTCTTCTCCATCATCCTCATGTTCCTCGCGCAGGTAGCAGGGGACGTATCCCGTTTTTACGTCATCCTCTACACCGCGATCTCCTTTGCACTGCTCTGCCTCTTCCGTGTCATTCTGGCGAAAGGAATGAAGAAATCGAAAGCCTTCCAGATCCCCATCCTCATCGTCGGGGCAGGAAAGACCGGCGAAGTCATGGCACGCCAGATACAGAATGATACCGGCATGCGCTACTGCATCGTCGGATTTCTCGAAGACCATGAGCCCTACGACAAGTCCTGCACCATTCTTGGCGGATTTGGTGACATGGAGCGCGTCATTCGTGATACCGGCGTCCAGCATGTCATCATCGCCGCCCCCGGCATCCCGCAGACCCAGCTCTCTTCCCTCATCTACCAGGCACAGACACTCGTGAGAAATGTAGGCGTCGTGCCGAACCTTGTCGCCGTCCCCATGTCGAATGTGACCGTCGAGTCCTTCTTTGATGCGAAGATCATGGTGCTGCAGATCTGGAACAACCTCGCCCGCACATCGAACCAGATCGCCAAGCGGCTCTTCGACCTCGCTGCCACCATCTGCGGCGGTCTTCTGATCTCGCCAATCCTTCTCCTCATCGCAGCATGGGTCTATCACGACTCTCCGGGACCGGTCATCTTCAAGCATCGCCGTGTTGGCAAAGACGGGAAAGAATTCAACTGCTACAAATTCCGCTCCATGTGTACGAATTCACAGGAAGTCTTAGACCACCTCCTCGCGACCGATCCGGCAGCGAAAGAAGAATGGGATAGAGAATTCAAACTGAAGAATGATCCCCGCATCACAAAGAGCGGCGCCTTCCTTAGAAAGACCAGCCTCGATGAGCTGCCTCAGCTCCTGAATGTCCTCAAAGGTGAGATGAGCCTCGTCGGTCCCCGTCCCATCATCCAGAAGGAAGTCCCGCGGTATGGGAAATATATCAAGGAGTACTACTCCGTCCTCCCCGGCATTACCGGTATGTGGCAGACCAGCGGACGCAGCGACATCGACTACCCCGAGCGCGTACAGATGGACAGCTGGTACGTGCATAACTGGAGCGTCTGGCTGGATCTCGTGCTCCTCTGGCGCACCATTGCGGTTGTCCTGAGCCATAAAGGGGCGTATTGAGGGCTTTGAGACTTGAAGACGTTAGACGGCAGATATTAGATTCCAGATATCAGAAATCTGAAATCAGACGTCGGATGTTAGAAGTCTAAAGTCTCAAAGTCTGAAGCCTGATATCTGAAGTCTCCAAGTCTCCATTTCTGATACCCAATCCCAAAACTAAAGCAGAAAGTAGAGAAATCCTATGAAAGAACCCATTTGCATACTCCAGGTCATCGTTATCGCCGGCGGCGGGGTAGAAGCTGTTATTTTGAACTACTACGAGCACATTGATCGCAGCAAAGTCCAGTTTCCCGTTTGAGCAAATGTTTTGCAGAAGACGATACGGTAGTTGCGAGTACACAAGCAGTGCTTTTTCTCGAACGGATTAGCATAGATGCTTTTTTCTGTATCCTGAATAGGAGATATGTGCATGACTGAGTATTATCGAAAATCAAAAAAATCAGATTGTGTCTTGATTATTCCTATCTATCACCCTGACCGGAAATGGAATGAATGCCTACGAATGCTCAAGAAGCAGAAAGATGTTCATTTTGATGTATATATTGTCGATTCGGGATCCGATATGAAAACCTATAAAAAAGACCTAGCTGGATTGTCCTATGAGATGGTAAAAACAACACCTGATCAATTCAATCACGGTCGTACACGGCAAGAAGCGGCAGAAGCCTGTGCTGACTATCCCTTTCTGGTTTACATGACCCAGGATGCTATCCCAGCTGATGAGTACACCATCCGGAACTTATTGGATGCCTTTGATGACACCAAGGTGGGTTGTGCTTACGGCAGGCAGCTACCACACAAAGATGCCACCGTATTGGCGGCTCGTGCGAGGGCTTTCAACTATCCGGCGGAGAGCCGAGTAAAGAAACTTGAGGATGTGTCGCAGCTCGGGATCAAAGTTCCGTTTATCTCAGATACTTTTGCAGCCTATCGCCCGGAAGCGCTGCGCCAGATAGGCGGATTCCCATCGGACGTCATACTGGGTGAAGACAACTATGTAGCAGCGAAGATGGTGCTCGCCGGCTGGTACAATGCGTATTGTGCGGAAGCGAAGGTGTATCATTCTCATAATTATACGATTCTGCAGGAGTTCCGACGGTATTTTGATACCGGAGCTTTCCATGCCATGGAACCGTGGATTCGGGATTCCTTCGGACAGGCGGAAGGGGAAGGCATTCGTTTCGTCCTGGCAGAATTGATTTATCTCATGAAGCATAAGCCGTTTCTGGTGCCATCGACATTTTTGCGTGATGGATGTAAGTTCCTCGGTTATAAGCTGGGGATGAATTATCGACGGCTTCCTGCTTCGGTTAGAAGAAAGTGTAGTATGACGAAGAGGTATTGGAAATAGAGGTAATTTATGGGAACTAAGGTTATATTATTGAGGTCTCAGGATATTTTTTCTGACAGTCGTGTTTTAAAATATGAAAGTCTTTTGAAAAAGGAAAACATACCATATGCTATTGTTGGATGGGATCGAAAAGGTTTGAATTTAAAGCGAGAAAATACTTTTTTCTATAAGAGGAGAGCAGGCTTTCAAGAAGGGGAAAAAGCCATTGTTAATCGTGTTTGGTGGACTTTTTTCTTATTTAGATTTCTTTTCATGCATTTAAAAGAATATCAAATTATTCACGCATGTGATTTTGATACGGTTTTACCATCTTTAGTTATGAGAATTTTGGGAAAGAAAGTGTTTTTTGATATTTTTGATTGGTTTAGTGATGAAGTTAAAACAGGGAAAAGTTGGATCGATAAACCAATTAATTTATTAGAAAAATTTGCTGTTAGACATTCTGATTTGGTTATCTTATGCGAAAAAGGAAGACTTAGGCAGATACAATGTACTCCTAAGAATTACATTGTTATACCCAATGTACCTTCGCAATTATTGGGACAAATTAATTCGACTAAAATAGTAAAGGAGAATGTATCATGGCCTATTGTAATTGCATATGTAGGGGGAATTGTTCACTCTAGAGGTTTATTAGAACTTGTTGACTGCATTTCTGGCGATGATAGGTTTGTTTTGAAAATTGCTGGTTTTGGGGATTCTATAATTGAAAATACCATTAAAGCTGCAGCGCAAAAATATATGAATATAAATTTTTACGGAAAAGTATCATATGACCGGGCATTGGAAATTATGAGGGAATCTGATATTTTATATGCAATGTATTACAAAGACAACGCAAATCATATTTACGCAGCTCCAAATAAGTTTTATGAATCCATATATTTAAATAAACCTGTTATTACTACAGAAGGAACTTTGGTCGGAAATATGGTGAAACAGTATAGAAATGGATTTGTGATATCCGAGGGTAAACAGGCGTTGAGTGATTTTCTAAATAGCCTTACTCCTCAATCAATATACATGAAAAAGCAGGATATGGGTAAGACCAAAGATTGGGAGAAAAAGATTCAAAATTGTTTTTCTCAATACATAAAAGCCATCAATGATTAATACGGTTTTTATGATGTTGATTGATTGTAGTTAAGAGGAGCGTATATGGGAATTCCGAAAATTATAAAGGATATCTTCTGGAAGAATCCGCTTCTATCGGTTGAACAAAAAGATCGGTTGTATTATGAACTGAAAAAAATTATTCGACATGAAGGGGTTACTGTTGATTCAACAGCAGCAGAACCTCTCATTGAAAAATATATTGCGCAGATTTTGGCTGTTCCGTCAGCAAGGAGTAAGGAGTATTGTGATTTTTCTGATATTAGATTTGAAAGACAGTCTACGGATCCAAAACTAATTGCATATTACCTTCCACAGATGCATCCAACACCTGAAAATGATGCTTGGTGGGGGCGCGGAGTAACGGAGTGGAATAACGTTTCACGAGCGGTTCCACAGTATGTGGGGCATTATCAGCCTCGGCTTCCCGGAGAGTTGGGATTCTATGATTTGCGGCTTAAAGAAAATCTGAAACGCCAGATGGAACTGGCTAAGATGTATGGTTTGTATGGATTCAGCTGGTATTACTATTGGTTTGATGGGAAACGACTGCTTGATAGACCGCTTGATATGTATGTGAATGATAAAACACTTGATTTCCCATTTTGTATCTGCTGGGCAAATGAAAGCTGGACGAAGGGCTTTTTCGGGAGTTCTAAAGAAGTCATCATGAACCAGAGTGAAACCGTTGAAAGTTATAGGAATTTCATCAAGGATGCTGTGAAGTATCTTCAGGATGACAGGTATATCACAGTGCAAGGGAAAAAGCTTCTGATCGTGTATAAACCGCAAAGTGTACCTGATTGCCGAAATACTTTGGCTTATTGGAGAGAGTATTGCTTACAACATGGAGTCGGTGATATTTATATTCTAGGATGTTGGACGGCTGATGTGCCAAATGACTTGATTGAAAAAGGATTTGATGCGGCAGGAGAGTTTCAGCCGGGGTCAATTTTACCTTATTGCGAGAAGATCAATCAGAAGTTGCCGTTTATCAATAAAAAATTCATTGGAGAGGTCTATAGCTACAAAGATATTGTGGAACATCAGGTATATGCTAAAAATTTCAAGCGAAAAGGGATGTATAATGCAGTCATGCCAATGTGGGATAATACACCTCGTAGGAATGACAGAGGAAACGTGATCTATGATGGTGCCACCCCGCAGTTGTACAAAAAGTGGTTGATGGATGTTATTCGTCACTATCACAATGACTGTCAGCTCGAAGATCCTTTGATTTTTATCAATGCTTGGAATGAATGGGGTGAAGGAGCTTACCTGGAACCTGATCGCTTTTATGGATATGCATACTTAGAAGCTACAAAAGATGCCATCTTGGCTTGTCGAGAGCAGGATAGCCAGAAAACGTTGTAAGTGAGAGGAGATACTTTAATGATAGATGAAAAACATTGGAGTAATTATACTTAATTAGAATGATTCCGATACGACGAGAAAGCTGTGTGAGACTATTCATGGCTATGACAGCATAGATCATATCGTCATTGTTGGTAATCTGTCTCCCGATGGCTCATTCCGGCAGCTGAAATCATTGGCCGGGGACAAGGTGGATGTTATTCAGTCCGATAAAAATGGAGGCTACTCCTATGGTAATAACTATGGAGCATTTTACCTGATTGATAAATATATGGTGGATATCTTAGTCATTGCAAATCCTGATGTAGAATTTACTGAGGCATTTCTTATTCGTATTGTACAGGATATGATAAATTGGAATGCGCAGGCAGCTTCCGGGTACATGGATATGCCAGCAGATCCATCTTTTGTTAGGAATAGAAAGATAAACAGCTATTGGCAGGAGTTGTTATTATGTACGGTTCTTTTAAAGCAATTTGTGCACTTCCATAATGACTATGTTTTACCGAACCATGGAATTAATCAGGTGGAATGGATACCGGGATCATTATTTGCTATTGATGTAGCGGCGTATAAGAATATTCATGGCTTAGATGACCGTGTTTTCTTGTATTACGAAGAGCAGATTTTAGGGAAAAAATTTTTGAAATTAGGCTATAGAATGATTATAGATACAGATATTTCATATCTTCATAATCACTCAGTATCCATTGATAAATCTATTAAACGATATGGAAAAACAGCACAGTTATTTAAGTCCAGGTATTATTTTTACGCTAACTATGAACAAATAAACTTTTGGCAGAGAGTTCTTATGAAGGCGTTTATCTGCTATGGCTTAGCCGCTCGTAAAGTTTTATACAATTTCTTTTCTTAAACTGGAAGGTGTTTTATATGTCTAATATCATTGCAGTTATTTGGGATTTCGACAAGACACTGATTGATGGGTATATGCAGGCTCCCTTATTTGAGGAATATAATGTGAAGGGAAGTGACTTTTGGGATGAAGTGAATGCTTTGCCACAGACGTATAGAGAGAAGGGGATACTGGTCAATAAAGACACTATTTATCTCAACCATATATTGAAATATGTAAGAGATGGGCGCTTTAAAGGTCTTAATAATGAAAAGTTAAAGTCCTATGGTTCTATGCAGCATTTTTATGCTGGAGCGATTGATCTCATCAAATACACCAATGAGTTTCCCCTGCACAGTGAATATGGCTCTAAGTACCAGGAGTATAATATCAAGGTCGAGAATTATATTGTCAGTACGGGTATGCGTAAAATTTTGGAAGGTACTGATCTTTGGATGAAAAAATGGGTGAAGGGAATATGGGGCTGTGAGCTCATTGATGAACTTAATCCTGAAACGCAGGAAGTAGAACTGCAGGATATTGGTTTTACGATTGATAATACCAGTAAGACTCGTGCATTGTTTGAGATTAATAAAGGCATCCCACTGCATCCAGAAATTGATGTTAATGCAAAAGTACAAGAGAGCTCAAGGCGTGTAAAGTTTAATCATATGATTTACATTGCTGATGGGCCGAGTGATGTGCCAGCTTTTTCAGTCGTTAAAAAGTTTGGCGGTGCTACATTTGCGGTATATCCGCATGGCAATCAGGAAGCGCTCAATCAGGTAGAAAAACTCCGTGAAGATGGACGCGTAGATATGTATGCAGAAGCCGATTATTCAGAAGGTACGACTGCCTATATGTGGATTACACATAAAATTGAGGAATTTGCAAATCAAATTTATAAGGAAGAAAGAGAAAGATTGGCGGCTTCTGTTTCAGAGGTTCCCCATCATCTTACAAAATAATGGGAAGTAAAGATTAATAGAGTATTACAATACGTTCATCTGTTTTTTGAATGATATGTTTATGGGAATTTATGTGCTTTTATGGGACGGGTAAACCTGTTAGGCATTCAGACTCTGCCCTTGACTATATGCCGACAAAGTATATAGCAGCTTTTATTAAAAGTATTACTATTAATGGACAGCAGATGTTTCAAGGAATTAAATACCGAATCGTAATGCATTCCGGTGGTTTCAATTTGGCCATTTTCGAACCATCTCTTTTTGAGTGCAATGGAGTCAGACTAAAGCCAGTTAATGAAATCCATTATGAAATTAGTTAGTCAAGCTAAATAATTAAGGCTTTACAGGAGATGCTATTACATACAGCATTTCTGCATTCCACTCATTAAACTTACCTAAAGGAAGGAACATATTTTTATGAAAGGTATTATTCTCGCCGGAGGTTCCGGCACAAGGCTTTATCCGTTAACCAGGGTGACATCGAAGCAGCTGCTTCCTATTTATGACAAGCCCATGATTTTTTATCCGCTTTCTACTTTGATGCTTGCGGGAATACGGGATATTCTGATTATTTCCACTCCCCAGGATCTGCCGAATTTTGAGCGTCTTCTGGGTGATGGTTCTCGATTCGGCATTCATTTGTCCTACAAGGTGCAGCCTTCTCCTGACGGTCTGGCCCAGGCCTTTATTCTTGGGGAAGAATTCATTGGCGGTGAGTCCTGTGCCATGATTCTGGGAGATAATATTTTTTACGGTGCAGGCCTTACGAAGTATCTGAAAGAAGCTGCCTCCCGCACGGAAGGTGCCACGGTTTTCGGCTACTACGTCGACGATCCGGAGCGCTTCGGCGTCATCGACTTCGACGAAGAAGGGCGTGCCAAGTCCATCGAGGAGAAACCTGCCCATCCGAAGTCGAACTACGCTGTGACAGGTCTCTATTTCTATGACCAGAATGTCTGTGAATACGCGAAGCAGGTGAAGCCCTCCGCGAGAGGCGAGCTTGAGATCACAGATCTCAATAAGATCTATCTTGAAAAAGGAAATCTAAACGTAGTCACCCTGGGCCGCGGCTACGCCTGGCTCGATACCGGCACGATGGACTCCCTCTACGAAGCCACTGAATTTGTCCGCTCCGTAGAAACCCGCGCCGGTATCCACATCTCCATGCCGGAAGAGATCGCCTACGTGAACGGCTGGATCGATAAGGCAGCTTTGGCAGAAAGTGCGAAAGAGTATGGCAAGAGCCCGTATGGACAGTATCTCCTGAAGGTCGTGGAGGGGAAGATACGGATCGAGTAGAGATTAGAAATTAGTGATCTGACGATTGGTGAATATGAGGAATACAATATGAATAAGGTTATCCTGAATAATGAGGGTGTATTAACAGAGCAAGGTACAGTTGATATTCCGCTGGTAAGTGTTATTATTCCATATTTTAATGATGGCAAATATATAAAGGAATCACTTCAATCTGTTTCTGAGCAAACCTATTCCCATATAGAGGTTATTCTCATTGATGATGGATCTACTGATGCTAATAGTGTACGCGAGTTTGACGCGTTAAAAATGGATTGCCTGAAAAAAGTAAAAGAAATAAATTCAGGTCCGTCTGTAGCTAGAAATTTAGGAATTCAACAGGCAAGAGGAAAGTATATATTGCCCCTTGATGCAGATGACAAGATTGAGCCATCCTATATAGAAAAAGCGGTCAAGTATTTAGAGAAGCACAGTGATTGCGGCATTGTTTATTGCAAAGCAAGCTTCTTTGGCGCAAAAACTGGAGCTTGGGAGTTGCCTGATTACTCACTCAAGCAGATGTTACTGGATAATGTAATATTTGTGACGGCGATGTTTAGGCGGGAAGACTGGGAAGCTGTGGGCGGATATGATAGTTATATGCGTTTTGGTGTAGAGGATTATGAATTCTGGTTATCAATTTTGGAATTGGGAAGAACAGTATATCAGATCCCAGAAACACTTTTCTTCTATCGAATCAAGCAAGTTTCTCGTTCCACCAAGTTGAATGAACATGCAGCTCATTTAATTGAATCTTACGATTACATTTTAAAGAAGCATAAGAAACTGTATGAGCCATATTGGTTAGACATCATGGCTTCACTCAGAGCAAAGGAAATAGAGATCTCCGATGAGTATAGCAATTTTAAAAAGAAACTTCCGTTTTATGATTACATTAGGAATTTAGGGGGGGCAAACAAGAAAAAAATAAAGCAGATATTGGGATTGACTCAAAAGAAAAGTTAACTATAGCCATTATCCTGACCAATGTCTCCGGCGGTGGCACGCCTCGCCATGCTTTTGAGATGGCGAGGGAGTGGAGCCGCCAAGGGGAGGACGTTCTTTTTATACAGACCTTTCGACGCCTGATCAAAGTTTATTTCTACAAAGAAGGGAAAGCGCAGCATGTCATCCGCTTTTGGGATGAAGACGGCTGCCGTCTTCTGCAGCTTTTGAAAACAGCGAATGTAGGGATGATCCATGTCGAACACTTGCTTGATGCCGAGCCGTGGATGTTGACGCTTCATCGGGCTTTGCATGTGCCGCTGGTCGTGACGCTGCATGATTACTATTTCATCTGTCCTTTCATCAAGCTGACGGACGAACATGACGTGTACTGCGGAGAAAAAGGCGAGGCTGACTGCAATGCCTGCCTTGAGCGCCGTGGATTTACTTCGCCGACGATGGGATGCCAGGTAAAGCAAATCTCCTCTTGGAAAAACTTCTGGCTGGACTATCTGAAAGAGGCCAGATTGATCCTTGTCCCGAGCAAGGATATGAAGGAACGTGTGTAGCACTATTTCCCAATGGATACCATCCAAATGCGGGAAAACCCGGAGCTTATCCATCCGAAGCGAGACGCTATCCACGTCGGACTGATCGGAAGCCTGTCAGTGGCAAAAGGCGCACAGGTGATAAAAGACTGTCTCTCGTACATCGCAGAAAACCATCTTCCTATTCCCAATGCGACCGTCTGGATGGAAATCTCCAAAAGATACACTCCATGATTTCATCAAGCACGGTGTAACATATGTTTGACAAACCAACAACAGTTTTTTTAACTTTTTCCAAAATCCCTCTTGACAACTCATGAAGCAGGAAGTAAAATAATCACAATCTAAAACCCAATACCCCCAAAGAAAGCTATGAACGAGACAAAAAGTACTTGATCTCTTCTAAAGAGAGCCGATGGATGGTGAGAATCGGCGAAGAGCCTTGTATAATATCCCTCGAGAGCCCTTGTCGTGAACTGAGTAATGACAGGCGTTTCATTCACGTTACGAATAAGACTGCTAAGTACAATGTAGGGTGGTACCGCGAGACTTCGCCCCTATCTTCGAAAGAAGATAGGGGCTTTTTTTTACCCGCATTGGCTTGGCATAGAGTGAAATATCGGAGTGGTACCGCGTTCGCGCCTCCGCTGGCAGAAAAGCCGGCGGAGTTTTTTATTTCTTCATACGATCTTTTGGGGCGGAGTAGCTGATTATTGAAAGAGGTAGAAAATTATGCAGAAAAAATGGCTCAAAGGAATGGCAGCAGTTATGGCAGCAGCAGCACTGGCAGGTGCATTCGCAGGCTGCGGCGGAGATAAGAAAGCAGCTTCCGGCAGCGCAGATGCCGGCAAAACCGTAAAACTCGGTTTCATCACCGCTTATACCGGCCCTGGTGCGGCTTACGGCGTCGCTATGAAGGAAGGCACGGAACTCGCAGTCGAGGAAATCAACAAGGATCCGAACACCAAGGTCAAGATCGATCTTAAGGTGTATGATACCAAGCTCGTCAAGAATGAAGCCATCAACGCTATGAAGAAGTGCATCGAACAGGATAAAGTCCTTGCTATCGAAGGCCCGATGACCACCGGTGAAGCGATGGCTGCCGACCCGATCGCCCAGCAGTCCAAAGTGGCTGTCTTCGGCACCGGCACCACAGGCCCGAAAGTCACTGAAATCGGCGACTATGTATTCCGTAATGCAATCCCGGGCAAAATGAACATCCCGCAGGTGGTAGAAAAAGCACAGAAAAAATTGGGCTTCAAGAAGATTGCTATCATGTACTCCAATAACAATGACCAGATGGTCGGTGAACACCAGTTCTATCTGGATGCCTGCAAGAAGCTCGGTCTCGAAGTCGTTGCAGATGAAACCTTCGCAGATAAAGATACCGACTTCTCCGCTCAGCTGACCAAGATTCAGGCAGCAAACCCGGATGTCATCGCTGTCGCAGGTCTCTATCAGGAAGGCGCTCTCATCGTGAAGAAAGCGCGTGAAATGGGCATGAACCAGTATGTCCTCGCAGGCAACGGCTTCAACAGCCCGGAATACATCAAACAGGCTGGTGAAGCAGCTGACCGCACCGTCGTAGCTACTCCTTGGAACCCGGAAAGAAAGACCGACAAGGCGCAGAACTTCCGTAAAGCGTATGTGGCTAAATACGGACATGAACCGGATCAGTTCGCCGCTCAGGCATATGATGCGATGTATGTCCTCCATCAGGCAGTCGAACAGTCCGGCACCACCACCGATCGCAAGAAATTCCGCGATACCCTGGCTAAGATCAGCGACTTCGAAGGCGCTACCGGCAAATTTGCATTCGATGAAAACCGTGATCCGAAGATGGACCTCGCAGTCCTCGAAGTCAAGGGCGGCAAGTGGGTACCGCTCGGAGAATAATGGGAGACTCTTCCGTTATCCTCTGATGCGCTTTCATCTTGGATGAATGGACAAACAGGTTCAGCGCCTCCAAGGGGGGCTGACGGTTCAACGAATCCATAGAACCTGTGTATACATTGATGGTCAGCCATAAGGCATTCCATATCCGTGCGTTTTAGGACATAGAGACTTAGGCTGGCCATTTTTCATTAGCGGGAAGCAGAAGGGAATAAAAGCGGCGGACACGGATCATAGGGGGCTAAATGACTTGCACGATGTCATCAGCGTATGGCCCGCCATCCCGCTTGCGCTTCAGAAGTCGCAGAATCTCTTGGATCTGATTCCTGATCACCATTCACAAAAAATCTCAATACTCTACAGGAGGGCAATCATATGACAAATCAAAATGGGAATAGCCGCAGTACCTTTTCCGGCAAAATGGGATATGTGCTGGCTGTCGCAGGCAGCGCTGTCGGCCTCGGGAATATTTGGAGATTCCCGTACCTTGCTGCAGAGTATGGCGGAGGCATCTTCCTCCTGACCTACCTTCTGCTGGCCGTCACCTTCGGCTATACGATGATCGTTTCTGAGACCGCGCTCGGACGCGGTACGAGAAAGAGTCCGGTCGGAGCTTTCCATCATTTCGGGAAGAACGGTTTCTTTACCGCAGGGGGCTGGATCAATGCCGTCATTCCGATGCTGATCCTGCCGTACTACAGCGTCATCGGCGGCTGGGTCACCCGTTACCTCTTCGAATACCTCGCCGGTGATACGAAACTGCTTGCGACGGATACCTTTTTCGGCGCCTTCGTTTCTGACGGCATGGCGGCTGAATTCTGGTTCATCGTTTTCACCGCCGGCGTCCTTGCCATCATTCTCGCCGGCGTCAAGAATGGTATTGAACGCGTATCCAAGATCATGATGCCGGTACTCATTGTGCTCGCGATCATGGTGGCCGGCTACTCCGTCACGCTGCCCGGTGCGTGGGAAGGCGTCACCTACTTCATGGTGCCCAATCTGGAACATTTTTCCTGGATGACGGTCGTTTCTGCGATGGGGCAGATGTTCTACTCTCTTTCTGTCGCGATGGGGATCCTCTATACATATGGCTCTTACATGAAGAAGGAATTTGATCTGGAGCATGCGACCTTTCAGGTCATCGCTTTCGACTCAGGGATCTCGGTCCTCGCCAGTCTTATGATCATCCCAGCCGTCTTTGCCTTCTCCGGCGGCGATCCGTCAATGCTGAATGCGGGCCCATCTCTCATGTTCATCACCATCCCGAAAGTCTTTGCCAGCATGGGGTTTGGTACCCTCGTGGGTGTCGTATTCTTTACACTCGTCCTCTTTGCTGCTCTTACCTCAGCGATTTCTCTGGCAGAAACCAGCGTCTCCACCTTCCAGGATGAATGCGGTTGGAGCCGTAATTTCTCGACCTTTGCGGTCTTCATCCTGATGATCGTGCTGGGCTCTCTCTCTTCGCTCGGATTCGGCCCGCTTGCCTCCTGCACCATCTTTGGCATGGATATTCTCAGCTTCTTTGATTTCCTGACGAATTCCATCATGATGCCGGTCTCGGCCTTTGCGACCTGCGTCCTCATCGTGGTGACTGTCGGCATCAAGTGGATCGAGAACGAAGTGAAGCAGTCTTCGAAATTCCGCTATGAATGTGTCTATGGTCTTTTCGTCCGCTTCCTTGCGCCGATCTGTCTGGCTGTTATTTTCATCTCCTCCCTTGCCAATGTACTGGGATTCATTCATATGTAGCAGATGAAAAGTGATCCAAAGGCCTTCCTCGCTTCTGTGTAAAACGACTATTAACAAATCTCTCATGTGGTGCTATAATACATAGTATCACATGGGGCTATAGCTCAGTTGGTCAGAGCGCTTCGCTCACATCGAAGAGGTCTCCGGTTCGAACCCAGATAGTCCCACCAAACTACAATTCTACGAATACCCCGCCTTACAGGATCCTGCAAGGCGGGGTATTCGTTTGTATAATGAGTTCTGATTTCTGAGATATCCCCACGTACAAACAACTTGGGATGAGTGCAGAAAAGCATCCTACTGCACTTGGGAAACGCTGATTAAATCGCAGAGTCCGACTTGGCATGTATTTTCGTCCAATGCTTCGTCATAACCCACCTTAAATAGCTCGCTATTCGCGGCGGCTTATTCCTCGCCTTGTATGAAAACACAAGAGCCAAGTCAGACAACGATTTAATCAGTGTTTCCCTTGTTCGTCCTGATAGATGGATTTGAAGAAGATCCGTATCTCTTGTCCACCGTAAGCTCGCCCTGCCGGGAACGATGCTCCGGTCATCTTACGGCATGGAGAGCTTCTTATCCTGTAAATAAAGCAGATAGGATCGGCGGTGTCGTTGGGCGAAACTGCGATCCATATAAACAAGATGGAGGGTTGCAGCGTGGAGATACTGCATCTGTAACTAGCTATATGCAAGAAATTGCAAAAAGCATCTTGCATATTTTTCTCATGTCGTGTATAATACATTCATCTGACATGGGGTTATAGCTCAGCTGGTTAGAGCGCTTCGTTGACATCGAAGAGGTCTTTGGTTCGAATCCAAATAGTCCCACCAAAATTACCATTTTGCGAACCGGAAAGGTCGCCTTCATAATTGTACTGGACTTCGATGATATCATTATCGGCCAGTACTTTTTTGATGAAGCATTTAAATAAGATAGTTTTAAATCGTGCAGACGTAGTAGCTTTCATATTGATTGAGTCAAAGAAGAACCTGATTTTTTCTTCTGTAATTTTCCCGCTTTCTGTACGAATCTTTGCCTTTGCAAACTGGACTTCTAAATCTTTTAATAAAGTTTCGTTACTTGACGGTGTATTTGCAAGTGTTTCTGAAACAATTCTGTTCTCAATCGCTTTAATGCAATTTTGCACTTTTTTCTTTGCATCTGCTATGCGATTTTTGATAGACGATAACTCAATATCTTCGGCTGTATCTTGCTGTAGTAACATCGCTTGTTTGGTGATGTTTGCTACAGTTTTTTGTTGGACAAAAACTTATGGGTAAACGAAGAGATGCTGAATGCTGAGGCCGACAGATTTTTCCATCATTCCGATTACAGATCAGTCCCGTATGACTGGTTGGGCCCGCAATTCTTTGAGGATGCGGAAAAACTAAAGGCAAGAAATGAAAGGGCGTATCATCATGAATATCTGGGCGAAGTGACCAGGACAGGCGGCACAGTCTTTGAAAATGTGGTACAGCAGGCATTCATGAAGGATGATTTACAATAATTCGATCGCAGGCGCTACGGTCTAGATTTTGGCTTTGCGCTGGATCCGCTGGCCTTTGAGTGTATGCATTACGGTACCGTCACATGAAAGTGTGCCGGTATGCTGATCAGTGTTATTGTACCGGTGTATAATGTAGAGAGATATTTGAGACGGTGTGTTTTCTCCTTCCTGGAACGGACTTATGGCGAAATCAAAATTATTCTAGTGGATGATGGAAGCTCGGATTGGAGAGGTGCTATCTGTGATGAGCTGACCGAAGAAGATGGGCGTATTCGTGTGGTGCATAAAGCCAATGGCGGTGTAAGCTCAGCGCGTAATGTGGGAATCGACATGGCAAACGGAGAGTAACTCTGCTTTGTAGATAGCGATGACTGGCTGAATGTAGATTATTTTCAGAAAGCAGTCCCTGTTTTGAAAAGAATACAGCCAAAGTTATTGATGAATAATTATGTGAAGGACGATGGAGAAGGGCATGTGATCTGTAAATTTTCTCCATCGCCTGACCTGTATCTGGATGGAAATCGGGCTTTTTATGAAATGGCAAATGGTTGTAAAATGGTTAGATTTGATGAGAATATCATTTATGGAGAGGATTTATACTTTCTTTTCAGTTTACTGAGGTGAATGATGGACTGTATCTGTATCTGTATTTGCCGGCGTACCATTATTTCCAACGTCCGGACAGTGCAGTAAACAGCTATGGTGTCTATAAAAAGGTGGACGATCTTGAGGTTTTAGAACGATGCATGACTGGCGCTGGCGCGGAAACCCGACAGGTGTTGCTATGCCGGCAGTATATCCCGAGGCTGGTGCGTTACTGTATTCAGGGGATTCGCAGCGTAGATAAGCGAGATGAATTGGCGGGCAGAATGGTACGAGGAAAGATTTTGTCTGGGCGGGGTATGTTTTGCCGAGCCCGAGTCGGATGCTGGATGAAGATGAAACTTATGGTTTGCGTGCTTCCTGTTTCATTATTGAAACTTATAACAGGTGCATATAACTGGGGAAAGTCTGCTCTTGCCCCAAAATGAGTTGCTTATCATGCGTTTTGATGTAATCATTTGATAGATGGTTGATTTTGATACGAGAATATGATGTGGAGGACATGAATTTGAATAAACGAGTCCGCAATACGCTCTTTTTCTTGATGGTATTTGTATTGATTTTCGATAGTGTACCGAAGCCGATACAGATGAATTTTATCGGTGGTCCGGTAGGTGGGAAACTGGAGTTCTACCCTTTGATGGCAGCATTTATATACAGCTTTTATTGCCAGTATCGCTATCGCAATGTATTCGTGGACTTTAAAGTCTTCTGCAAGTATGCTGCTATATTTGTAGGAATGATGATGCTGGCAACCATAGTGGGACTCATCGATTATCCTTATTATGATCTGATACTGAATGGCCCGGCGGATCAGATCGAGAAATTACCGAAAGTGATGAGCTTTTTGCAGGCGCATGGGATTTTCGTGGAGCAAAAGCATCTCATGCAGGTATGGCTCATTGCACGAGAAATCAAAGGAGTCCTGCTCGAGGCTTTTTGGTGTCTGGGTGGAGCGTATCTGGTGTATGCTTGGTATAAAGATGAATGGTCTCAAGCGTTGAGACTGGCAGTAAGAGCGGTAACTTGTTCTTGCTGTGTTCTTTTGGTTTATGCCATTGTAGAGGTGCTGTATCTCGCAGGAAATGAAACGGCAAAGGAAATCTTGTCGTTTATTAATCCTTACATTCATCCAATTGTGACGAACCATGGCTGGTGGCCTCCGCTTCTTTGGAAGGGGCAGCTGAGATTGGTATTTCCGGAGCCATCGCATGTAGGGAATTATATAGCTTTTGGATTGCCACTAATCTGGTATGGCTATATTCAGGCTGACACAAATAGGAGGGCGGCACTGCCTTTAACGATGGTGATGGCTTTTCTCGTATTTATGACTAAGGCAAGAACAGCCTACGCTATGCTGGCGGGTATGCTGTTACTTCTGGTGTGTCTGATTTTTTGGGGAAGACAATATGAATTACTGAAGAAGTTCGCTGTACTGATTGTATGTGTGACGATTGGTTTTGTCGGATATGTTTCCTTTGTAAAGACCACTTCGTTAAGCCGCGCCAATCAAGCGCAGTCTGTGGTTCAGCGGACACTTGAGGATAATCTGGTGAGTCTGGCTTCCAATAATAAGCGCAGTAATGGTGCTAGATATGGACTTTTGAAGGCACATTTCCGAACTGGGTTGCAGCATCCGCTGTTGGGCGTGGGGAAAGGACTCACTGGTGTTTATGTGGCTGATAATTTCACACCCGAGGAAGCAGCAAATGGGGAAATTTCTTCTTGGATACGGTATCAGGAGGAGCGTGGTCCGATGGCGGCTGGTTACTCTATGCCAGACGCTATGAATGAGTTTGTCAGCCGTTTCTCTAGTACAGGTATTTTGGGCTTGGGTACTTTTTTGTTTCCTTTTGCTTATGTACTCTTGAGACTATTGAAAAAATGGGTGATTCGCAAGGATCTGACGGCTATGATGATGATGCTCGCCTTGATTTCGTCTATGATGGCGGGGTGTAATGGCAGTTTGAATCTGATGTATGCTGTATGGCTGCTTCTGGGGCTCTCTTATGCAGTGGCTTTCGGTAGGGAAAGGTCTATGAATGAATGAACTTAAAATAGGCATCCTTTTAAGTTATACCAATATTCTCCTTAATGCGGTACTGGGCTTTATTTATGTCCCAATTCTTTTACACTACATTGGGAAAAGTGAGTACGGGCTTTACCAGCTCATGGGCTCACTCATTGCCTATTTTAGTGTGATGGATTTTGGCCTGTCAGCTACGGTGATTCGTTTTTATACGAAGTATAAGGCATTAAAAGATTATCGAGGAATGGAAAATATCCTGGCCGTTTCTCTCCGTTGCTACGGGCTGGTCATGGTGGTGGTGTTACTGATCGGCGGGGTATGCTACTGTTTCTTGGGAGATGCCTTCGGAAACAGTATGACGGCAGCCGAGGTGGGGGAGGCAAAGCAGATTTTCCTGCTTTTACTTTTGAATATTGTCATTACTTTATCTACCATGGTTTTTCGTTCCGTCATTAATGCCCATGAGCGGTTTTTCTTTTTAAAAGGGATGGAGACTATTCAGCTGGTCATGCAGCCAGTTCTTGTCGTACTTGTGCTACAACAGCATCCCAGCGCCTTTTCTGTGGCAACTGTGCAGACGGTTCTGAATCTGGTTCTCAGTGGGGCAAGAGTATATTATTGTTTCCATGACCTTCATGTTAAAATTCATTTTCATTATTGGAACCATGAGCTTTTCTCAGAGTTCAAGAAATTGGCTTTGAGCGTTTTTGCTGTGTCCCTGATTGACCAGGTCTTCTGGAAAACGAATCAGATTATCTTGGGAATTATCAGCGGGACAGCGGCGGTGGCGGTATACTCTATTGCTTCCCTGATTTATATGAACTATATGGCTCTTTCCACAGCCATTTCCGGTGTGTATCTTCCTCATGTTACCGGCATGGTGGCTAGGAAGGAGCCCATCAGCAACCTTTCTGAGCTCTTTATTCAGATTGGAAGATGGCAGTATTATCTTCTGGCCCTGGTGGCAACGGGCTTTATTATTTTCGGAAAACAGTTTATTGCCTTATGGGCAGGACCCGGGTTTGAAGACTCTTATACCATTACTCTTCTCATTATTCTTCCATTTACAGTAGATTTGATACAAAACATAGGTCTTGCCATTATGCAGGCCATGAACTGTTATGACTTCCGCGCTCGTATTTATTTTCTCACAGGGGCTTTGAATCTTCTCCTCGCTATCCCACTGGGAATCAAATATGGTGGTATTGGCTGTGCAGTGGCTACCGGTATTTCCATGATTGTGGGAAATGGATTTATTATGAACTGGTATTATGCAAAGGAAATCCGTCTGGCCATCGCTTCCTTCTGGAGACAGATAGGCAGAATATCTCTGGTTACAGGTGTATGTCTCGTTATAGGATATGTTGCCAATATATACCTTTTGCCTCAAAGAGGAATAGTGCCTTTCGTTTTGAAGGCAGCAATGTATACAGTCTTATATGTGGCAATAGTATATGCCTTTGCCATGAATCAATCAGAACGAGAGAAAATTCAGGCTATTTTAAAGAAGATACACTGATATTAAGCCTTGGTAGAGGGAAAGATTGTAATATCCTTTTACAGACAGACTTCAGATAGGCCGTGTGCTTTGCAGCGTATATTTCACTTATGGCAGGCTGCATGGTGAGGAAAATTTCTCGGCTTTGCTCAAAATGGCGAGTGTTGTAAGGTACTGTGTCATTTGAGGAGGTGGTAGTAATGAAGGCCATCTGTTATCGTAATACGAAAATTACTTTACCTAACTGGGTTCCGAATAGTCGGCTAAATGAAGAATGCCCGTTGGGATTTGCTTATGAAGACGGTGATTTCTATGTTCATATGTATGGTAGAGGAGAAGGTCTGTATACTATTTCCCCAGGGCTTACTATAATAGAAGGGGAAAAGAAGGAACTTCATTGATACAGTGGGTGGTCAATCGATTCGGAGCGGATGACATTCAGTCCAGGTACGAAGATGTTGGAGTTGCACATCCTTCCATCTGGAGGCCGGGACTATATACATATAAGGAACTGTAGCAGGGACTCCAATACACATCTTTTGAAAACGAAGATGAAGATCAGGCATTATTTCTGCTTTTTCAAAAAATAATTGCTATATTTTCCTATATAGAACCAGCCAATCGTAATTTATGCTGTTATGGGCATCGGCTCAGAGCACTGATTATTTTTGCTTCTACAGAGTTTGAAAATCAGTGCAGGCATATACTAAGAGCAAACCACATTTTTCCGCAAGGGAACGATTATATTTCAAAGGACTTTGTGAAGTTGAATATACCAGCCCACCTTAGTCTGGCTGGCTCCTTTGGTCAATTTCAACAATCTGTGTAATTTCATCATGCAGATTACTAACCAGATTAAAGATTACGCCAAGCTCCTTCTGACGGAGCAGGTTGTATTCTTCTTTGCCGTGGTGTTTTTCCTCCTTGTTTTCCATTGGAATGAATTCCGGTATATGTATTATGCTAAGCTGTTTTCGGTGGTTGGCATTAGCTTGGCAGGTGTATATTTATGCCGCCGTCTGCTGCGGCCTCGCTTTTATCCCTTGAAGCAGGTACTGGCAGAAGCTGGAGAGAATCTGCTGGTAGGCAGTAAGCTGATGCTGGCTAATATTGCTAGTATGCTGATTATCGGTATTGTGCGCTACGGGATTTCCATGGGGTGGGATGTGGCGACTTTCGGTAAGGTTTCTTTGACACTGGGCGTATCTAATTTCCTTATGGTTTTTATCAATTCTGTAAGTGTTGTATTTTTCCCTATTGTAAAGCGGATGGACGAGGGGCAGAGGGCAAGTGCCTATGCGGTTATCCGCAATATGTTGGACATTATCCTTTTTGCAGCGCTGATAGGCTATTATCCACTGAAATGTATTCTTGACTGGTGGCTTCCGAAGTATGCGGACAGCTTGATATACATGAGTGCGCTTTTCCCTGTGTACGTATTTGAGAGTAAAGTAACTCTTTTGATAAATACATATCTGAAAAGCATGAGGAGGGAGTTCCTTATGCTGGAAATCAACGTGGTGAGTGTGGTATTTTCATTGATTGTTACCATTGTTACTGTAGGAATATGGCATAATCTGGACGCAGCAGTTTTTTCCATTGTCTTGGCTTACGCATTCCGGTGCATGCTAGCAGAGTATCATGTGACGAAGCTTCTTGGGCTGGATTTGAAGATGGATATGCTGGAAGACCTGCTGATGTGTGGCATTTTCATTGTTAGCGGCTGGATGTTTGACAGTTTCCTATGTATGACGTTATATAGCGTTGCATATGTGGTGTTTGTGCTGGTTCATAGGAAAAGCCTGCAGCAGATTATTGGTATGGTAAAAAATGAAATGAAGCGATTAGAGCTCTGACATTATCTAAGGATGCTTGTGGTGGGCTCTTGGCTGACTTATGAAGTTTGTAACTTAAATCCGGTCTATTTTCGTAAGGGAGAATCATTATGGAAATTAATTGGGACACATTCAGGACAGCAAACCGTGATTCTCGAGGAATCCAGTTCCGTTTTGAGGATTTGTGCCGGCAATTATTTGAGCATGAATTTTTAGCAGGAAATTATCATAACCATCTTCATTGTAATCCTAATAATCCTGGTTTGGAAGCGGATCCGATATATGATGGGAACAGTAGTAAGAAAATCGGATTTCAGGTCAAATTCTTTGAAAACAGAGCGAATTATAGACAGATAGAACATAGTGCAGATGAAATCATTGCTCACTATGCAGGCCAGGTGGATACCGTTTATTTGTATTGCAATAAACCACTGAAAGCTAACAGTCTTAAGGAAACACGCAGCATTTTAAAATCTAAAGATATCGAGCTTGAGCTTGTAACAGATCAGGCTATTTTAGATTTAGTAAGGGGAAAGTGTAATAACCTGGCGGCTTATTATTTCAATCAGGCCGGTGTAAATGAGGATTGGATTCGTGAAAAGTCTGAGGAGACACTCAAAATCATAAAGGAAAGGTATAATAGTCAGTTTAATGTGGTTACCACTTATTCGAATGAGCTGTCTCTGTTTGTTCGTGACGAAAATGCAGTGAGGCTGCTTAATAATAAGAAGAGCGATACGCTGGAAAGAATCGATTTCTGGCATACTTATGACCCTTTTGAAATCAGTTTTTTACGTAAGTTGAAAGGGAAAGTCTCCTCCTTGGCAGATGTGACGTTGGACACTCTGGATGGTGCTGGTCAATGGAAAAAGATTGTTGATGGTTTCATGCGAAAGGAATACGGTGAAATTAAGAACAAGATTGATTGCTTAAAGAAAGAAATATCTGATGCATCGTCGAACGGTAAAAGAATGGAAACTGGTGAGATAAACAAGTGGCAAAAGGTCCAAAGGTTAACAGAATTGCAAAACCTGGCAGAGGGGTTAATGGTCTCAGATTGGGAAAATAATCTTCTCAATGGTAAGGTCCTGGCCATTCGCGGGAAGGCAGGTACTGGGAAATCTCAACTTTTGGCATTTGAGACCCGTAAACTGCTGGATGCTGGACGAACCGTCCTTACAATTGCAGGTGGAATATACTGCTCTGATGATCCGATTGAAAAGCAGATTTTAGATAATTTGAGAGCACGTGTATCCTTCGAGGATTTGATTAAAATATTGAATGCTATTGGAGAGAAAAGTCATCAAATTGTTCTTGTTTTTATCGATGCTCTCAATGAAACCGGGAATCAGCAGTTATGGGAAAAAGGGCTCATTTCCATAATTGATTTGATAAATGCGCAGCCCTTTGTTAAGATGGCTTTTACTTATCGAACGGAATACGAAAAACGACTTCTGGCTTCGTATGTATTAGATGAGATTAATAAAGGAACGATTTTAACTATTGAACATTGTGGATTTGAGAGTAATGGCCTTTCCGCTATATCAGAATTCTTGAATTACTATCATATTCAATTTGTACCTTTAGAATGCTTTGCGTCAGAAATGATGAATCCTCTCTTTTTGGCACTCTATTGCCAAACATATGATAAAAGTAAAAGTGAGGTGAGCTTACCGGAGCTTTATGACAGGCTAACTGAAAAGATAACAAGGCATATTAAAAATTTTAAGAGCATGCCTATGCTTTCCGGACTTAGTGATGATTGTAATATTGTCGAACTCTTTCTTTTGGAATTAGCGGCTAAATTCATGGATACTCATGTAAAATTCATAAATGAGGATGATCTTTACCGACTGGATTTTTGGGGAAAGTATGGGATTCCTGCAATGGTATTTGTTAACCAGATGGTTAACGAAAACATTCTGCTAAAATTTTTAGATGCCAATGACGACGAGAAATATGCTTTTGTTTATGATCAGATGAATGATTATTTTTGTGCAAAAGTAATTATAAATCATCATGGAAGACAAGAAATCCGGTCACATTTGATAGACCAGGTATTAGGCATTAAGAATGGAGAATTATCCAATTTCGCGGATATTGGATTATTTACCTATGTATGCGCTTTATATTCACAAAAATATCATGAAGAATGCATTGATGTTATTGACTGCCTGATTTCGGAGGAAGATAAGGGGAATGTATTCTCCGAGTATCTAAGATCTTTTGAATGGAGAACGGGCAGCAATGTGTCAGGAGATGAAGTCTTTCAACTTGTGAAACGGTATCCATTTAGGCTGTCTGATTTATGGCATATGCTCATTGCAAATAGTGTGAAGCCAAAGAACCCTTTAAATGCCGATTTCCTTCATTCCATCCTGCTACCGATGAAGATGAATAGACGAGATTACATGTGGACTCTTTATATCAATGGTTCAGCATTTGCAGATACTAACGAGCGGTTAATGCAAATTATTGATATGTATACTCATGGGAAACTGATTCTTTCGAATGTTCCCGAACAGACTGGATTGATTCTTACTCTTTTGGGATGGTTTTTGACTTCTTCGAATCGCAGGCTGAGGGATCATGTTTCCAAGGCTATGGTAGAAATTTTAAAGGAACATTTTGAATTTTGCATCATTTTACTGCAGAAATTCCAGGATGTTAATGATCCATATGTGCTCCAGCGTCTATATGGCATTGTATTTGGCGCTTGCTGCAAGAAGATGATGCAGGAAGTAGATACATATAGATACTTGGCAGAGTATGTGTATCAAAGTGTTTTTAATAAGGAGAAGGTCTATCCGGATATACTTCTGAGGGATTATGCAAGGCTGATTATCGAAAAATTCATCCTGGAGAATCCTGACTATGAGGGAATTATTGATATGAATAAAGTTCGGCCGCCTTATCAGACGGATGTCATTCCTGAAATCAGTGATGACGAAATCGATTTCTCAAAGGACATAGGCAGCAGGCCCGGACTGGGACGGATACTTTCCTCTATGCGTTTGGAAAATATGGGTAGGCTTTATGGAGACTTTGGGAGATATGTATTCCAGTATAAGATTCATGCGTTTGAAGTGAATCTTAAAGATATGTACAACTATGCTATTTACTATATCGTGAAGAAGCTTGGCTATGATGATGAATATTTTGGGAAATATGATGCGCAGGTATTTCATTGGGGAATTAATCCTTTAAAAATTGAACGGATTGGCAAAAAGTATCAATGGATTGTCTTTTATCACGTCATGGCTCTGATTTCTGATCACCGTAAGATGCGCTCTTATGATGGATATCCATTAGCTTATAATGGACCATGGGATCCATATGTCAGAGATTTTGATCCTACTATTAATGAAAATTTTATGAAATGTGGGGATGCGCCGGTATTTCCTCAAATTGATGAAATCAATGACGCAATAGAGCAGGCAATGTATGCTGTTGATATTTCTGATAAGAAAAGTGTGCAAAAATGGTTTCAGGATATAAGTTTCTCTTATGATAGGTTCGAAGATACCTTATTTTTGAAGGATGATTCGGGAGATGAGTGGGTATGTCTTGGATCGGCATCTCATAAGTCAGTGGTAGTCAGGGGAAACAGTGAACTGTCAGTTGGGAAAAACAGTTATGCATATTTTCTTTCTAAAGATGGGGGAGACTTCTTGATGGAAAATTTTGATCAGATATTAGTTAATGATGTGCGTGATCTGATATGGCCGCATACCGTTTATTCGATTTTTAATAGAGAGTACCCCTGGGCTCCCAGCTGTAAAACGATTGAGGAAGACATCTCCGAAGAATTTCACTTAAAAGGAAATATAAGAGGAAATCAATTGAGGCTCAAATATGCAGAACATAATTTTCTGTGGGAAACTGAATGGGATGCGTCTAAGGAGGCCTCGATTTCCTGGCGGGTGCCTTCCAGAAAGCTTATCAATGAACTTCATCTAACACAGGGGAAATATGATGGCTATTTTTATGATAGTGATAAAAGATTGGCAGCATATGACGTTTCTTTGATTGATAAGGAATATGATGTTCTCGTTTTGCGTAAGGATCTGCTTGATGAATTTTTGTCCAGAACAGGGCTATATCTGATTTGGCTCTCTATGCTTACTAAAAATACAAAAACATTACTAAATGAATGGCTTGCGCTTGGCGTATATGGAGCAGGTCATTTTGGTAAAAAGGTTAGAAATGTAAAATGAAATTCTCCACCCTGCCTTTTTCTTATGATACTTATGATAATCAATGGATTTAATGAGAGAAACGTCATGCAACTAATAATTTCTCTGCTACTGCTTGCGTGGAATGGAAGCTATGAATTATAAAATTTATTTTCTTCCTATCCATGGGGAACCACGAAGTGGTGGAAGGAAATCGATAGAAGCTAATTACCGAAAGATATCTGCTGACATCGTTATGTTTCACGGCATCTCCCATTATTTGCTATTTATCATTTCTAAATTTGCCATTGCTATGCCCAGAATTTATGAATCCCTTAATTTCACTATGATTTTCCCGGTTACACTACTTTTTTATCTTTCTAGAAAGGATGGGGATAGGAAGTTGGTCCTCTTTTTGATTCCGCCGCTCCATAGGATCATTTCTTATGCGTATCTGGTAAATATATATAGTGGTTCATTTTAAAACTGTGGCTTTTGTCGATACTATAGCATATAACATAAAGGTTGAGTCTGGTCTGATGGATGAGGCTGATATCTCTTAATGTGTTATAGTTTAATGATTGTATGCAGTACAGCTTTTGATGGAGTTGATGTTTATGGAATTTTATGTGTTAAAAGAAATTATAGTATTTCTCATTTCTTTTGTTATCTTCCAAAGCATTACTATTTCGTTTGGGGAATACTTGCTAGTACTTGACCTTATTTGGGGCGTGCTGCTTTATTTTTTTAATCGTTCGTGTAATTACAGGTTCCATAGAGCGGTGTTTGCTGGTGTATTGGGGAACTGGGTAGCTTATCTTCTGAGTTTTATGGTGAATAAAAATTTTGATATAACTATTTTTATTTCCCAATTGTTAAATCTTAATATCCCGGCCATATCCATAATTATGAAAATATTGGTTTTGGCTTTAGCGTTAGAGACTATATTTGCCTGTAAATTTATACAGGAGAAGGCAGCTGTAAATAATGCCAAAAGTATCGGTGCTGTTCAAGAGGGAAAAGATCATGAGAAGCATGTAGAGAAAAGGGATCTAAAAGAAAACGATATAGAGAAGAAAAATGCAGAAGTAAGAGAAAGCATTATAGAAGACAAAAAAGTAAAAATGTCAAATGATAATAGTGCAGAAGAGGCAGAGAAGGAAGAACCAGAAAGAGAAAGCGAAGAAAGTGGAAACAGAGGGCCAGTCATATTTAAGGAACACGAATATGATATTGAACGAATTAAAGTATTGTTGAAGGAAACGCGAATTCTTGGCATTCATTCTTCCTGGGGAAACGGGAAGTCTTTTGTGGTAGATCATTTTTGTGATCTTCCAGAAATCAAGAAGCAATACTTTATTATCAAGATAGAGGCTCTTGCATATCAGTATGATGAGTTTGACAAAGTTTTGATTTCCAAGCTTGATGAGTTGCTAATAAGACATCATATTTTTTCTTTTTACGCTTCCGAAGTTCTGAATACTTTGGGTAAGAGTATCTGGGGGCGTTTAGTGTATCATTATTTCCGTGGTAATGAGACTGGCAGTACATCGGTATTTGAGGGTCTCAAGGAGGAAGTTGGCCATTTGCCGAAAAAGGTGCTGATCGTTTTCGAAGATTTAGAGAGAGTGAATCAGGAAGATGCTGTGAAAAAAATCTTGGCTGTTTCCGAGCTTCTGGCTGGAAATTCAATCCGGGTGATTTATGAATATGACAGGAAGTATTTTGCTGGTATTTCTCAGGAGTATTTAGAAAAATATATTCCTGTTGAAATGAATTTGACTGAAATTTCCTTTACGAAGCTTGTGTCTTATTTGTGGGATGAATTGGGCATGGAGGCAGTGAACAAGAAGATTGTAAATAACGTAATAACTAACGAAAATCTAAAGTCTTTGATAAATGAAATGACGATTTTCAGATCCGGCTTTATTCTTTTGGGAAAAACCAGGCAAGCTATAAATTTAGATGAAGAAAAATTGCCTATTCGATGTATCAAAAGTTTTTTAATAGAAATGAAAAATGTATTTGAAAAATCGTCTATAGACAGAAATTCTAAGTCTTTGGGCTATGATGAATTAAAGGCTAAAACCGTTGTGGCATTTTTATATATCAAGCATTTCTTATACAAATACTATGAACGACTAAAAGCTGGACAAGACTTAGATGATTGCATACCACTTGTTGTGAATGAGAGGCAAATGAACATTAAAGACGTGTATCGCGAGGCGTTGAATAAAGACTCAGATAAAGATTTGATAGAGGATTTGGAGAAGGAAGAGAATAAGTGGGTACTCACCATTTACAACATGTTTTCTTATTGCATAGATGATTATGAAGTTTTAAAAGGAAAGTCATTTAGGAATTCTGATAATGGCAGGCAGCTCAATGTGGATGATTGGGCAAGAGTGGAAGCAGCCCGTGAGAAACGTAATAGGTGCAATCATTTGATTTGGAATCTTCTACAGAATGGACGATCTGAATACTCAGATGCTGAAGCTTGCGTGAATAAATTTATAAAAGATGTGCTGAATTGCCCTGAAGACAAATGGGAAAAAGATTGGGAAAGATTTTGCTATGACTTGTATTCGGGACAGATATTTAAAGATAATCGTACCATTAATTTAATAGGACATGATTATTTATATGATTTGGTTAAGGCATTCTCTTATCAGAGGCGAAATAAGAAGACTTGGATAAAGTTTATTCATTTTGTTTTCTTCATATGGGGAAATAAACCGATTGATACGGAATTGATTGATATCATGAATACTTTTAGTCTGGAATCGAATGATACTATTGTTGAAGTGTTGAAAGCCTTTAATTCATTGCAAAGTGAGGGAAATTTTAATCTATATAAGGCATACTGGAACTTCTTTGATCATTATGTAGGTAAGCTCATGGAATTCGGATATCTTGATAGACAATTTTCTTGGGGCATTGATTATGAGAGTGAGTTTAAGGATGGACATATCAAAAAACTTATTCAATTTTTGGAAAAGATGGTTGCAGACGCAGCAAAAAAATCGAACGATTTGAGTTCTAATACTTGGAAAGAAGATATCCGGGCGATTACCACATTTATTAAAAAAAATGAGGAGATCATACAGATGAAAGAGGTTGCAAAAGAGAAAAAGCCAGGAGTTTCCATCAAATGTACGGAGTCGGAGGCTATTTTTCCGAACCAGAAAATTATTAATAGAATTCTGAAGAAAATCAGCAATAAATCTTATTCTACAGAATTAGAAAAACAGGTGAATGCAGAAATGGAGCAGGCGTATGATGAAAGACAACTTTATCCAGCCGAAATCTGTAGAATAAAAGAGGAAATAGAAAGGTGGAAAAATAGTGGAGAAAATCACAAGGATTGTAAGGATGTAAATTGCGTTACACGTTAGATTCATCACATATGTATGCAAAGTATTATTGCCGTATTTTATTGACAATGACGCTAACGTTACGATTCAAATGAATTATGTTGAAAATATAGCAAGTATCTATTACCATAGCGTATGAATTATCATGCTAGGAGGTGTAAGATGAAAGGTATTATTCTCGCCGGAGGTTCCGGCACAAGGCTTTATCCGTTAACCAGGGTGACATCGAAGCAGCTGCTTCCTATTTATGACAAGCCAATGATTTTTTATCCTCTTTCCACGCTGATGCTGGCGGGAATGCGGGATATTCTGATTATTTCCACGCCCCAGGATCTGCCGAATTTTGAGCGTCTTCTGGGAGATGGTTCACGGTTTGGCGTTCATTTGTCTTACAAGGTGCAGCCCTCTCCGGATGGTCTGGCCCAGGTTTTATCCTTGGAGAAGAGTTTATTGGCGGGGAATCCTGTGCCATGATTCTGGGGGACAATATTTTCTATGGAGCTGGTTTGACGAAGTATCTGAAGGAAGCCGCGGTACGCACGGAAGGTGCTACCGTCTTCGGTTATTATGTCGATGATCCGGAACGTTTCGGTGTCATCGATTTCGATGAAGCAGGTCGGGCAAAGTCTATCGAGGAAAAGCCGGCACATCCGAAATCGAATTACGCCGTGACAGGGCTCTATTTCTATGATAAGAATGTCTGCGAGTACGCCAAACAGGTGAAACCATCAGCTCGTGGAGAGCTCGAGATCACGGATCTCAATAAAATTTATTTAGGGAAGGGAAATCTGATGTAGTCACCCTAGGCCGCGGCTACGCATGGCTCGATACCGGCACGATGGACTCCCTCTACGAAGCCACTGAATTTGTCCGCTCCGTAGAAACCCGCGCCGGCATCCACATCTCCATGCCGGAAGAGATCGCCTACGTAAATGGCTGGATCGATAAGGCGGCACTCGCGGAGAGTGCGAAAGAGTATGGCAAGAGTCCGTATGGGCAGTATCTTATGAAGGTCGTGGAAGGGAAAATTCGCATAGAATAATTGATGCCAAGTCCCTGTTCCAAGTCCTTGCTGCCGCCAGCATTTCCCCAATGGGAAAGACAAATGCATTGCCGCTTACCATTTTCTTAACCATCAGCATTCCAAGGATGGCGAAGATACTGTATGCTCATTTATTTAAATTTGCTTTTTATGCAGATTGCATGATAGATGCAACGTCTTAAGATAATATGTGCAAGAAAGGGATAATTACATGACCATCATTGTAACCGGCGGGGCCGGATTTATCGGCTCGAATTTTATTTTTCATATGCTGAAGGCGCATCCGGAAGACCGCATCGTCTGTCTGGATAAACTGACGTATGCGGGGAATCTGTCGACGCTGAAGGGCGTGATGGGTCTTCCGAATTTCCGCTTCGTAAAGATGGATATCTGTGACAGGCCAGCAGTCTATGGGCTCTTTGAAGAGGAGCATCCGGATGTGGTCGTGAATTTCGCGGCGGAGTCGCATGTGGATCGCTCGATCGCAAATCCGGAGATTTTTCTCGAGACGAATATCATCGGTACAGCAGTCCTGATGGATGCGTGTCGGAAGTATGGCATCGAGCGGTATCATCAGGTGTCGACGGATGAGGTGTATGGGGATCTGCCGCTGGACAGGCCGGAGCTCTTCTTCACGGAGAAGACGCCGCTCCATACGAGCTCGCCGTACAGCAGCTCGAAGGCGAGCGCGGATCTTCTGGTGGGGGCGTATCACCGGACGTATGGGCTGCCGGTGACGATCTCCCGCTGCAGCAATAACTACGGACCGTATCAGTTTCCCGAGAAGCTGATCCCGCTCATGATCGCGAATGCACTCGCGGATAAGCCGCTTCCGGTCTATGGAGATGGAAAGAATGTGCGTGACTGGCTGTATGTGGAGGATCACTGCAAGGCCATCGATCTCATTCTGCAGCATGGCCGTGTGGGTGAGGTGTATAATATCGGCGGGCACAATGAGATGGGAAATATCGATATCGTGAAGCTCATCTGTGAGGCGCTGGGAAAACCGGAGAGCCTCATCACATATGTACAGGACCGCAAAGGCCATGACCGCCGCTATGCCATCGATCCGGCGAAGATCCACGGGGAGCTGGGCTGGCTGCCGGAGACAAAATTCGCAGACGGTATCAAAAAGACGATCGAGTGGTATCTGACGCATAAGGAATGGTGGCAAGAGATCGTGAGCGGAGAATACCAAAAGTACTACGAAAAAATGTATGGAAATCGGTGAGAGGTATGGGCGAGTATGAAGGTATTAGTGACAGGCGTGACGGGGCAGCTTGGTTATGATGTCGCAGCAGAACTTACGCGGCGCGGGATCGGGCATAAGGATGTCAGCTCGAAAGACATGGATCTGACGGATGCGAAGCAGGTGGAGGAGGTCATCCACGCCTATCATCCGGATGTGATCATCCACTGCGCGGCATATACCGCGGTGGATAAGGCGGAAGACGAGTCAGATGTATGTATGGCGGTCAATGCGGATGGGACACTGGCTATTGCGAAAGCAACGAAAGACATCGATGCGAAGATGGTGTACATCAGCACGGACTATGTGTTCGGCGGGGAAGGAAATCTGCCCTTCGAGGTAGATGCGGAAAAATTTCCAGTCAATATGTATGGGATGACAAAGCTCTTCGGCGAACAGGCGGTGCAGATGCTCCTCCGGAAGTATTTCATCATTCGTAATTCCTGGGTCTTTGGCAAGAATGGGAACAATTTCATCAAGACGATGCTGAGGCTTGGCAAGGAACGGAAGGAACTGAATGTGGTCGCTGACCAGTGGGGCTCTCCGACCTACACGGCGGATCTTGCGCCACTCATCTGTGATATGATCGAGACGGAAAAGTATGGCGTCTATCACGCAACGAATGAAGGCATAACCTGCTGGGCTGATTTTGCGACGGTGATTTTCAAGGAAGCGAAGATTTCCTGTGAGGTGCATCCGATCCCGACAGAAGCCTATCCGACCAGAGCCCAGCGGCCGAAAAACAGCCGCCTTAGCAAGAAGAGTCTGGATGCGGCAGGTTTTCATCGCCTGCCGGACTGGCGAGATGCGCTGAAAAGATACCTGATGGAGATCGGCGAGAAATAAAAAGGCGGGCTGTTGGCAGCAATAGTCAGCAGCTCTTTTTAGCATGGAGTCAATGAAAGGACAAGAATACGATGGGTCAGATCAAAGTCACAAAAAATGTGGGAGGCATCGAAGGCCTCTGCATCATAGAGCCGGCTGTTCATGGGGATGCGCGTGGCTATTTCATGGAGACGTATAACCAGAAAGATATGGAAGAGGCTGGATTTCACATCCAGTTCGTCCAAGATAACCAGAGCATGAGCACGAAAGGCGTGCTGCGCGGGCTGCATTTTCAGAAGCATTATCCGCAGTGCAAGCTCGTGCGTGCGGTCAAAGGAAGGGTTTTCGATGTGGCCGTCGACCTTCGTGCGGATTCTGTCACCTATGGGAAATGGTATGGCGTTGAGCTGACAGAAGAAAATAAGAAGCAGTTCCTCATCCCGGAGGGCTTCGCCCACGGTTTCCTGGTACTGTCGGATGTAGCAGAATTCTGCTATAAGGTGAATGACTTCTGGCATCCGAATGATGAGGGCGGCATGGCGTGGAATGATCCGGATATCGGGATCGAGTGGTCGGAGCTCAGAGGTGAGTACAATGGCTCTCCCGCGGCAGAAGGCTATACTATGGCCGATGGCACGCCTCTTACTCTGTCAGATAAGGATCAGAAGTGGCTGGGGCTGAAAGAGACGTTTAAGTTTTGAGATGTTGAGACTAAGAGACGGTAGACATCAGATAGCAGGACGGTCTTTTGCATGGTTGTGATAAAAAGCAGGAGTTTTATCACTGGGATAGGAGGTGTGCTATCGCTATGGAATATATGCCGTTGCTTTGGCAGAGGTGGTACAGGAGAATCCAGCGCATGCACCGGATGGGATTATTTTCAGAAAAGCTCCTGTGGAAATTACCAGTCAGACAAATCGGGTAAAGCATGAGGGACTTATGCCGGAGCAGGCGATCATAGATGCGATGGATCAGGCGTTGTCTATTCTTCAGGCGGCAGAAATTCCGCTTTTGGTCAGGCTGGCGGCTTTTCACTATTTCTTTGAATACATACATCCGTTTTATGATGGGAATGGCCGCACGGGATGATTTATTGTGTCGTATTATCTGTCACAGGAATTTAGTCCGTATATTGCATTGCAGCTATCTGTGGAGATCAACAAACGAAAAAATGCATATTACAAAATGTTTGAGGAGACGAATAGTCAGTGGAATCGAGGCGATTTGACGCCATTTATCCTGCAATTTATGGAGTTCATATCGCTGGCGTTTGATGATACGATTTCCTTACTTTCGCGAAAAAAGGAGCAGTTGAAACGCTTTGCCGCGCAGCTGAATGAAAAGGTGGCAGGACAGGATGAGTTGACGAAAACGATCTATTATCTGCTGCTGCAGGCTTCTTTGTTCTCTGGTATTGGAATCACGATGGATCAGCTGATGGAGGCTACGCATAAGACTCGTGTTACGATCAAAAGTCGGCTGAGTAAAATACCGCAAGCTCATTATTTGGTGGATAAAAATGAGAAGCCATTTCATTATCGTTTGAATATGAAGATGCTGCTGGGAAGCAAAGAATGATTTACTCAAGCTTTGAGATGGCCGGAAAGTTTGAAGTCTAATGTCTTTTCGTCTCATAGTCTCCAACCTTCCCCTTGACAAACGCCAAAAAGAAGTCTATAGTATGACCATACATGTGAGGATAGAGACATGATGGATCCTTGGTACACGCAAAGAGAGTCTGCGGTTGGTGGGAGCAGATGGTGGGGGGGATCGATTACCGCTCTGGAGCAGGAGGATCGAAATCTTCCCGGGTGGCCTCGTTACCGGGCCGACAAGTGGAGCTTTAGCTCTGATTTGGGTGGAACCACGGAATACAACTTTCGTCCCTTAGGGACGGAAGTTTTTTATTGCTTTCATGTTGTTTTCTGTGAAGCGGCTGAAATGGCAGAGCCAAGCAGAAAGCAGCAAAAATGGAAGCCACTGTCCCCAAGCAGTGAATGTCTGTTTTTAGAAAGGAAGATACTATGATTACGATTCGTCTGAAAGACGGAAAAGAGAAGGAGTTCGAGAGCGCGGTATCTCTGGCGGATGCAGCGAAGGCGATCTCCAACAGCCTTGGCAAGAATGCGCTGGTAGCGAAGGTGAATGGCGAGCTGACGGATCTGCGCGATCCGATCGTGGATGGTGCAGAGGTGGAATTCTTCACGAAGGAGGATCCGGAAGGTCTTTTCACGCTGCGTCATACGGCGTCCCATGTGATGGCACAGGCGATCCAGCACTTGTTCCCTGGCGTGAAGTTTGCTATCGGACCGGCGATCGATGATGGCTTCTACTATGATCTGGACTCTGATCATGTTTTCAGCCAGGAGGATTTCGCAGCGATCGAGAAGGAGATGTCGAAGATCGCGAAGGAAAATATCCCGCTGGTGAAGAAGGTGCTGCCGCGCGATGAAGCGCTCCAGTATTTCAAGGATAAAGGCCAGGACTACAAGGTCATGCTGATCGAAGATCTGCCGGAGGAGGAAACGATCTCTCTCTATGAACAGGGTGACTTCACGGATCTCTGCGCGGGCCCGCATCTGAAGTCCACCGGCAAGGTGAAGACGTTCAAGCTGATGACGGTCGCTGGCGCTTACTGGCGCGGTGACTCCAAGAATAAGATGCTGCAGCGTATCTATGCGACGGCATTCTTCAGCAAGGAGGATCTTGACCACTATCTCTTCGTCCGTGCGGAGGCGGAGAAGCGCGATCACAGAAAGCTCGGCAAGCAGCTCGATCTGTTCTCCTTCCATGAAGAGGGCCCAGGCTTCCCGTTCTTCCATCCGAAGGGCATGATCCTCAGAAATAAACTGATGGACTATGAACGTGAGCTTTTCAAGGAATTCGGCTATGTGGAGATCATGACGCCGGTCATCCTGTCGAAGAAGCTGTGGTTGCAGTCTGGTCACTGGGATCATTACAAGGAAAATATGTACTTCACCCAGATCGATGAGGAAGACTATGCGATCAAACCGATGAACTGCCCCGGCGGAATCCTTTTCTTCAAGACGCAGCAGCGTTCTTACAGAGATCTGCCGATGCGTGTCGGCGAATTCGGCCTTGTTCATCGTCATGAGCTGAAGGGCGCGCTGCACGGTCTTTTCCGTGTACGCTGCTTCACGCAGGATGATGCGCACATTTTCATGACGCAGGAACAGATGAAGGATGAAGTCATCAAGTGTATGGCGATGTACCAGAAGATGTATGGTGTCTTCGGTCTGGAATACCATGTCGAACTCTCTACCCGTCCGGAAAACTCCATGGGCAGCGATGAGCTGTGGGAGATCTCCACGAATGCGCTCCGCGAAGCGATCGAGACGGCGGGTGTACCGTACCAGATCAATGAAGGCGACGGTGCTTTCTATGGACCGAAGCTCGATTTCCATGTACAGGACTCTCTGGGACGTACCTGGCAGTGCGGCACCATCCAGATGGATATGCAGCTGCCGGAACGCTTCGATGTGAACTATATCGGTGAAGATGGAGAAAAGCACAGAGCAGTCATGCTGCACCGTGCGGGCTATGGCTCTCTGGAACGTTTCATTGGTATCCTGATCGAACACTATGCAGGGGCTTTCCCGACCTGGATCGCTCCGGTACAGGCGAAGATCATCCCTGTCACGGACAAGAATCTGGAATATGCGAAGTCTGTCGCAGCGGCTATGTCCGAGTCTGATATCCGTGTCGAAGTGGAAGAGGCCAATGAAACACTGGGCTACAAGATCCGTAAGGCACAGATGGAGAAGGTACCGTACATGATCATCGTGGGCGATCAGGAAATGAAGGGTCACACCATTTCTGTCAGAAGCAGAAAGAATGGCGACCTGGGGTCCCAGTCTCTCCCGATGTTCGTTGCAAACCTGATCCGCGAGATCAAAGAACGGGAAAACTGAGATGGCTTACAAAGAATACCAGAGTGCTGATATCGCACGGGCCGCGCTCCGCATGTCTTTGACCGAGACGCGGGCAGATGAGAATGCGCTGAAGGAAAGGCTGGCGAAGGATGGCATCCGCGCTGTCGCTGTGAACTTTGGCGGGAAATTTCTGGATATCCTTCCGAAGATCTTCGAGTCGGCCATCGTGGCTGCCCAAAGGCAGAAGGTCATCTCTGATACTCATGTGGGGGATGGCTCTGTGGTCGGAGCCATGGAGTCTGCCATCGAGCAGGTGAAGCCAATGGCGATCGGCATGAATGTCGGCGGCAAGATCGGTATCGCCCGCTGGAATGAGCATCTCTGCGTCGCGATCTTCGTCGGCGTGGGTGTGCTTCATTTCAATGAGGTCACGGTGGGCATGGCGCACCGTGTCCTTCGGAATGATCTGCCTGATTGAGGAGATCGTAAGGGATGGGGACTATAATCTCATACCTCTCCTGCATAAGAAAAGAGCCGGGGGCTTTTGCCTCCGGCTCTTTTTGATGGGAGAAAGAGGGAGCTATTTTCTTGACAGAAAAAGCCGGAGGCGGTACATTGAATGAAATTCGATGGTTCGTTTGAGTGACAGGATGGGTGGAGGCTTTATGAAGGAAAAGATCAGTCTGATTCAAATGGATGTAGAGCTGGGACAGGTGGAAAGAAATTATAAAAAGGCCGTGCAGCTGATGGAGCTTGCGCTGGAAGACAAGCCGGACATTCTTGTCCTGCCGGAAACGTTAAACACCGGTTTCTTTCCGTCGCCGGACAGCGCACTCTATGCCGCTTCTGACGCAGATGGCGCGCAGACGAAAAAGGTGTTCGGAGCATTTGCCAAGGAGCATGGCGTCAATATCGTGGCGGGCTCGGTCAGCGTTTTGGAAAACGGATGCGTTTTCAATCGAAGCTATATCTTTGATCGCAAGGGCGAGGTCGTTGCCTCTTATGATAAGATCCACGGCTTCAGCCCGATGGGAGAAACGAAGTCGTATACCGGCGGCTCTTCCACTGTCCACTTTACGCTGGACGGGATCGCCTGCTCGATGGCGATCTGCTATGACGTACGCTTTTGTGAGCTGATCCGGACAGAAGCCTTGCAGGGGGGGGATCTGTTTTTCCTTCCTGCCGCCTGGCCGCTTGTAAGAAAGGAGCACTGGATCACGCTTTCTAAAGCCAGAGCGATCGAGAATCAGATGTTTTTCTGTGCAGTGAATGAATGCGGCCGCGCCGGCAGCACGCAGTACGGCGGAAACTCGATGCTGCTCTCGCCTCTTGGGGAAGAATTGCTCCATCTGGGTGAAAAGGAGCAGGTGGCCACGGCGGAGATCGATACGGACGTACTGCGGGGCATCCGAGAGAGCATCAATGTGTTTCGTGACAGAAGACCGGAATTGTATCATCTGTAGAAAAATAGGGGAAAGGCGTTTCGCCCTTTGATTGCGCGTGAACGAGGTTCAGCGGGTTCAAGAGGTTCAGAGGGGCGGCGCATAAAAAATCAGAAGCGCCGCGGAGTATCGATCATGGCGATGCCCGAAGGTTTCTTGAAGAGCCGGTTTCCCGTTTGAGGCTTCCAAACATTGACCATTTTGATCGCGAATGACAAAGATTTCTCGCTTGCGCTCGAAATGACGGTGCGAGAGGGTTCGCGGCCCCCAGCCACACCTATCGCCCAAGGAAATCGTTTTGCAAAAAGTGCTTGACAAAAGTACCATGGATGGATATACTAATATGCGTAACTTACGTGCGGCCCGGTGGTGTAGTGGTCTAACATGCCGCCCTGTCACGGCGGAGATCGTCAGTTCAAATCTGATCCGGGTCGCCACTTTTATTTGCCTCGGTAGCTCAGTTGGTAGAGCAAAGGACTGAAAATCCTTGTGTCAACGGTTCGATTCCGTTCTGAGGCACCATTCCTGCGGCTGTGGCGGAATGGCAGACGCGCTACTTTGAGGGGGTAGTGATCTTTCGATCGTGTGAGTTCAAGTCTCACCAGCCGCACCACTCTTTTTTCTACTTGATTCCCTCAATTCAATTTTATATGCGGTCGTGGCGGAACTGGCAGACGCGCTATCTTCAGGCGGTAGTGGAGTAATCCGTGAGAGTTCAAATCTCTCCGACCGCACCACTAAAATGAGAAAAAGCTCATCCATTGGATGGGCTTTTTTGTTGCGCTTGCCGGAATGGAGCGTGGGGTTCTTTTCTCTGGCGGCGTGTCTTGCGCCGCCCTGCGGCAGGTATTTTTGTATCGGTATTCTAAGCAAAGAGGAGATCTTTTTCATTCGCTGCGAGGCGAAGAATGTGTACCCCTCACCATGGGAAGCCTGTTTGCCCGGCGCGATTATGATATAATATATACTACGATGTCTGCCCCTTTTACAAGGCGGCGGATGACGCATTGGGGATCGGTGCCGCGATGTCATTCGTGCGATGCACCCTCCTTCAAAGCTTATAACCCTTTGAACCTGTTGCCCATCGGCATGGGGCTTTGGCGTTGATTGGCACGCGAGTGCGTACCCTCATGGAGTTTACTATGGAAAAGAAATTGGTCATCATTGATGGCAGCAGCCTTTTATACCGCGCGTTCTATGCGCTGCCGCCCACTATGACATCGCCGGATGGGATCCCGACGAATGCGGTCTATGGATTTCTGCGGATGCTGCTCGGTCTCTATCGCGATCTGGACCCGGAATATATGGCAGTGACCTTCGACAAGGATCGACACACCTTCCGCACGGAGATGTACGAGGGATACAAGGCTACGAGAAAGCCGGCACCGGATGAGCTGGTGCCGCAGTTTGACCTCATCCGCGACGTGATGCAGGTGATGGGTGTCGCGGTGTACAGTCTTGACGGCTACGAGGGAGATGACATCTTAGGGACGCTCTCTCTTCGCTATGAAAAGGAAATGCCGGTCAATATCGTGACGGGCGACCGCGATGCGCTGCAGCTCTCAAGTAACCGGACGACGGTCTTCCTCACGCAGAAGGGTATCACGAATATGGCGGCCATGACGCCGGAAGCGGTCTTTGAAAAGTACCACATAGAGCCGCGTCAGGTGATCGATATGAAGGCGCTTATGGGGGATACTGCTGACAATATTCCCGGCGTGCCGGGGATCGGCGAGAAGACGGCTTTGAAGCTTATCACGCAGTATGACAATCTGAATAATCTCTATGCCCATGTCGAAGAGATCAAAGGCGCGCAGGGAAAGAAGCTTACTGCGAATAAAGAGCTGGCCTATCTTTCCTATGACCTTGCGACCATCAAGCGCGACGTGCCGCTCAAGACGTCTCTGGAAGAGATGCATCAGCCCGTTCATTTTGAGGAAATGCGTCTCCTTTTCCAAAAGCTCGGGATCAATCTTTTGCAGCAGTTTGCCAGCCTTCCGCGCTTCCGTGCGTTGGCGGAAGCGAAGAAGGAGCAGAGCCGGGCCGAGCTTGTGAAGGCTGAACCATGGCAGGGAGAGACGTTTGACGAAAAGGTCGCAGCCCTTTTGATCGACCGCTCCGGGATCGCGCCTTTCTTTACGGCAAGGTCTGCGGTTGTTGTGAGTGAGGGACGGGCGTACACGGCGGTGCCGGCGCAGTATGAGAAGCTCGCGGAGGCCCTCGCGAAAGCGAAAGCAGTAGTGACAGTCGATGCGAAAGCCCTCACGGAGTCAGACTTCCCGGCCGATTCACTACCCCTCTTTGATGTACAGATCGCCTCCTACCTGCTGGACCCGGCGCGCGTGACGTACCCCTTATCGTACATGGCAGGGCTCTATGGAGTGCCCGAAGTCTTTGCGGATGAGATGGAAGATTTCGCAGACAAGGGCAGTCTCATCGGAGATTTCCTGTCGAAGATCTATGGGCCGTGCTGTCGCAAGCTCGAGGAAAATGGAGTGATGACACTTTTCACGGACGTGGAAGAGCCGCTCGTCAAGGTGCTTTCCGCGATGGAGAAGGTCGGCATCGCGACAGACCAGCAGCGCTGGCAGGAGGTCAAGGCGGACATGGAGAGTGAGCTGCGCCTCCTCGTGAAGGACATCTACACCGAGGCAGGGGAACCATTCAATATCAATTCGCCCAAACAGCTCGGACATATCCTTTTCGAGAAGCTGGGGATGCCGGCGGGCAAGAAGACGAAGACCGGCTACTCGACCGCTGCGGACGTGCTGGAGAATCTGGCGGTCAGCTATCCCTTTGTGGGCAAGATCCTTCGCTACCGCACGCTCTCGAAGCTGATCTCCACCTACCTCGAAGCGCTGCCGAAGCTCATCCGTAAGGAAACGGGCCGCATTCATGGCTCCTTCAACCAGACGGTGACAGCTACGGGCCGTCTTTCAAGCTCGGATCCGAACCTGCAGAACATCCCTGTCCGCACGGAGGAAGGGAAGAAGATACGCTCCCTTTTTGTACCGGGCGAGGGCTATGACTGCTTCATCTCTTCGGACTACTCGCAGGTCGAGCTCCGTATTCTTGCGCATATGTGCGGTGATGAGAGCTTGATCGCGGCCTTTGCGAACCATGAGGATATCCACCGCCGCACCGCGGCCGAAGTGCTGGGCATCCCCTTCGAAGAAGTCACCGACGAGCAGCGAAGCCATGCGAAGGCTGTCAATTTCGGCATCATCTACGGCATCAGCGGATTCGGCCTGTCCAAGCAGCTCGGCATCACGCCCAAGCAGGCGCAGGACTATATCGACAGGTACAATGCCCGCTACCCGAAGATCCTGGGCTTCATGCAGCGTATGATCGAAGAAGCCAGGGAGACAGGACGCGCCGTCACGCTTTTTGGTCGCTATCGCGAGCTTCCGGATATCCGCAGCAAGAATTTCATGCGCCGTTCACTCGCAGAACGCATGGCGATGAATACACCGATCCAGGGCACGGCCGCAGATATCATGAAGATGGCGATGATCGCCGTCTATGACAAGCTGAGGAAGGGCCACTATAAGAGCCGCGTCCTTCTGCAGGTCCATGATGAATTGGTCGCAGAGGTGGTGGCGGAGGAAAAAGAGGAGATCGCTGCTCTTTTAAAAGAAACGATGGAATCCGTCGTCACGCTCAAAGTCCCGCTCCTCGCCGACGTCCATGCGGGGAAGAACTGGGCGGAGACGAAGTGAGCGGAGAGGCTGGTGACTAGGGGTTAGGGACTAGGGGTTAGGAACCTCGAATGACTGGTGACTTGAATACCACTTTCGGGCATCGCTTCATATGTAATTGCAGCGAAGCTGCCACCACAACCCTGAACCTTGAACCCCTTTTCTCATTATCATTCAAAGGAAGTTATCTCATTATGTATCGTATCGGATTATCCGGCGGCGTAGGCTGCGGGAAAAGCACAGTCTCCTCCTACCTGAAGGAGCTGGGGATCCCCATCATCGATGGGGACATGCTCGCGCGCGAGGCAGTGCGGCCGGGCAGTGCGGTCATGGAAGACATCCGGCGCGCCTTTGGCGAGGCCATTTTCAATGAGGACGGGACGCTGGATCGGCTGAAAACGGCAGCGATCGTTTTCACGAAGGAAGAAAAACGCCAGCAGCTGAATGCCATCATCCATCCCTTCATCTGGCACCGCACGCAGGAAGAGCTTCTGAAGGCCCAGGAGGAAGGTCATGACCTTGTTGTACTCGACATGCCGCTCCTGCTGGAGATCTCCTGGCAGCTGCGTGTGGAAGAAGTCTGGATCGTCAAGGTACCGCTGGAAATGCAGATCGAGCGTGTCACGCTCCGAGACGGCTTCACCAGAGAGCAGGTCCTTGACCGCATCCATAAGCAGATGCCGACGGACAATAAGCTGAACTATGCGGATGTCATCATCGACAACAGCCGCTCCGTCGAAGACACCCGCCGCCAGGTGAGAGAAGCCCTCGCGAAGGCGAAGGAACGGATGAGGAATATTAGGGACTAGTGGCTGGTGGCTGGTGACTCGTGACTAGTGATTTACATACCTCTTTCGGGCATCGCCCCATACATATTCGCGGCGAAGCCGCCACGACAACCCTGAACCCTGAATCCTACATCATTTTTGCCTGAAAGGAGCTGAATCCATGAGAACCGCCTTGAAACGGAAAAAGAGAGAAGTCCACAGACATCAGGGAAATACGGGGGCTATGCTCTTCACCCTTCTTCTGGCCATTCTGTGCGGTCTTGCGGTCTACATCCTTTCGGACATTTCCTTCATGCGTCCCTCGCGGGAGATCGCTCTCCTCATTTCAGAGAGCGCGAAGAAGGAGGAGATCTCGCCGGCTCTTTTAGAAGCCGTCATCCTGACGGAGAGTAAATTCGATAAAAAGGCGGTATCCCATGTGGGCGCGATCGGCATGATGCAGCTCATGCCGGATACCGCAGAGTGGATCTCCGAGGAAAGCGGCCTTCCGGCGAACCGTCTGGAGCGTCCCGAGGAGAATATCCCGCTGGGCGCCTGGTATATCAATTACCTGTTGAAGGAGTATCACAACAATGAAGTCCTTGCGCTGGCCGCGTACAATGCGGGCCGCGGCAATGTGGACCAGTGGGTGAAGGACTATGGCTGGAAGGAAGGCTTCTCTGATATGAACCAGATCCCTTTCCCAGAAACACGGGAATTTGTGAAGTCCGTCACCGCATCCAGAGACAGGCTTGAGGCAGAACTGGCGGAGAAGTGACTGGGATTAGTGGCTGGGGACTAGTGGCTAGTGGCTAGTGGCTAGTGACTGGTGACTAGTGACTGGTGACTGGTGACTAGGGACTAGTGACTAGGAATCAGAAGTCAAAGGTTAGAAGTCCGAAGTCTGAAGTCTGAAGTCTAAAGTCTGAAATCCGAAGTCTAATGTCTAACATCTCCTAGTATTCCAGTCTCATAGTCTCATTTAGAAAGGAGTCACCATGGCTGACGTGGATGAAAAAACAAAGAAGGCGCGTGCGGAGCGCCGCGAGAAGCTGCTTGCCTGGTACGAGGAGAAAGAGCTTCCCCCAGTCATCGGCGACTATGAACTTCGCATCATTGATGAGCAGCACGATCGCATTTATTATGCCTTCGGCTGGTTTCACAAGTCGAATGGATGGAAGATCCGCGTCTTATACGATGAGGAAACGGCGGATTACATGGTGAAGATGGATCTGCACATGATCACGCTGACGGAGATCGAATGCATCACGGGCGATCTTGAGGCATTTAAACGCCTCGTGAAACTGCTGACACCGGAGGCGATCGAGAAGGAACTCATCCATCGCGAGAAGGTCTCCATTCTGGTCGAGGGCAAAGGCTTCATGGTCTGGGACTATGAAGAGCTGCTGCCGGAGAAGCTCGGGCACTATGTGCGCGTCATTGCGCCGAAAATGCCCCTCCTTGGGCTGAACGGCTCCTACATCATCGCTGCCTATGAGTGTGAAGAAAAGGATACAGGGATCCTTTTCTTCTATAACATGTATCGCGATGAGTACTACGGCGAGCTTCGCGCCAAGGGTATCCCTGGCATCATTCATCAGTACGATGCCAGAACCATAGAAGCCCTTGAGGCGGCGATCGAGAAGCACCTCGTGAAGGATCTGGAGGAGCTCTATGAGCATCCGGTGATCGAGGATTAGAGGGTTCAAGGTTCAGCTTGATGGGTTCAGGGCTCGCCCGTGGGGCAGCTCACCCCTTGATTACGTTCGAAAGCCTAGGGAAATGCTGATTAAATCTGACAACGATTTAATCAGTGTTTCCCTAGATTGAATGAGAAAT
>FR879586.1 GCA_000434475.1 Dialister sp. CAG:486
CGAAAATGAGATGATCGTTATTTCACATCGCCTTTTTGCGTGCAGCGACCGTGCGGCAGCACGTTTTATGGGGGACTGTGTTTCCCCTTGAGCATGCATCACCTATAGGACCTGCGGGATTCATCAGATCAGTTTTTTGAAATACGGGATCTTCTTGATTCCCCACGTCAGCACCACACCGAGTGCGTAGGCAAGAGTGATCCAGATGACGGCATCGAAGAAGGGGAAGCGGTAGAGATAGACCAGAAGAACGCGGGAGAGGATGATGTGTGTGAGATTTCTTGTGATCTCTTCGAAGAGCATGACACCGAAGGAGATGCCTCCGAGGAAGACGAGGCGGCGCGACCAAGCATCGGAGATGTGGTGGGTCATGAAGTACCAGCGGGTGAGGCAAAAGACGAAGGCGGTATTCAGGAAGAGGAAGGAGTCGTAGAAGCGCTCGGAGATGGCTTCCGTCATGCCGCCGGCGCATACGCCGTGGTAGTAGGTCATGAAGCCGGCTATGGCGGTGCCGATGATGGCGATAAGCCCCAGTCTTGCCAGATTTCTCTTCGTCAGCCATGTGTCGGGGAGTACATGCTCGATCCAGTAGCCCATGAGGAAGTAGAAAGACGGCTCGCTGATCGCGAGGAGAGGGTTTACAAAGTAGTTCATCTCCGCGCTGCCCTTGAAAATGAGAAAGGAAATGACAGGCACGCAGCCAACGAAGAAAAGATTGAGCCCGATGAGGTAGAGGTAGAGATCCTCCGTCATGGCTTTCACCAGTTTTCTCCAGATGGGGAGCATCAGAAGAAAGCCGATATATATGTATAAGAAATAATAGGCGGTTGCCATCTGCGAGGAGTAGAGCATCGTGAAGAATTTCGCGATGTGACCGGGGATCGTGAGGGGGAGATTGTGGTAGAACCAGACATAGTTGATGAGAGAGAAGACAAAGATGACCTGAAGGAAGCGCCAGATGCGTTTCTTGAAGATGGTGGAGATCGGCTCTTCGCGTCCCAGGAGCAGTGCGCCCGAGATCATGAAAAAGATAGGCACCGCGGTCTTTACCCAGAAGGGGACGGCGAGGTAGAAAGGATAAAAGAGCGACTCGGGGCGGTGAATGAAAATAGAGAAACCTTCGGTCGCACTATGGGTGAACATGACCAGCCAAATGCAGAGGAAGCGCAAAAATTCGATGTGGAGCAGCTTCTTTTTGGCAGGCTTGGACGTCGGTGTGGGGGTATCATTTGTCATGGGAAAACCTTCTTTGCTAATATATTTGCGGCTTAATCATACCATGAATGGGGAGGAGGGGAAAGGGCTTTGAGGGCAGGGCTTGTAAGGCGGCTTCCTATGAACGCATGGCTTCCCCATGCCGTAAGCCCCATTTCTCTTTCCAAATCTATGCCCGTGTGTTATAATTTCTTTAACCCAATGCATAGTACAAGACGCAACCGCTGGTGAGCAAGACGTAGGATGGTATTTTCGGAGGCGGATGGAGGGTCATGTGCTTGCAAAATAGAAATGGAGGAAAAGTAGAATGGCAGGTAAAAAATGGAAGAAAATTTTGGTAGCAGGTCTTTGCGGGCTGATGGCTGCGGGTCTCATTGCAGGCTGCGGTGGCGGTGACAGTAGCAAGAGCGATGCGAAGATGAAGGTCGGGGTGGTACAGATCGTACAGCATCCGGCATTGGATGAGTCGAACAAAGGCTTTGTCGATGCACTGAATGAACAGGGGCTGAAAGACAAGGTCGATATCGATCAGCAGAATGCCCAGGGCGACCAGTCGAATCTACGCTCGATCGCCAATCGCTTCGTTTCCGGGAATTACAACCTGATCTGTGCGATCTCTACACCGGCAGCGCAGACGATGGCGAATGCGACGGACAAGATCCCGATCATCTGTACGGCGATCGCTGATTTCGAAAATGCGAAGCTCATGAAGTCGGAAAAAGCGCCGGACAGCAATATCACAGGGACCCACGACAGAGGTCCGCTGGATAAGCAGGTGGCACTCATTCATGAGATCCAGCCGAATGCAAAGAAAGTCGGTATCATTTACAATTCCAGTGAAATCAACTCCGTCATTCAGGCCGATCGTCTGAAAAAGGCTTGCCAGCCGCTTGGCATCGAAGTCGTCGAGCTCACAGTGAACTCGGTGAATGATGTGCAGCAGGTGGCCGAGGGCTTCCTCGGAGGCAAGGTCGATGCGATCTTCGCTCCGACGGATAATATCATCGCATCATCCATTCCGACACTGATGGCCGTCGCGAATAAGGAAAAGATCCCGGTCTATGGTGCAGAGGTAGGGCATGTGAAGTCCGGCGTCCTTGCTTCGGAATCTATCAGCTTCTATGACATTGGTCATAGAGCAGGTGAGATGGCAGCAGAGATCCTGAAGGGCAATAAAAAGGTCAAGGATTTCCCTGTCGAAGGCGCTGACAAATCGAAACTTTACATCAATAAAGCAGAAATGGAAACGCTTGGCATCACCATCCCGCAGTCGGTTCTGGACCGCGCGGAAATGATGTAGTAGTAAGGAAACGCTGAATTACCTTAAGCAGGCATTTGTCGGGAGATACGGTTTGCATGTTCCCGGTGTATAAGTAAGGCATACAAAGGAGTAACCTTTTCCGTGAAAGAGGAAGAGGTTACTTTTCCTTGTATAAAAGAGAAAGGAAAACCTCATTGGCTTCGAAACTGAAACAGCTGTGGTGGCTCATGCTCATTTTCGCCATCTGCAATATCGCGATGGCTATTCTCCTCTATAATGAAAGACCGGTACCTGTGGATGAAAATCCGCCGGTCCCGATCGCCAGGAAAGAAGTCTATAGCATCGGTATCCTGCAGTCGGACGATCTGCCCGAGCAGGATAAGATGCTCGAAGGCGTCATGGCGTCTCTTGAAGCCGGCGGCTATCAGGACGGAAAGAATATGAAGGTCGAGCTCGTCAAAGCAGCTGGCAGCGAACGCAAAGTGAAGAGCGCGGTGAATCAATTCGTCCGCAGCAAGAAGGATCTCATCATTGCCATCGGCACTCCATCAGCCAAAGCGGCCGCAAAGGTGACGAAGAGCATCCCTGTCGTCGGCGTCGGCGTTCTTTATTTCCAGAAGGACAAAGACTTCGCAGACCATGAAAACTTCACCGGTATCAGCGACTATCCGCAGGTCGTGAATCAGGTGCGGATGGCATCGCGCTTCATGAAGCTCGACCCGTTGGGCGTTATTTACAATCCCAAGGATGAGGGGGCTCTAAAGCAGGTCAAGATGCTTCGCGCCGTCGCAGAACAGAAGCAGCTGAAGCTGGTGGAGATCAAGTATAACGACAGCGAAAAAGCAGGGCCGCAGTTTGAAAACCTGATCTCGCAGGTCAAATGCGTCTATATGCCGGAAGATCCGATGGTTCTTGCACACTTTGATGAAATGGTGAAGATCGCCACAGACGCTTGGGTGCCGATCATTGGCGAGCAGAAGGAAATGGTTTCCCGCGGAGCAGTCCTCTCCGTGTCTCCGTCCTATTACCGCATGGGATTCTCCGGCGGGCGTATGGCCTGCTGGCTTCTTGCGGGAGAAAAGATCCCGAAGGACATCCTCATCACCAAGCAGCATGATCCGGATCTTGTCATCAACATGAGACAGGTGAATGCACTCAATATTCCACTCCCCGGTGACATCTGGCAGCGCGGCAGAAAGCTCTATCTTTATGATGGACAGCCGGCAAGACCGTAAAAAATTAGAAGTTAGGAATTAAGAATGAAGGTGGCAGCTTCGCCGCGTATATATGAGGCGATGCCCGAAGGTGCCATTTAAGGAAACACTGATTCAATCGTTGTCAGATTTCATTCTTGGGTTTTTATAAAGAGCAAGGAATCATCTGACGCGAATAGCGAGCTATTTAAGGAAGATGATGACGAAGCTATGTATAAAGATCCATATGAAATCTGATTCTGTGATTGAATCAGCGTTTCCTTAAGTCACCAGTCACAAGTCACTTTTATTCCGTAGCATAGCAGAAAAGGAGCATTGAATTTACATGGCAGATTTAGCATTTTCCACCGTTGCCCAAGGGCTCATGTGGTCCATTCTGGCCATCGGCGTATTTCTTTCCTTCCGCGTACTGGATGTACCGGATATGACCTGCGAAGGCAGCTTCCCGCTGGGCGGTGCTATCGCAGCATCCATGATCGCAGCCGGCGCTTCGCCATGGCTTGCCATTGCAGCCGGGGCTTTCGGCGGTCTTCTGGCCGGTATCGTGACCGGTATTCTTTACACGAAGCTCAAGATCCCGGCGATCCTCGCAGGGATCCTGACCATGATCGCGCTCTACTCGGTGAACCTGCACGTCATGGGGAAAGCGAATATTTCCCTGCTTCGTGTGGACACCATCTTCTCTACCACGGCGAGCCTTCTGCATGTGAGCAACTCTGTCGCGGCCTTCCTTGTGCCGGCAGTGCTGCTTTTCCTCTGCAGTGCTTTCATTTACTGGTTCTTCGGTACCGAGCTTGGCATGTGCATCCGCGCGACCGGGTATAATACACAGATGGTGCGCGCTCAGGGCGTAAATACCGATACCATGATCATCATCGGCCTTTTCATTTCGAATGCCCTCATCGGTCTCTGCGGCGCGGTCGTTGCACAGAACAACGGCTTTGCTGACGTAGGCATGGGCATCGGCACCATCATCATCGGGCTCGCATCCGTCATCATCGGTGAAGTCATTCTTGGCGTCGACAGCTTCTCTGCTTCTCTCGCTGCCGTCATCCTCGGATCCGTCATTTACCGTGTGGTCATCGCTGTCGTCCTCTATATGGGCATGCCGCCGAATGACCTGAAGCTTTTTACTGCTATTATTGTTGTCCTTGCACTGGCTGCGCCAATGATCAAAGGCAAAGTCAATGTCGGAAAGTGAGGCTGATCCCATGTTAAAAGTTACCAACATCAGCAAAACCTTCTTCAAGGGCACCAGCAATGAAAAGAAAGCATTGAATGGTTTGTCGCTCACTCTGAATGACGGTGATTTTTGTACCGTCATCGGCGGCAACGGCGCGGGCAAGAGTACGCTTCTTAATGCCATCGCCGGCGCGTATATTCCCGATGCAGGGACGATCGAAATCAATGGCACGGACGTCACCCGCGTCAGCGAATACAAGAGAGCGAAGTATATCGGCCGCGTTTTTCAGGATCCGCTGAAAGGCACTGCGGCCGGCATGCAGGTCGAAGAGAATCTTCTGCTCGCTTCCCGAAGAGGGGAGAGCCGCCGTCTGAAATGGGCTTTTTCCGCAGGAGATCATGAGAAATACAGAGACATGGTAGCCCGTCTGGATCTCGGTCTGGAGGATCGCCTCGGTACCCGCATCGGACTTCTTTCCGGCGGGCAGCGCCAGGCTCTCACGCTGCTCATGGCGACCATGAAAAAGCCGGACATCCTTCTTCTTGATGAACCGACTGCCGCTCTCGACCCGAAGACAGCGTCCAAGGTGCTGAAAATCACCGATGAGATCGTCACCGAACAGCATCTGACGACACTGATGATCACGCACAACATGAGAGACGCGCTGAAATATGGCAACCGTCTCATCATGATGAACAGCGGTCGTATCATCGCGGATTATACACCGGAAGAAAAGAAAAATCTCACCATCGAAGATCTGCTGAAGAAATTCGAAGAGACCAGTGGCACGGTCAGCGACCGCGTCGCTTTGGGATAAAGGGAAAGCCTCTCTGCCATTGGTGCAGAGGGGCTTTTGGGGTTTAATGTGACTAGTGACTAGTGACTAGTGACTAGTGACTAGTGACTAGTGACTGGTGACTGGAGACTAGGAGACATCAGACTCTCGTATCGTCATTTCGAGCGAAGCGAGAAATCTTTTTTGCAGACCGCTAAACGAAGGATGCGTGAAAGCAGAAATATGTAGCACCAAGGCGTCGTTTCCCTGCCGGTGCTTATGTGATACTGACAGCAGTTCAAGAAAGATCCCTCGGCTTCGCTTCCGATGATGATAGCGCGAAGCACTATCAAAATTCCGCGGCGCTTCCATATTTTTATGCGACGCACCACCATTTCTCATTTCTAATTTCTCATTCAATCGAGGCTTTCAAACGGAATCAAAGGGCAGCACGCCACAAGGGTTAAGTTTGAAAGCAGGGATTAGGGATTAGTGGCTAGGGATTGGGAGCCTCAGGTGACTGGTAGCTAGTGACTGGTGACTACATACAACCCTCGGGCATCGCCATTATTTTTACTCGCGGCGCTTCTATTTTTTCATGCGCCGCACCAGCACTCCTAACTCCTAACTCCTAACTGGCGAACAAAGCTTTCATACACAATCAAGGGACGGCACGCCCAAGGGGCTAACCCTGAACCTGTAATTGCCCTTGCACTTTCCTTGATTTCCATGTATAATAGTTATCGTTGTGAATACTGTATCCCAGTGGCACGTATCTCCGGCGGCGACTTAGATACAGCTCATGTGTTATTTTAGGAGGCTATTATGCTTACAACCGAACTGAAGAAAGAAATCATCGAACAGTATGCCACCCATGAAGGTGACACCGGATCTCCGGAAGTTCAGATCGCTATCCTCACCAAGAGAATCGTTCTGCTCACCGAACATCTGAAATCCCACAAAAAGGATCATCATTCCCGTCGCGGACTGCTGAAAATGGTCGGCCAGAGAAGAAACATGCTCGACTACCTGCGTCGCAGCGATATTGAACGTTACAGAGCTCTCGGTGCTAAACTGGGTCTGCGTCTGAAATAATTAAAAATTTTTCCACTTATATAGACATAGATAATTCACAGGAAAGCAGTGGCCATTGCCGCTGCTTTTTTGTTGCCAGAAAAGGAGCAGCGGGCGAAAACGGATCCATCAGGGCGGATCAGAACGGTTAGCGGCTGACGGTCACTGCTTTCTTATGTTTATACAAAAAACATTGACCTTATTCATAAAATGCTATACAATTTATACAAAGTATCTTCCATACTTTCGGGGAGTATGGCTTCGTTTATGCAGATATTTCAGTCTATGCATAAAAGTATGTTTATGAATTGCTTGAGGAGGACAGCTATGAAACGATATAGAATCATGAAAATCAAAGAGATCATTCAGTCGCAGATCATCGAGACGCAGGAAGAGCTGGCAAATGCTCTCAAAAAAGAGGGGATCATCGTGACACAGGCGACGGTATCCCGCGATATCAAGGACCTGATGCTTCTCAAGATCCCGTATGGTGATGGGCATTATCGGTATGCTCTCCCGAGTGAAAAGCCGAATGTGATGTCTAAGAGTCACACCGCGATTCTTTTCCAGGAAGCGGTCATCCGGATCGACAGCGCGATGAATATGGTAGTGCTTCACACATTGCCGGGTTCTGCATCCTCGGTCGCCTTTGCCATCGATCATTCCAGGACAGAGGAGGTCATCGGTACACTGGCGGGGGATGATACGGTGCTCCTGATCCTGAAGACGCCGGAAGATGTACCGGTTATGATCAAAAAGCTTCAGGGTCTCTTGAAAAATTGACGAGGTTGCCATGCTGCAGAGTTTACATATCGTGAATTTTGCCATCATCGAGGATACGGTGATCGATCTCACGAAAGGGGTCACGATTTTTACGGGTGAGACAGGAGCGGGGAAGTCGATCCTGATCGATGCTCTTGCGGTGCTCACCGGACGGCGCGCGAAGACGGATCTCATCCGTACCGGCGCTGATTTCTTCAAAGTGGAAGGGATCTTCTATGCGGATGACAGCATCGTCTCTGCTTTGCAGGAGCTTGGGATCGAGTGTGAAGGACACGAGGTGATCCTGTCGCGCAAGCTGAATAAGTCGGGGCGCGGTCTCTGTACCATCAATGGGGATTTCTGTACCGTCAAACAGCTCCAGAAGATCGGCAAGATGCTGGTGCGTCTGCATGAACAGAATGACAATATGGAGCTCCTATCCATCCCTTTCTGCGAAAAGATGGTGGATTCGGGGACATCGGAGGTAGCAGCTGCCTACAGGGACTATCAGGATTCCTACCGGGAGTGGAAAAAGCTGAAGGATGCCCTCGAGGACTATGAGAATGCGAAGCAGGAGCGGGAGCGGCGGCTGGACATTCTGGAATGGGAGCTTTCCCAGATCTCTTCTGCGCATCTTTTGCCGGATGAGGATGAGGAGATCGAGAAGAAGCTCTCCGTCCTTCAGAACCATGAGCGCATTTTCCGATCGGTACATCAGGCACTGGAGCTTCTGACGGCAGAAAATGGTCCGCAGGATGCCATCGGGGATGCGATCCGTGAGGTGTCATCGGTCTCCAAGTATGACGAAGCGCTGGAAGCCTTCCTCGAGTCACTGAACAGTGCCTCGTATGCGCTGGAAGATGCCATCAATGGGCTTGATTCCTACATTTCAGACACCGACTTCTCTGAGGAAGAGCTGAATGAACTGCAGAGCCGCGATGAAGTGATCTCTGAAATGAAACGAAAGTATGGTCCGACGCTTTCGGATGTGCTTGCCTATGAAGCAAAGGCCAAAAAGGAATATGAGGCGCTGAAGGAAGTCATCTATGACAATGAGGCGCTTCAAAAAAATTATGCATCACTGACCGGTCTTTTGATGAAGAAGGCAGAGGTGCTGAATCGGTATCGCATGATCTCCTCGAAGAGAATCCTCACAGGGGTCGTCACGACGCTGAAGGATATGGGCATGGAAAATGCGCGGATGGAGCTGCACCTCGTCGCTCAGAAGAGCCCGATGCCCAATGGCGCAGAGGAGATGGAATTTTATTTCTCGGCGAACCCGGGTGAGCCGCTCCGCAGCATGCGCGATACGGCATCCGGCGGGGAGATCTCCCGTATTGCGCTCGCCATCGAGATGGTGATCTCTCATCTGCTCTCGCAGCAGACACTGATCTTTGATGAGATCGATGTCGGCATCAGCGGTAAGGTGGGGCTCAAGGTCGCCAGAAAAATCGCCTGCCTGGCGAAGACGATCCAAGTACTTTGCATCACGCACCTTCCGCAGACTGCCTGTGCAGCGGATCGACACTATCAGATCGTGAAGACGATCGCAAATGGCCGTACATCGACAAAGGCGGTACTCCTCAATGACGCGCAGCATTTGGACAATATAGCGCAGATGATCTCCGGTACGGAAGACTCAAAGAGCGCACTGACATCGGCGAAGGAAATGCGGCGGCTGGTGATAGGAAGATAGGAATGGGGAAGCCGGAGGTTTGGGCGGATTCCTCAGATGATAGTTCCATTTTCCATGTTGCTTACCAGAGCGGGCTTTCCTGAAAAAAGATCCTCTGCTCAGGGGAAAATGACGATGCGGGATTACTTTTACGAAGCTGGCACAGGATAAGTTTCACACCTTATCACAAATAAGAAAAGTCGATGTGAAATAACGATCATCTCATTTTCGCGTTCCATCTGC
>FR879587.1 GCA_000434475.1 Dialister sp. CAG:486
CCGCTCTCTTTCATACCGCTTGTGCCCTATCCGCCCCTGCGGAGCACCTTCCCCTAGAGGGGAAGGCTGGCGATACGAGGGGAACCTGCGCTTAAGAGACATTCGGACATCGCCCGATGGATGCTCCGCAGCGTTTCTGCTCTATGCGCCATGCCACCATGCCTCATGTTCCCTTGCTCTCCGTGATATAATATGATGTAAATATTCTCACAGCACCCTTGGTGCTTCCATGTTTCAAAGAAAGGACCCACTCATGAACACCCCGTTGGGGGCTGACTACAGAAGCCCCACTTTCTGGCAGCGGCTGTTTTTCATCCTGGCCATCACCGTGGTCGGGACATTTCTCTACTCCGTCGGCATCAATGCCTTCTATGTCCCCCATCACTTTCTCGCAGGCGGGCTCACCGGCATCGCGATGATCCTGAACTACCTGACGGGCTTTCCCATCGGTATCGCAAACCTCATCCTGAACATCCCGATCCTTCTTCTTGCCCTGAAGTTCATGGGAAAATTCTATACCCTGATCACCATCATAGGCACCGTGCTCTGCTCCGTCTTCATCGACCTCACCGCACCGCTTGCCGCCATGTCCTCCGTGAAACAGCCGCTCGTCTCTGCCATCGCAGGCGGCGTCATCCTTGGCCTTGGCATGGGGCTCCTCTACCGCTACAACAGCAACACCGGCGGGCTCGGTGTTATCGGGGGGGGGCTTGTGAAAAAAATCAATATGCAATGTCATCGGTGCGATCCTGAAGAAATACTTCAATCTGGAGATCGGCTACGTCGTCTTTGCGCTGAACTTCCTGATCGTCATGGCCAGTGCCTGGATCTTTGCCTTAGAGCTCGCCATCTGCACCCTGATCGCGATGTACATCAATGCGAATCTGTCAAGCCGTCTCGTCATCGGCTTCGCCCAGCGGAAAGCCGCCTTCATCGTTTCTGACAAGCCTCTTGAGATCGCAGACGCCATCCTCCGCAACATTCACCACGGTGCAACCCTCCTCTACGGGCAGGGCGCCTTCTCCGGCATGGATAAGCGCATCATCTTTGCCATCGTCGATCTGACACAGATCACGAAACTCCGTCACTACATTGAAGAAATCGATCCGCATGCCTTTCTCTTCATCATGAATACCACAGACGTCATCGGCCGCGGCTTCACAAGCCCGCTCTCCACCGTGAAGACCATGCCGAAGTCCATGCGCTACACCAGCAGCCCTGAGGGCGAAATGGTTCCCACGCGCATGTGGCAGTATGAAATGGACGAAGAAGCCCACCCGAATCAGGGTGAGGCCGAACGTGAAGCTGAGAAGATCGC
>FR879588.1 GCA_000434475.1 Dialister sp. CAG:486
CAGCAGCCAGTGCGAGGATCTTTTTCATAATAAATCGCTCCTTTGAAAAATGGGAAATCTTCCCTATATATAGGATTGCCCTTTCCGAAGGAGTACTCAAAAATCTGCGGCGCGAGTGACCGTGTTTCCTCTGCCATTCCCTTTCGTCCTTCGCACATATCTCGGGCAGGATATGAGCTACTTTTAGGATACTATAGAAATAAATCTTTCTGCAAGAGGGAAATTATGATTTAGCTTTATTCTAATTTCCCTTTAGGCAAAAAAGAAGGAGCCCCCAAGGGACTCCTCTTCAAGTCAGTCATTGTATGAAATTAACTGCAGTATACAAGCCTCGCGCAGAAAACGCAAAGGGGGAGAGTCAAGACCTCCGCTCTTTGCTTCACCCTCCCTGCACGCAAAAAGGAAATCCCATGAGGGATTTCCTTTCGTTTGTCTAAAATTCCAAAGATTAGAATTTATAGTTGAGGGACAGGGTATAGGAATCGCCCAGATCACCTTCAGATGCTTTGTCTGCATCGTGACCAAATGCATATTCACCGTGGAGGGATACATTCTTCTGGAGAGCAACATCCCCGCTGACCAGGAAGAAGGTACCATCCTGATTCAGGTAGTCACCAGATACCTGGAAGCCGGTCATGCCGTCTTTCACGAGCCCCTTTTCCACATCGAAGTAAGCGACATCTAAGCCAAAGGAGCCTGGCTGTTTCGGGTTCATAGCGCCATAGCCGAGACCAGCGGTCCAAACGGAAGCTTTTGCACCATCATTGTCTTTGTAGTAATCACCGAATACACGGAAATCACCAACCGGTACCTTCAGGTTGGCACCATAGACTTCTGTCTGCTGTGCTTTATTGCTGGTATTGGTCTTGTAGTAGTCGAGACCCAGCTGAGCAACATTCATGTCTGCCTGCGCTTTGGCATAGAAAGTATCCTGATCTTCGATACCGGAAGTTGGACCATCGGAGAAGTGACCGAAGCCAGCCTGTACATTGACTTTATCAAAGCTGAACTGTGCTTCGGCACCGTCGAAGCCGTTGCCATAGAGCCAAGTCAGCTGCTGGCCAAAGGCTACATCATAGCGACCCAGTGTCAGCCCTACATCGTCGCCGAACTGATGATGAACAACGAGGCGGTCCATCTTTACATCTGCAGAAGAATTATTTTTCAGATCTACATTGCCCGTGGTGAGACGACCACGAACATAGGTGTTTTCGTTCACATCCGCTTTGGCATTGATGCGGATACGACCGGTGTATTTATCAGCAGTCTTCTTTGTAGAAGCACTGTAGTTATGCTGATAACGCATACGAGCATCGCCGTACCAGGAGATATTGCCGACTTTCTTTTCGAGATCGGAAACGCGAACGCCGAGGTTAGCGAGTTCGTCAGCATATTCGCCAGCGAGTTTGTCAATGGTTGCCTGCTGCTCTGCATTCAGCTGGTCTTCTTTTGCCATGAGGCGAGCAACGATCTGAGCCAGTTCGTAACGGGTCATGTTCTTTTCGCCTTTGAAGGTGCCGTCTGGATAGCCTTCTACGACGCCCTGAGCGGACAGGTCGGATACTGCCTGATAAGCCCAGTCATCAGCGGTAACATCGGAGAATGGATTTGCAGCGTAAGCGGATACGCCAGCGGTGAGTGCTGCTACAGCAGCCAGTGCGAGGATCTTTTTCATAATAAATCGCTCCTTAAAAAAACATAGGAGAAGACGATCGTCTTTTTCTGAACAGGTTGTATCTTATCATTAAGATTTTCAGAATTGACTCATTTATCGAGAGCCTTATTCTTTAGGCCTGCTGAATATATTTCAGAAAGCCGCCCGTCCTTGAAAAATACAATTGATTCGTCCTTCTCGGAACCAGTCC
>FR879589.1 GCA_000434475.1 Dialister sp. CAG:486
TACGACGTTTTTCTCCGCTCAGGATGACGAAATGCGCCGCACAACCATTCCTAATTCCTAATTCCTTATTTGAGCAGAGCTTTCATCCGTTCTCAAGGGGCGGCACGCCCTGTAGGCTAACCCCGAATCCCTTGAACTCTTCCATCTTTTATAATTTTCTTCCCCGATTTCCTGAATAAATGATATAATAGTTTAGATACCTATTATTCCCATGAAGGAGAGCGGAAATGGCAGAAGAAAACGAAATCTATACCGCCGACGACAGACTGATCGTCGCACTGGACGTCGACAGCTTTGACAAAATGAAAGCGCTGGTCGATGAGCTTGGCGATCTGATCTCCTACTACAAGGTCGGCATGGAGCTCTACTACAGTGCAGGCAGTGATACGATCCGCTACCTGAAGGAACACGGAAAGAAGGTTTTTCTTGATCTGAAGCTCCACGATATTCCGAATACCGTTGGTCACAGCGTGGCCTCCGTCACTCGCCTCGGCGTGAACCTCATCACCGTCCATGCAGCAGGCGGCCGTGCGATGATGCAGGCAGCGACGCGCTATGCGAAGATCACTGCGGATGAGCTGGGGGTAGAACGTCCGAAAATCCTGGCGGTCACCGTCCTCACCAGCTTTGATGACCAGGGATGGCAGGAAGTCGGCGGACACCTCCCCATTCAGGAGCATGTCTTGGAGCTGGCTTCCCTTGCGAAATCCTCCGGCGTCGATGGCGTCGTCGCTTCTCCGAGAGAAGCCGGCAGCATCCGTGAGATGGCCGGAAAGGATGATTTCCTCATCGTGACCCCGGGCATCCGCCCATCCTTTGCCCAGACCGATGACCAGAAACGTATCGCGACCCCGTCACAGGCTTTCAAGGACGGCTCTTCCATGCTCGTTATCGGACGTCCGATCACACAGGCGATCGACCCCTGTGCGGCTGCCCGTTTAATTTTAAAAGAAATAAAGGAGAACGCATAATGAACGAAAAAGAAGTCGAATCTTTGCTGAAAGAAACCAAAGCCATTCTGGAAGGTCATTTCCTTCTGACCAGCGGTCTTCACAGCCCTCTTTATGTAGAAAAATTCAACGTGCTCCAGCATCCGGAATACACGGAAAAGCTCTGCCAGGAATTTGCAAACCATTTCAAGGATATGGGCATCGAGACCGTCATTGGACCGGCGACCGGCGGCATCATCCTGTCTCAGGTCACTGCCCGTCTGCTGGGCGTTCGTTCCATTTTCACCGAAAGAGAAAATGGCAAGATGACCCTTCGCCGCGGCTTCAAGGTCGCTCCTGGTGAAAAAGTCCTTATCGTCGAAGACATCGTCACCACCGGCGGCTCCATCAAGGAAGTCGTCGATGTCGTGAATGAAGCCAAGGGCGATATCGTCGGCATCGGCCTCTTAGTAGACAGAAGCGGCGGCAAAGCAGACTTCGGCGTACCGCAGGAAAAGGTATATCCGCTGCTCCACCTCACCGTTCCGACCTACAAGCCGGAAGAATGCCCGCTCTGCAAAGAAGACGTGCCGATCACCGAACGTGGCAGCCATCATCTGAAAAAATAAGAGTGAGATCTGAAAAACACACCTATCGAGAGATCGAGGGTGTGTTTTTTCTTGCCGCTCACAGCTCTTGCGCATGACCGCCTGCTTTCCTCTCTCTTTTTCATAGAAGGGGGGAAGAGCCTTCCGGCAGAAGCAAGACGTTTTAAGGAAACACTGATTCAATCGTTGTCAGATTTTACTCTTGAATTTTTATGCATAGCAAGGAATAACCTGACGAGAATAGCGAGCTATTTAAGGAAGGTTATGACGAAGCTATGTATAAAAATTCTTGTAGAATTTGACTCTGCGATTGAATCAGCGTTTCCTTAAGCCGCAAGGGTTCTTCGGCTGGCCAATATCTCTTAACCATCAAGCATAACTTTCATGCAAAACATGTATTTTATTCCAAGAGGAAAATCATGCTATGATTTGTAAGGATTAGCCTAGTATTAGCACATAATTAGTATAAAAACGAGGAGGACATGATGGCACTGGCGTCGCTTGCAGCATTGGGGCTTGCTATATTTCTTGGCTTTGTGAAAAAAATGAATACGGGGCTGTTATGCACCGCGCTCGCACTGCTCGTAGGCAGACTGGCCGGGATCTCTGATGATGAGATCATCCGCGGCTTCAACTACTCCTTATTCCTCATGCTTCTGGGCGTGACCTATCTTTTCGGACTGGCGGAGATGAATGGGACCTTAGCCCTGCTTTCGAAGAAGATCGTAGCGCTCTCCGGACGTCGCACCTACCTGGTGCCGATCGTCATGTACCTTTTTGCGACCATCCTCTCTGCCTTGGGACCGGGCACCATTCCGACGGCAGCCATTATGATGGTCTTCGGGATGACGCTTGCGAAGGAAATGAATATCAATCCGGCGATGCTGGGGGCCATCATCTTTCTCGGAGCGGCCGGAGGCGGGATGTCTCCACTGGCTGCGACGGGCATCATCGGGCTGAATCTATGCGGAGAATTCGGCCTGACCGGCATCGAGGAACCGCTTCTCGTGAATGGCGTCCTCTCCTCGACCGTCTATGCCGCGCTGGTCTACTTTGCCTTCGGAGGCTATCGGCTGCGGTCAGACATCGTACTTCATCTGGCAGATACGCCTTCATTTGCGCGGCAGCAGATCATCACATTGATAGGCATCGCGGGCATGGTGGTCCTTGTCCTGTTCTTTCATATCAATGTGGGACTTGCCAGCTTCGGCGTCGCTGCTATCTTGTCGTTTCTGAATGTTTCTGATGAAACGGCAGCGCTTCGCCGCATCCCCTGGGGGACGCTTCTTCTGATCTGCGGTGTCGGCGTGCTGATGAATGTCATCATTTTGACTGGTGGGATCGATCTTCTCTCAGATGCGCTTGCTTCCATCATGAGCGACTCGACCGCAGTCAGCATTCTGGGGATCACGGCAGGCGTCCTTTCGTGGTTCTCCTCGACCTCCGGTGTCGTCATGCCCACGCTCATTCCGACCGTGCCGCATATCCTGTCACAGATGGGAAGCAGTGCTAATCCGGTCGAATGGGTCACTGCGATCACCATGGTCTCCAATACCGCAGGCATCAGCCCTTTATCGACGGGCGGTGCGCTGGCGCTGGCGGCTTATTCGGCAGAAGGCGGATTGAAAGACGGCGAGCTGGATCGGCTCTTCATGCGGATGTTCTTCATCTCCGCGGCGGGCGTTGTGTCCCTGTCTGTTCTGGCCTACTTCGGGCTCTACCGTTGGCTGCTGTAAAGGAATAAAACAGAGAAGCGAGTCAGGCAGCCGACGGAGATCCCATGGCTGCCTGTTTTTCGTATCGTAGACGAAGAAGGAGTGACGAAAATGAGTGAAAATCATGATGCTTTGCTTTACATACTGCGTATCGTCGGATTTCTTTTTGCTGTGTGCTGCGTGTGGCTGATCTATGCCAGACAGAAAACGAAAATGAAACGTCTGAAAGCGGCCAACCAGCATTCCGCCATTGTTCTCCTGCATAAGCGTCATGCGGGAAATATAGACTATGCCAGCATCAATGCGATCCTGCACATCGATGGCCTTCGTGCAGAGACCTTCCTCTATGCGCTCGGAGTCCCTGCGGTATATCTTGCCCCGGGAAAACATGTCATCGAAGTCGAAGCACACTGGTCCCGGCACATCCGTGGACGGCGTATGAAAGACTATCAGGCAGGGCCAAGCATGATCTCCGTCTCTGTCGAATCAGGAGAGTACTGGTCGCTGGAGTATTGCATCTCGAAGGATCAGTTTACGTTCGAACGCTGTGATCCAAAGAACTTATTTGTGAGGAAGGCAGGCTAAGAAACCGGAGCCTGCATAAAAGTTTCTACAAAAAGGCATATTTTTGAGGGAAAATACCAAAGATATAACCGATTGGCATGAACTATAGACAAGCGGAAAACAGATGGATATAATGGAATCAGAAAGGATGAAGAAGGAAATACCTTTCAGACCGGTCAAAATCACTTCAAATGAGTGTAAACTTCCTAATTTCGGATTATTTCCTCGTGCAGCCGCTGAATGCAGAAAGGAGACTATCATGAACAAGATGTATGATGCAGTGATGAAAATGGAAACTTTACTCGATGCGTATGAAGCTCTCATTGGCAATATTACAAATTTCCTGAATGACAATGGGATCAATATCACAGGGGATCCATCGGAACATCCGGCACTGATGCTTTACGCAGAAGCCGGACGGATCTATGGCCGTTTGCTCCATACGAGAAAACTTGAGGACCTGCTCCGTATGGAAGGGGAGTACCGTCTCATGACCTCCATGGTCGCTGAAATGAAGGCAGGGGCGTGGATGACGACCTCCCATCACGAAAAAATGGCCAAGGCCGGTTGATTTCGTGAGGAACAGGATATGGTAACGGGTAAAAGGAGCTGTAAAGAAATGAATCCTCATTTCTTTACAGCCCCTTTTTACTTTGCTTTCATTTGGTTCAGGGTTCAAGGTTCAGGGTTCAAGGTTCAGGGTTGAGGTGGCGGCTTCGCCGCCTTTTTTTAGAAGATGGTATTCTCGCATTGTCAGAACAAATACACGCATATGTGGAAAAAGAATAACGATAGACAAAGCCTTCCCCGCGTGGGGAAGGTGGCGAGCGGAGCGAGCCGGATAGGGTTCAGCGGTATGAAAGAGAGTGGGGAAAGCGTCTCAAGCAGACCATTTACGAGAGCACCCTATCCACCGCTAACGCGGTCCCCCTTCCCCAATGGGGAAGGCTGCGATACGAGAATGCCGCTTAACTTAATAGCATTACCCGCAGGGGCGGATTGGGTGACTATGGTATGAAAGACAGCTGGGATAAGGTTTCCCGGTCACTCCTATGAGAGCTGCAAGTTCCCCGCGGCAGATGGAACGCGAAAATGAGATGCTCGTTATTTCACATCGCCTTTTTGCGTGGGAGGAGCTATAGGGATGGAAGGGGAAGAGGCCCGGCCTCTTCCCTGTACGTAGACTGGTAGGCAGCGATTTTCTGGAGAAAGTATTCAAACGGCATAGATATTTTGTCTATTTCTTATGGAAATGCCTCCCTTTATTCTATAGAGACGTATTTCATTTCAAAGGATCAATCATCTATTCTAATGAAATATATAATTAAATCTCGATAAATATGTTACAAATGATAAACAAAGAGGTATAATTTACCCATCAAGAGCAATGGATAGGAGGCGCAGCTCGTGATGTGGTATCTGTTTGGAAGTTCATGATCTGGCATTTAGGCAGAATAGTTTACGGCAGAGAAGCTCTGGATCCAAGAGAGAAGAGCGTCTGCCCATGTCTGAAATGCGAAGGAGTTGACTTACGTGTCATTGAATACTCATGAGATCCTGGCACTTTCCATTTTTGTGGTTGTTTATTTTTTTATCATCTCTGAGATCGTTCATCGAACGATCATCGCTCTTTTAGGCGCTGCTGTCATGATCATGTCAGGCATATTGACGCAGAGCAAAGCCATCAGTTATGTGGATTTCAATACGATCGGTCTTTTGGTCGGGATGATGCTCATCGTAAGTATCACGGCAGAGACAGGAGTATTTAATTATATGGCCTTGTGGTCTGCACAGAAGGTCAAGGCCAGGCCGCTTTACCTTATGGGAGCACTCGCTTTTCTGACTGCGTTCTGCTCCGGATTTCTGGATAATGTGACGACGGTATTGCTGACTGTACCGGTGACATTTTCAATTTGTAAAAAATTGAAGATCCCGGTTTATCCATTCTTACTGGTACAGATCATGGCTTCTAATATCGGGGGGACAGCGACCATGATCGGTGATCCTCCGAATATCATGCTGAGCAGTGCGGTTCCGCAACTCAACTTCGTCGCCTTTCTGACTCACTTGGGGATCGTCTGTCTCTGTATTCTGGCCGTGACGGTTGCGATTTTTATGCGGCTCTATCATAAACAGCTGATGACGACAGAAGAGCTTCGCGAGGAAGTCATGAAGATGGATGCAAGTGCGGAAATTACGAATGCGCCGCTGTTGAAACGCTGCCTCGTCGTTCTTGCCCTCGTGATAGCCGGTTTTATTCTCCATGATCTCCTTCACGCGGATAATGCCAGCATCGCTCTTTGCGGCGCCGCGCTTTTGATGCTTTGGACCATGAGGAAAGATGAGAAATCCATTGGCAGCGCCCTTGCCGGCGTGGAATGGGTGGCCATTTTCTTCTTCCTTGGACTCTTCATTATCATAGGCGGATTGGTGGAGACAGGCGTCATTACTGCGCTTGCCAAAGCGGCTATGCATGCGACAGGCGGGAATATGACGACGACTACCATGCTTGTCCTGTGGCTCAGTGCATTTGCCTCTGCTTTCATCGATAATATTCCTTTTGTTGCGACCATGATCCCGCTCATTAAGGATATGGGAAATATGGGGATCACGAATCTGGATCCTCTTTGGTGGGCCTTATCTCTTGGCGCCTGCCTCGGCGGTAACGGGACCTTGATCGGTGCGAGTGCCAATGTGGTGGTGGCTTCTCTGGCCCAGGCGCATGGGATCAAGATGACGTTTGCCGGATATACTCGCTACGGGTTGCCGATGATGCTGCTTTCGATCGCCATCTCGGCTGTCTATATATATTTCTGGTATTTGTGATCGAACGATTCGTGTTTCCATCATTTGTTTAGTTTTTTGGGCGGATCTGCGGAAAATCATCCGCTTTCCCCAGTGATACAAGGAGGAATATACATGAACGAGAAAAAAATGAATGAAGCAGGGTATTGGGAAGAAAAAAGCTTAAAGAGGGCGGAAATGCTGAAAGAAAATGATGGCCTTGGCGTGATTTCAGGAAGACAGTACCGTCATGACTCCATCCAGATGCCGGAGATCATGGCAGAGAGATCGGCGGCTTTGCAGCACTTGGTGAAGAAAAGCCTGAAGAGGGCAGATGCCATGTCTGAAAATAATGGGATGTATGAGTGAGGAAAGTAGAAAGCTCTTGTTTTTCTCATACATAAAAAAGGGTGTGACCTAGGTCACACCCTTTTTTGTATCAGATGGCATCTTTTTTATAGTAGGGAGAGGTTATCCAGTTTCCTGTCTGCATATCCGACAAAATAGAGCGAAGAAGATCATATTCGCCTTCCAGCATGCAGAGCGGATCGAGATTCTTCATCCGCGGAAGAGAGGTATAGATACGGAGAGCTTCTTTGTAGAGCATCAGTTCAGGCGCGTCGCCATTGATGTCGATCCCGGCATCCTTGAAGTAGGCTCTGTACTGAGCGAGCAGCTGCTCGAAGTCATGGATCATTTTCTCGCGCTTCATTGTGGTGTCATATAAACTGCCCATGATGGTATCCTCCTTTGCTGCGCTGGCAGCGGGCTAGAAAGCAGAGACCTCATGAGGTGCTATGGCGTAAGCGATGGGAAGCGTAGTTCCGTCTGTTTGCACATCGCTTTCTCGCTTACTGTATGAGTATCTGCTTTCAGAATTCTTATGGTTTCATTATAAGAGATAAGCAGATCTTCGTCTATAGCATATGCCCATGTGTTATAACTTTCATTTTTGGAACAGAAAATATGCCAAACTGATCGATCCATGCTCCTCACCGATTTCGGATCACAGATCTTTGATCTTGATCATGCGTTCCGAATCACGGACATCGCTGTAAAACTGCAGGAACTTTTTCGCGACCACAGAGAGTGGGCGGCCCTTGACGCGGACGACGGTCTTGTACAGATCCGTATCGACCCCTGTGATGGCTTTGGCAATGAGCCCCTCTGGGAGCTTCTCTTTTGGCTCCATAGGGACGATGCTGACGCCGCAGTCATCTTCTGCCCAGCGGAGAGTGGTGGTACGCGTGGTACAGATGGAAAGGACCTGCGGGCGGATGGATTTCTCCGCGAAGATCTTCGACATCATGAGATGACAGCCGGTGGAGAGACAGAGCGGACATTCCGCAAGCTCCTCGAGCGTCGGCGCGGTGATCCCTTTCAGAAAAATGGAATTTTCTGCGGTCACACAGACGATCTTTTCTTTGCGGCGGAACAGGACGTCAAAGTTATTCTGGTGGATCGGGGGAACCGAAAGGATCCCGAGCTCTGCAATGCCGGAGAGAAGCTGCTGCGACTGCTCCGTGATGCCGCCTTCATGGATCTCATAATTGATGAGAGGGAAGAGGCGATGGAAGGGCTCGAGACATTCCTTGATGAAGACAGCCGCTCTGGAATTGGCAACCGTGAAGCGCAGCGTCCCCTTGCTGCCGTCGCTGACATCTCCGATCTCATTCTTGGCCATATCTTCCAGAGAGCAGATGTATTTCGCTTTATGATAGAGGATGCGGCCTGCATCGGTCAGAATGAGGTGCTTGCTGCCGCGTGTCGTGATGATGAGCTTCGTACCGAAATAATTCTCCAGCGACTTCATCTGCTTCGAGAGTGCAGGCTGCGCGATGTGGATATATTCTGAGGCGGCCGTCATGCTGCCCGCTTCGACGATGGCAAGAAAATTTCTGTAATTATCAATTTCCATATAAATCTCCTTTACATTCAGATCATGTCTGCCAGGATAGGAAATGAATGCACATAGGAATCATGGTTCCATATATTATATAAGAAATAACTAATAAGCGCAATCATAAACGCCAATGAATAGCAAATATGAGGAGGCGTACTACCTTTTCTGATTTGCATGACTTCCATTCCTGCAAGTATCAATAATTTTCTTCGGATAACTAAAATTCCTATCAGATATTTTTAATTTTACGATAAATTTTGTATCATATAACCAAGTTAAATCCCATGTCTGCCAGGACAGGAAAACGCCGCAAGGCAAATTTCACAAAGGAGTGATGGAAAATGTTAGGAAAACACACGACCCCATTTGACAGAATTTTTACCCATCGGCTTGATGCAGCCAGCCAGTATCTTCATGATAAGGAACAGACTCGTCAGTTCACCGATACCATTCAGGGCAATGAGCTGACTCTGTCTCAGCTTGAAACATTGCACAGAAGAAAACTGAGCTTCATCGCTCACCTTCATTAAAATATACATGGGCGCAGGACAGATCGCCTACAGCCCATCATCTTCCCCTTGTTTGAAAGCTGTCTCACTATAATGTATTTCATCCTGTTACCTTCCTCAGTTTGAATGCAAGATGGCTTGCCTAAAGGACCCGTTCAGCGGCGGGTCCTTTTTTTATGGTATGGGGCCCGGGAGATACCGCCTGACAGCCGATGATCCCTCTCGCGTCGTCATGACAAAAGGAAAGCGAAAGATCTTTTCATTGGCGGAGAAATAAGGCTCGTCAGCGGAAAAGCCGCCTGGGGGCGCATTGGTTGGTGTCGCATCTGCGCAGTAAGGGCAATAACATATTCCGTACAAGCATAAATGCGACAGAAAGAAGAACTTCAAAACCAAATGGAATGAGAAGATAAATATCGGCATCTAAAATTCCTATCATATATTTTTAATTTACTTACATAAATGCTATGCTTTCCCTGTCAGTTGTTCTTGCTGTTTTTTTTCAGAAAGGAGGTTCACGTGACAGAACAAAAAGGGAACACCGGATTGGACCTGTTGCCACTCATGAAGGAATGGGATAAAAATTACTATTTCCGCTTCATAGAGACAGATCAATCGAATTTCGGACTCATCAGTACCTATGGTCACTATGAAGATTGGCAGCCAGTCAGCATCGTGTATCCCGAAAAAGAATCCCGCTTCATAAAAAAGGGGAAAACGTAATGAGAATTTTGAAGAGCAACTCTCCACATACATTTCTTAGAAGGATATAGATTCCTTCCTCAGATTCACACCCATAGGAGGATGTAAGAACGTTATGGATTTCTTAATCGCGATGGATCCAGCAGTGAAATGTCTGCTGCTTCTGCTTGTCGTCGCCATTCTTTTCGTTACCGAAAAAATTCCGCTGGCGGTCACCTCGATCGCTTCTGCTGTTTGCTGTTGGCTGCTCGGGCTGGTACCGCTCAAAGAGGTATTCCTCGGTCTCGCTGATTCTACTGTCGTGCTCTTCGGCGGCATGTTCGTCGTCGGTGCGGCGATGTTCTACACGGGTCTGGCCCAGGACATCGGCGCCCGTATCGTCAAGGTTTTCGGTACAAGTGAGACGAAGCTGATGATCGGCGTCATGATCATCGCAGCTGTCATGTCTGCCTTCCTCTCGAATACCGGCACCACGGCCTGCCTCATTCCAGTCATCATCGGCGTCTGCAAAGAAGCAAATCTTTCGCCATCCCGTATTCTCATGCCTCTGGCATTTGCTGCCGGCCTCGGCGGTACCTGCACACTGATCGGTACGCCGCCAAACATCATTGCAAACGTGGCTCTGAAAACCGCTGGTATGCCTGAGCTGCAGTTCTCCTTCTTTGAATATGCATATATCGGTATTCCGATCACCGTTTGCGGCATCATCTATATGCTGCTCGTCGGTCGTCACATCCTTCCGGAAGTGAAGGTGGATGACTCCTTCGCAAAGACGGCAGAAGTCGAACAGGAAATCGAAGCGAACGAAACCACCAAGACCAAGAAGATCATCTGCGGTGTCATCATGCTCGGCGTCATCGTCACCATGGCGACGGACCTTGTTCCGCTGGAAATCGCGGCTGTCATCGGCGCACTCCTCTGCGTTGTTACCGGCTGCCTTACAGAACGTCAGGCCTATGACTCCATTGACTGGGTCACCATTTTCCTCTTCGCCGGCATGATCCCGATGGCTACTGCCATGAATACATCCGGTGCAGGCAAGATGATCGCGACCTTCACTGTCGCAGCTATGGGCGGTAACCCGTCTCCTTATCTCATCACCGCTGTTCTTTTCATCCTCGCTGTCATCCTGACCCAGTTCATGAGTAACACCGCCTCCAAGGCTCTGCTTTGCCCGGTAGGTATCGCTCTGGCTACCCAGGTCGGCGCTTCCCCAAGAGCAGTCCTCATGGCGATCCTGATCGCGTCCTCCTGCGCATTTGCGACCCCTGTCGGCACTCCGCCAAACACCCTTGTGCTTGGTCCTGGCAAGTACTCCTTCATGGATTATGTCAAAGCCGGTTCCGGCCTCGTGGTGGTCTGCCTGATCGTATCTGTCATCGTCATCCCGATCGTATGGCCATTCTTCCCGAACTAATAAAAACATAATTAGTAAAATATAATAATAAGAAATAATCTCCTCCTTTTATGCCCGCTGGATATGACTCATCCGGCGGGCTTTTTCTTTTTGGGGGGAAGTTGGTTGGTCGTTGTCTTGGCACGAGTGACTGGTGACTGGGATTCTCTGGTATCGTCATCCCGAGCGTAGCCGAGGGATCTATACTGCACTGTGGGAATCAGCGTGTATGCGCTGAGGGGAAACGATGTCCTGGTGCCGCCTCACATCAGGCGTTGAGCGTTCTGCAATAAAGATTGAGGGCTACGCTCGAAATGACGATGCACGCGAAGCGCTATCAAAATTGCGGCGAAGCCGCCACTGCCATTTCGTATTTCTAATTCAACTCGAAGATTGAAAGCGGGGACAAGTAGCTAGGGATTAGGGATTGGGGATTAGGAGTGACTAGTGACTGGTGATTGGTGACTGGGATTCTCCAGCATCGTCATCCCGAGCGTAGCCGAGGGATCTTTACTGTACTGCAGGAATCAGCGTGTATGCGCCAGGGAAAAACGATGTCCTGGTGCTGTCTCACATCAGGCAATGAACGTTCTGCAATATAGATTTCTCGGCTACGCTCGAAATGACGACGGCGCGAAGCGCTGTCAAAATTGCGGCGAAGCCGCCACCGCCATTTCGTATTTCTAATTTCTAATTCAACTCGAGCCCTGAACCCTGAACCCTTTTTCCCTTGCCTATTTCTCTTCCAGCTTTTATAATGAAAGAAATGGCATGATGTATCCTACAGTCTTTCAAGGAGGCGTTTGAATGAATCGTCAATGGATGAAAGCAGGAGCTGCCCTTCTCACTTTGGCAGCATTGGGAGTCACGGCTGGCTGCGGGGGAGCGCCCGCAAAGAGCAGCCCGGAGAAAGCAGCGGCATCAGGAGCCGCGGAACGGACACTGAAGGTCGCCTGCATCGCGACATATCCCCCCTTTGTCTATAAGGATAAAGAAGATAAGATCATCGGCTTCGATGTGGATATCACGAATGCAGTCGCCAAAGAAATGGGAGCGAAGACCGAGTACAAGAGCATGCCTTTTGACCAGATCGTACAGGCCGTCGCAGACAATAAGGCTGATATCGCCGTTGCAGCCTGTGATATGACACAGGACCGCGCAGATAAGGTGAATTTCTCCTCGATCTACTACAATAAGGAAAGCGTTTCCATCCTGTCTCGCAAGGATGATGAACGTATCCATGGCTCGCAGGACCTCTCCGGCAAGACGGTCGCCGTCGAGAAGGGCACTGTCTATGTGACGGCGGCCAAGCAGCTCGGCGCGACAGTGAAGGAGTATGACTATCATGACCAGCTCATTCAGGCCGTGGAAAGCAAGGAGGCTGATGCGCTTATCCTCGATAAGCCTGTCGCTCTCTTCTACATGACGCATGGGGCAGCGGACAAGCTCCGCTCCGCCGGCATCATTTCCGGCAGCGGCGGCTTCGTCATGCTTCTCAATAAGAAAGACCCTGCGCTCCAGAAAGAAGTGAATGAAGCACTGGGCAAGCTCATGAATAATGGAGAATATGATAAGATCTATGACAAATGGTTTGCCGATACGAATTTTGAAAAAGAACCGGATGTGAAGAAATAGGTAAGCGTGAAAAGGATTCTCTCATGACGAGGGGATCCTTTTTTGCTGGATTCAGGGGTGGCCCGTGGGCGTGCTGTCTCTTGATAGGGGATGAAATCTCTGCTCGAATGACGAGTGAGGAATTAGGAGTGAGGAGTGAAGGTGGCGGCTTCGCCGCGAGTATATATGGGGCGATGCCCAAAGGTTTGCAATGGCAGGTTTTCCGCGTATCGCCAGCCTTCCCCGTATCGTCATCCCGAGCGCAGCCGAGGGATCTTTCTTGCACTGCGGTCAGTATCGCATAGGCACTGGCAGGGAAACGATGCCTTGTTGCTGCGTGTTTTTGCGTTCACATAGGCGTAGTTTGTCGGTCTGCAAGGAGGATTTCTCGCTGCGCTCGAAATGACGATACGGGAGTCCGATGTCTTTTAGTCATCAGCCACTAATCCCTAGCTACTCATCCCTGCTTTCAAATTTTTGGGGCAGCCATTCCTCGTATCGTCATCCCGAGCGCATCCGAGGGATCTTTCTAGGGAAACACTGATTCAATCGTTGTCAGATTTTACTCTTGAATCTTTATGCATAGCAAGGAATAACCTGACGAGAATAGCGAGCTATTTAAGGAAGGGTATGACGAAGCTATGTATAAAAATTCTTGTAAAATCTGACTCTGCGATTGAATCAGCGTTTCCCTTGCACTGCGGTCAGTATCACATAAGCACCGGTACGGAAACGACGCCTTGGCGCTGCGTATTTCTACTTTCACACATCCTTCTGTTGCTGCGTGTATCTGCGTTCACATAGGCGTCGTTTGTCAGTCTGCAAGGAAGATTTCTCGCTGCGCTCGAAATGACAATGCGGGAGCCCGATGTCTTCTAGTCACCAGTCACTTGAGGCTACTCATCCCTGCTTTTCAAATTGGCGGAGAAGCCGCCACCTTCCTCATTCCGCAGTCCTGATTTTCTGGAACCCCGAACCCTATTCATTTCCCCATTGTAATCCCTGCCTAAATCGAATATAATGAAATAAGTTATCAATTGTATACGGGAAAATGCGCATACAAGTTTACAATATATCATGAGGTGATCAAATGAGTGAATTACTTCGCGTGGAGAATCTCCACGTATCTGTAGGCGGGAAAGAGCTCCTTCACGGCATTAACCTCACCGTGAATCAGGGAGAAGTCCATGTCATTATGGGTGTCAATGGGGCAGGCAAGTCGACGCTGCTTCACGCCATCATGGGAAATCCTGTCTATCAGATCACTGAGGGTCATATATACTTCGAAGGAGAGGACATCACACAGCTTTCCGTCGATAAGAGAGCGAAGCTCGGTATCTTTCTGTCTTTCCAGAACCCGATCTCGGTCGCCGGCATCACGATGGAAAATTTCATCCGTACCGCGAAGACGACGATTTCCGGGAAGCAGCAACGGCTTTTCCCTTTCAAGCGTCTCATGCGCCAGCGCATGGAAGACCTCGCCATGGATCCTTCCTACGCAGACCGCTACCTGAATGACGGCTTCTCCGGCGGGGAACGCAAGAAGAGCGAGATCCTGCAGCTTAGGATCCTCGATCCGAAGCTCGCGATGCTCGATGAAACAGACTCGGGACTCGATGTCGATGCTGTCCGCATCGTATCGAAGAATATCTCTGCGTATCATAAGGAAGGAAATGCGATCCTTCTCATCACCCATCTGAACCAGATCCTGAAATTTATCCAGCCGGAATTCGTCCACGTCCTGATCGATGGCAGGATCGTGAAGGAAGGCGGACCGGAGCTCGTGGATGAGATCGAGACCAACGGCTTCGATGTCTATCGCAGCGAGGTGTGACTATGGCAGAAGAGAAAGTCAGAAGCCAGGTCGAAGATATCAATCGCAGCATCTATGACGTCAAGGACAAGGTGGAATTTTCCTATAAAGCAGAGACAGGTCTTACGGAAGAGATCATCCGCGAGATCTCGGCTAAAAAGGAAGAACCGGAATGGATGCTCGAGAAACGGTTAAAGGCTCTTGCGATTTACGATCAGCTGGACTTCCCGCCGTGGGGACCGGATATTTCCGAGCTGGATATGCAGCACATCGATACCTATGTGCGTCCGAAGACGGACATGAAAGCGAGCTGGGAGGATCTCCCCGAGAATATCCGTGACACCTTTGACCGTCTCGGCATCCCGGAAGCGGAGAAGAAATCGCTCGCCGGTGTCGGCGCGCAGTACGACTCGGAAGTGGTCTATCACAATATCCAGAAAGAGCTGGAAGAGCAGGGCGTCATTTACGTCGACTTTGAGACGGCTGTGAAGAAATACCCGGAGCTCATCAAGCCGTACTTCGGGAAGCTGATCACACCGAATTATCATAAATTTGCGGCACTGCACTATGCCGTCTGGTCCGGCGGCTCCTTCGTCTATGTGCCGAAGGGCGTCCATGTGAAGATGCCGCTCCAGAGTTATTTCCGTCTGAATGCACCGGGCGCAGGGCAGTTCGAGCATACGCTCATCATCGTCGAAGAGGGGGCAGACTGCCACTTCATCGAAGGCTGCTCGGCACCCCGTTACAATGTGGCCAATCTCCACGCCGGCGCTGTCGAGCTGTACGTGAAAAAAGGAGCGACGCTGCGCTACTCGACCATTGAAAACTGGTCGAAGAACATGTACAACCTGAACACGAAGAAGTCTCTCATCGATGAAGACGGACACATGATCTGGGTATCCGGCTCCTTCGGCTCTCATACCTCCTGCCTGTATCCGGATACGGTTCTCCGGGGCGACCGTGCGACCTGTGAATTCACCGGCATCACCTTTGCCGGAAAGGGACAGTATCTCGATACCGGCTCCAAAGTCGAAGCCCTCGGGAAGGATACCTCCCTCACCGTGAATTCGAAATCGATCTCCAAGGGCGGCGGCACGGCCATCTACCGGGGCGTCGTCTACATCGGGCCGAAAGCTGCGGGGACGAAGGGCTCTATCAGTTGCGAATCCCTGATGCTCGACAATGAGTCCCGCTCGGATACGATCCCGGATATCATCATCGAGAATGATGATATCGATCTCGGGCATGAAGCCAAGATCGGCCGCATTCCGGATGAAGATATTTACTACCTCATGAGCCGCGGCCTCTCCGAAGAAGACGCCAAAGCCATGCTGGTTCGCGGCTTTGCAGAGCCGATTTCCAAAGAACTGCCGCTGGAATATGCGGTAGAAATGAACCGCCTCATCGATCTTGAATTCGAAGGCGCGATTGGTTAAGGAGGGCATCATGGAAGAAATCAGAGTCAACCGTCTGCCGCTTCTCACCTATCGGTATCTGCATACGAATGATACGCCGCTTTCCTTTGAAACGCCGAAAGGGAAAGGCAGCTTCACCTTCTCCGACATGACCCATGTCAAAGAAGGCGGCATGCTTCCCGAAGATTTCGATGGCGCATCGAAGGAGACGGTACTCACTGCAGAAAAAGGCAGTCACTATACCATCACCATCCCCCAAGGGGAGGATGCTCGTCTCGTCATCGATGTCCATGCGGAAGAGGGCGCGTCGGCAGCCTTTCTTTTCCAGCTCGAAAAGGGTGCGTCCCTTTCCCTCACATGGAAACTCACGGGCGGAGACAGGGAAGGGACCTGCGTCCTTGCTGCGTACTATGAGCTTGCGGAGGATGCAAGGCTCCACGTATCACGCCTGGAAAGCGGCCTCACCAAGACCATCATCTATGACCAGCGTCACAGCGTACTCGCCGCTCGTGCCCGCGCCGACTTCTATGCGGCCGAGCTTGGCGGAGAGACGGTCATCGTTCACAGCTATGGGAAGCTCTCCGGCGATGCGTCCGAGATGAATGAAAGAGCCATCTATGCCGGCCGCGGGAGGCAGCATCTCGACTTCTTCTACCACATCGATCATGTGGGGAAGAAGACGAAGGCAGAGATCGACCTCAAAGGCGCACTGGCGGATGAGTCGAAGAAGATTTTCCGCGGTACGCTCGACTTCAAGCGTGGCTGCGCCGGATCCGTGGGTGACGAAGGCGACTTCGCCATCCAGCTCGATCCGAAGACGAAAAACATTTCCCTCCCGCTTCTTCTCTGTACCGAGGATGACGTACAGGGCAATCACGCGTCGAGCGCAGGGCAGCTTGACCAGAATACCATCTACTTCCTGATGAGCCGCGGCTTCACCTTGGAAGAAGCCCGCCGCATCGTGGTCGAAGCCCTGATCCGTCCCATCATCGACGGTATGGATGAGACGATCCGAGAAGAAGTCCTGACGGCTGTCAGAGAGAAGCTTGACAGAGAATAACGGGTTAGCCCCCTGGGGTGGCTCGCCCCTTGA
>FR879590.1 GCA_000434475.1 Dialister sp. CAG:486
CTGCCGTAGCCGAAGGAGACGGCGATGCAGGGGAGATGGTTGTCATGCGCGCCATCTACGTCATAGCCGGTATCACCGACCATGACGGTCTCCTTCGCAAGACGCGCTGCGTCATGGCCCTTTTCGCAAAGAAGGGAGAGTGTCTTGGCGATGATGCGCGCCTTCTGGCTCATGGTCGCATTCTGGTTTAGCTCATCATCGGGATCGCTGCCGCAGATGACATCGAAGTAGGATGTGAAGCCGAAATTTTCAATGATCCGCTTCACAAAAGGCTCCGGCTTGCTCGATGAGACGGCAAGTACATAGCCGGCGGCTTTGGCGAGAGAGAGAAGTTCGCCGATGCCGGCATAGGGCGAGCAGTCGAAGAGCGCGCCCTTTTCTTCATACAGCTCTCTGAATTTCGTGATGGCGGTCACGATGTCATCGTCTTTCATGCCGTAGAGCTTTTTCATCTGCGTATTGAGCGGCGGCCCGATGAAGGTGCGGAGCTTTTTCTCATCTGTCTCATGGATGCCGACTGCGTCAAGGCCGTACCTGACGGAGCGAAGAATGCCGGGAGCAGACTCGGAGATCGTGCCGTCCAGATCGAAAAGAAGGGTGGTGTAGTGGGGCATAGGGACCTCGGTTCGAATAAAAGTGACTAGGGATTAGTGCTCAGGGTTAGCCCGTGGGCGGGGCGCCCATGGATTGTGGATGAAAGCCTCGCATGAATGAGAAATTAGAAATGCGAAATGCGAAATGGTGGTGCGGCGC
>FR879591.1:0-3695 GCA_000434475.1 Dialister sp. CAG:486
TGAAGAAATGGGGATTCATTTCTTCACAGCCCCTTCTTTTTTACTCAAAATTCCGAATGCGTGCCCCGCACGACCTCGATGCCATTCTCCCGGAAGATACCTGCAAGTGCTTCGATCTCTTGGCACAGCTTCTGATCTCCCCCATCATGACAGCAGCAGATCCCGAGGTGGACCGCATCCGGATGCAGCTTTACGATCCTCTCCACCTTTTCTTGGAGCCCCTTGTCATTTTCCATGGTATGCCCGCAGCCGCTGCACCGCATGAAAGCCTCGATCTCTAGCGGCTCCTTCCCGTAGCGGGCAAAGGCCCTCGTCCGCTGGTTGAACGCCTGAAAGCAAGCCGCCCCCGTGCAGACACGGTTTGGCTTAAGACATGTTAAAATCACGATCCGTTTCATCATCGGCCTCCTTCCAATGGCGCGGAATGTACACGATATTCATGCGCCCCGTTTTTTCATCATATTGGATCTCACTATCGACATCATAGAGCGCTTTGATGAAATCCACCGTCAAGAGCTCATGAGGCGTACCAACGCCCACCACTTTCCCCTGCTGTATCGCGATCAGACGATCACAGTACATCGCTGCTATGTTCAGATCATGCACCGCTGCGACCACCGTATGTCCTAGCCCCTTGACGATGTCCATGATCTCCAGCTGGTACTTGATATCGAGATGATTCGTCGGTTCATCGAGGACCAGACATTCCGTCTGCTGCGTGAGCGCCCTTGCGAGGATGACGCGCTGCTGCTCACCCCCGGAGAGCGTCGAAAAATTACGTGCTTCAAAGCCTGAGAGCCCGACGATAGAGAGCGATTCATGCGCCAGACGATAATCCTCCGCATTGTCCCTGTCCATCATCTTCTTGTGCGGCGAGCGCCCCATCAGCACCACATCGAGCACGGAAAAATCAAAATTATAATAATTGTGCTGTGCCACCACCGCCAGCTTCAGTGCCGACTCACGATATGACATCTCATCTAGGAGCTTTCCGTCAAAGCGGATCGTCCCCTCCGTCGGCTTCTGTACACGATACACGCATTTCAGAAAAGTGCTCTTTCCGCTGCCATTAGGCCCTATGATTCCCAGAAACTCCTTCGGACGAAGGGCAAGGTCGATCCCCTTCAGGATCTCTTTCTTCCCGATGAAATACTTCACCGCTTCTGCCAGGATCTCCATCAGTCGCTCCCTCCGAATCCATATGTTTTCTTAATCATCAGATAAATGAAGCTCGGCGCGCCGATCATGGAAATCAGAATACCGATCGGAAGCTCCGTATGCGGGATGATCACGCGGCAAAGACCATCCGCCACGACAAGGAAGATCGCTCCCACAAGCGCTGCGACAGGAAGCAGTCTCTTGTGATCCGGTCCCGTGAACATGCGGATGACATGCGGGACGATCAGTCCGACAAAGCCGATCATCCCAGCCGAGTACACCGCAAAACCTACGATAAGAGAAGAAATCAGAAGATACCACTGCCGGTACGCGTGGAGATCTGTCCCCATCGTGATCGCTGACTCATCGCCAAGAAGCATCAGATTCAGCACACGGCTCTGCGTCCAGAAAAAAAGGATCGAAGCTATGATGATCGGCGCGATCACCGCGAGCTCTCCCCACTGCGCCCCTGCAAGACTTCCCATCATCCAGTACGCGATCGTCTGCATCCCCTCCTTATTATTGGCAAAGTACACAATAAAGCTGGAAAACGCTCCGCACACCGCCGATAGTGCCATACCGGCCAGAAGCAGCTTCATCGAGTTCGACCGGCCGCCTAGATTAGAAATAAAGAGTACCGCCAGCGAAATCACAAAAGCTCCGATAAAAGCAGCGATACCGACAAAATTCGGTCCCAGCGCTGCCCCGACGCCCAGAAGGATCGCGGAGGTCGCGCCTAGTGACGCACCCGAAGAGATCCCCAGGATGTACGGATCCGCCAGAGGATTCTTCACGATCGCCTGCATGATGACCCCGCAGGACGCAAGCCCTGCTCCGACAAGTGCTGCCAGGACGAGCCGCGGCAGGCGAAGAAGCCATACGATATCATGAACCGGCCCCTGCCCCGTCGCCTCGATTGGCATCCCGCTCGTAAACTGGTGAAGCACGGCATCATAAATATCTCCGACCGGCAGCTTCACCGTCCCGATACTGAGCGCCCAGAAAAGCGAGAGCAAGAGAAGCACGGCTAAAACCAGCAAGAAAGCGGCAAAGCCGATGTCTTTTAGATAATTTTTCATACATTATTCCTCCGGGTAAAGCCCTTTCCCGATAATCTGTATCCCATCATAAGTCCGCACGCCTGCGCTGTAGATGGCGTAAAGAGGAAGCGGATAAATGCGCCTCTCCTTCACACAGCGTAAGCCCTGCAGCGCCTGATCCTGATACAGACGTTCTACCATCTGATCCATCTGATCATACGCATTTTCGCAGACCACCATGAAAAGTACCTCGGGATCCATCTCGATCAGCTGCTCCTTGCTGATCGTACGCATACCGACACCAAGAAGCTCCCCGCCCATAGACGTAAGGATATTTCCTGCAAGCGAGCGTTCTCCGTAGACCGTGATATCCTTCCCCAGATACTCGATGATAAGCCCCCGCGGATGATGCCCCATTTTTTGCGCCTTTCCTTCCGCACGCTCGATCTCATCCTGCATCTTAGAGACCAGCTCTTGAGCCTTCTCCTCTCGGTCAAAAATCTTCCCGAGATTCAAGATATCCTGATACTCATAGTCGATCGTATGTACTTTGATTGTCGACGAAGAACCGGGAGCTATGTATGTCCCGACACCGCGGCCTTCCCAGAAATCCGTCCCGCGGAGCGTCTTCTTATCGAAAGACGATGCCCAGCCCACGATGAGATCCGGATCCTGCAGCATCACCGTCTCCATGTCCAGATGTTCCATACTCGTATACGGGATCTTCGCATACGTCTCACGATACTCCGGGCGCAGATAGCTCCCATCCGGCAACCCCATCGCTGCCACGATCCGGTCCCCCACGCCAAGAGCCATAAGATTCTCGATAGAGTTTTGCCAGATGCACACCACCCGTTTCGGCGGCTTTGGGAACGTCTCCTCCCGCATCTCTCCGTGACTGTTTAACGTTTCAACGGTGACAGGGTAATGAGCCGAATCCTCCACCACCGCTTTCGTCCGCGGCGCCCCCTCCTTCACCATCGGACTACAGCCCGAGAGAAGGCAGCAGGAAAGAAGCGCCGCCGCTATCCATATCTTTTTCATTCTTCCATTTCCTTGATTCGTTCCTTCACAGCGCAGTCGATCAGGACACATACGCCATAAAACCTTTCATGTATATCACCATTCGAAAACCGAAGCACCTTGCATCCATCCTTTTCCAACTTCTCGCTGCGCCATGCATCATAGCTCTTCCCATAGTCAGAGTAATGCTGTACCCCATCCAGCTCGACGATCAGCCGCGCCCTATGGCAGTAGAAATCACAGATAAAAGCCCCCATCACCCGTTGCCGCCGGAACTTCACCGGATACATGCGTAGGAAATGATACCAAAGATGAAACTCCTCCTTCGTCATGTTCCGACGCATGGAAGACGCTCGTCCCTTCATCGTCCGGTTCAAAGGTGGTTTCTGCATCATGTGCTCCCTTCAGATCATAGAACCTTCGCCATTGCATGACATTGTTCAGCCCTTCGGGCCATCTCCCCCTCTGGGGGAG
>FR879591.1:3750-6871 GCA_000434475.1 Dialister sp. CAG:486
CGTCTGCGGGAAAGCCAGAGGGGGTGTATTTCCTCGGCCGTTAGGCCGGTTTTACGGTTTTCTAAATGATTACGGTATACCGCTGGCATTTAGAAAACCATACAACCTCGCTTCGCTCGTGGAAATGCACCCCCTTTGGTGCCTTCGGCACCACCTTTCCCCCGGAGGGGGCACTGGTCCGATGGACCTATCATTGTCTGATAAAGCTATATTTAAAAATACTTCCCAGGAAAATAGGTCGGGTTCTTATACTCCCCGATCCATGCATCATACGTTTCCCCATCGATACCGAGATTTCTCTTGCACCAGGCTTTCCAATTTTCACCATACTTCTTATCTTTCAAGATGGCGTCCATCGTCCAGTCGGAATGCTTGGCAAGGATCCACGTCACTTTCACATAATGCATGGGGTAGCCCTGTCTCATGTAGCGCATCCCGACCTTCTTCGGGATGCCCCACCAACGTTCGAGATTCACGGCTTTGAGCTCGAGGTCTTTCTGGTAGGCCTTTTCTCCCACCGCACCGATCAGTACTTCCACGCGCTGCCACGGTTCATCTTTCTTCAGTGCGAGGATATCTTTCACCGGTTTTCCGGAAACATAAGAGAGCTTCGCCGCGCGTTCCAGATCGCGGAAGCCCGTCCCGCTATCGATCAGGCTCTTCGTCTCTTCCGGAGTGACGAAATATTTCTGGGAGAGGACAGTCTGCATCTCTTCCATGGTCAGCTGGGGGCGGCGCGGCGGCCGTTTCTGCTGCTGCTCCTGCTTTGTCCCATCCGCCGCATAGACAGGATGGACAATGCCAAGCGGCACAGTCAGAAGGAGAGCAGAGAGCGCGAGAATTTGGATCTTTTTCATTTGGTTTTCTCCTGTAGATATGGTGAAAGTGCGCCTGCGAAAGCAGGCGCACTTTTCGCGCATACAGAGGGATTGAGTTTGAAATTCGCACTTTTCGCGCATACAGAGTGATTGAGTTTGAAATTAGAAGGTGTACTTTGCACCGACCAGTACGCTGCGTCCCGGCATTGCAGAGGAACCGATGCCGTTCCAAGAGTTGTAGGACGTTTCGTATCCTTCATTGGTCAAGTTATTGATCAAGAGGTATACATTCATATTTGGGGTCAGCTGGTAGTTGACATTCCAATCCAGTACAAGGAATCGTCTATTGGTAAAAGCGTGTTCACTGCAGCCAGTATACCAGTTGGTCAGTAAGCCAGTATACAGTTTGCCATTTTCATAAGAGAGATTCAGTGAATAATGGTTCTGTGGACGAAGGCTGTTGATGGCGGTATTGATATCGCTTTCATTTGCATATCCCCAGCTGTCATCGAGAATCCAACCAGATTTGGCTTTCCATTTATCCTTCATATGGGAATAAGAAGCAGACAATGTCAAATGATCATTAAACTGATGATCTACCGTGAAATTGAGAGACTGCTTATCTTCCTTGGCATTTACCGCTGTACTTTTCGGTTTCTGCTCCGCTTCATCCCAAATCGGAAGGGTAGCAATGGCATTCGTCATCTTTGTGATATCGTAATGAACAGCCAACGTCGTCTTATCAGAGAGCTCTTTACGTACGCCGAATGTCCATGCATTGCCTTCTTCATCTTTCAATGGTGTTTTAAATACGCCGTCAACCGAGGAATAATCCCCTTCACGAAGTGGACGGAATACCTTCGTCCATCCCGCATACATGCTGGTGGAGTCATTAAACATATATTCCGTATTGATCGTGTAGTTCAGATCATGGGTATCGCCTTTACCCTGTGTGTTGCCTGTAGAGTGTTCAAAGGAACTATACTTGGCATAACGAATAGCCGGTGTAAAATCCCATTTATCGGTCAGATGAATCTTGTCCTGAACATATGCCTGCAATGTTTTTCTCTGAACATAAGAACTTCCTTCAACACCATTCGAAATGCTTCTGGAATAATTACGGGCTTTATCATAGGTTACACTAGCGATCACGTCGTGAATACCAAGTGATTTAGCCAGCTGCAGCTGAATCCCCTTATTCTGTTCATCATTCCATCTCGTTGGCTCACCAGCTTTACCGCCAGTCAATTCCAGCCAGCGGTCAAAGGCTTTCTGATCACCACTTCCCGGGAATGGAGCCAAATATTCTGCAATCCACTTGTTCAGCTGCTCACTAGTTGCCCCTGTCGGGAACATGTTATCATATGCTTTGCTTTTATCCGGGAGGTAGATCCAAGAATATTTATCACGGTGCATATAACGATGTCTCTGCGAATACAAACGAACAAAGCTGTCCATGCCATTATCTTTATTGAAGGTATAGGTGACATCGACATCATTGTTATTAAATTTACTGAAGGAATTATACAAAGCTCCGTCTAGCGCATATAAATTGTGATAACCTGGATTCTTCTTATCCCCGCTTAATTTCGTGGAGGCTGGGGTCTTTTTACCATCTTTGTCTAGGATATAATAAAAATCCTTCCCATCCTTTTTCTTGCCACCGTATTCATATTGGGTGCCATCTGACTTCTTCTCGGTTGTGTATTTATATGCTATCAACTTATTATCTTTATCCAGCTCGCCTACAGCCGCATTAAAAATGATCCGATTCCAGTCATTCTGGTTCCAGTATCTCATACTTGGTGTAGCGATCGGGTAACCGTCTTTACCATCCTTGTGGTTATAAGCGATTTTCAAGGAATGATTAGCATCGAAGTCTTTATCAATGCGGATGTTAACGCCATCCTCTTTCCAACGAGAGCCACCCAAGGTCCCTGTTTCTCCAGTGAAACCGTCTTTGTACTTGGTATCGCCGGACATATTGCGGTTAGCAGAAATGAAGTAGTGCAGAGACTTATCATCGCCCTTTGTTCCCGAAACGCTGACTGCATAATTGTGCTGATGCCAAGAGCCGGTAGACACATCAACTGTAGCAGTAGAATCATCACCACCTTTTCTAGTGATGATGTTAATGACACCACCGGTCGCATCTGCACCATATACGGATGCACCAGGTCCTTTAATGACTTCAATTTTATCGACATTTTCCATATTGGTGACCTGATTCAGGTTCACCCCTGTGGATTTTGTCCCAGTTTTACTATTAGATCCTACACGTGTACTAGCTGCATTATCTACAC
>FR879591.1:6925-11794 GCA_000434475.1 Dialister sp. CAG:486
CAACACAAACAATAACGCGAGTATCCCCGTTAATGGATACGCCATTGTTATAGAATTCGTATCCATATTCCCCGCCGCGATACCCCGGGTTCTGGAACGTAACGCCAGGAATACGCTTAATCGCTTCCGTCAGATCCGTATAGTGACGCTTCTCGATCTCTTCTCTCGTGATGACCTTCACATCACCGCCGGTACGATAGTACGACTGCTCGGTAATGGTATCGCCGAATTTATTTTTCGTCTTATCTGCTTCGACGACAACGGCATCGAGCGTATACATATTTAAATTTTCATCGAATGCAGCATGAATCAGAGTACCCCCCCCGATTGTCAACATCGATGCTGCCATTAAGGTAAGTAATGCTTTTCTTTTCATCATCAATTTCCCTCTCGCTGCTTACCAGCGTTTTCCTGTAATATAGGTAAATGTATAATCCTCAGTCGCGACCCAATCTTTCCAAGTATCTTCAAAATGCCCCAGATTGAAAGTCACGGTTCTAGTGCCACCGGCTGAAATCTTGACCAGCGGCATTTTGGTCGGCATAGCGACGTACTGATACTTGCTGCCATCCGCGCGCGTGAAGGTGATCTCGGTCACAAACTGATTGATCTTCGTGATACTGAGATCCTTTCTCTTATTCGTGAATGTCCCACGCAGACAGAGGTCGCCCTTGTCGATCCACGCCTTCTCTGCTCGCCATTCCAATATCATCGTATCCGATGACTGTGTCGCAGCCGATGCGTGTGCAAACGGCAGGAAACAAAGCCCGAGCAGAAACAGACAGGCTAAAAATAATTTCTTCATCTCTCCCTCCTTTCTCAAGACTTCAAAGAAACAGACATCTATTCCTCGCCCCCGCCCGTCTGTCCATGTTTCGACGGCGGAAGAGATAGAATACGCTTTGAACCGGCTAACCGCAAGCTCATCATTTTGAAAATGCTCATAATGATGGTTTAATGTTACATGATTAGAGCTCATTTTTCAAGTATTTTTTTAATTTATATGTTATACATAGAAATATACGCTTTATCATCTCTCATATTTTCGATAGATGACGTTAGTATTCTGTCATTTCGGGCCAAGCCTACGACTTTGCACGCGCAATATCGCTCCATCGGACCATTCCCCTTTCCTCTTGACAATCCCCCCCTGATAGAGTATTCTTTCTCTGACAGAACAAGGGAGCTGCTGGTCAAGTCGCAGAGTCTGATGAGATCAATGCTTCCCCTGTGAGATCCGTCCATGCTCTATGGATATCCCGAAGGGAGTCTGAAAGAAATCAGGACGGCAGCATGAATCCTCAGCCATTCGAGCAGTATCAGCTGAACTGTATCGAGGAAAGGCCATCGGGCGCTCAATGATCTCACCATCTGTCAAACTTTAATATCGCTTGGATTTTTATAACCGAGACGAATGCAGAGATTTCAAATCAGAATGCATCCCTCTGGGATGTATTTTTAATTTGCCTTCCTGCCAGGCGGGTATTGCTGGCAAGGGCTGGTTTCTGAAACCGCATTCATTTAGGGTGCGGTTTTTTTGATGGAAAAATCCGCACTCACCCAAGCATTTGACGGGAAGCACTGCTTCCGGGAAGGGATCTACTATGAAAGTCATCCACACCATCAAAGAGTTGAAAGAGTACGTCCACCAGTGCAAGAAAGATGGGAGATCCATCGGTCTTGTGACCACTATGGGAGCACTTCATGAAGGACATGCATCCCTGATTCAGGCCGCTCGCAAGGAAAATGATTTTGTCATCACTTCTGTCTTTGTGAATCCGACCCAGTTCGGACCGAACGAAGACTACGAAGCATATCCGAGAACGCTCGAAGCCGATGCGAAGGTCGCAGAAGCCGCCGGCGCAGATCTTCTCTTCGCTCCGTCTCCCGCTGAAATGTATCCGCATAAGGATATGACATGGGTGGAAGTCACCGGCCCGATCACGAAAGTCCTCTGCGGACGCACACGCCCGATCCATTTCCGCGGCGTAGCGACTGTCTGCACGAAGTTCTTCAATCTGACAGAATGCGACCGTGCTTACTATGGCCTGAAGGATGCTCAGCAGACGCAGGTGCTTCAGCGCATGGTGGAAGACCTCTTCATGAATGTGGAGCTCCGCCTGATGCCGATCGTCCGTGAAGCAGACGGCCTTGCGAAGTCTTCCAGAAACGTCTATCTTTCCAAGGAGGAGCGCGCCGCGGCTCTCGTCCTCTCGAGAAGCCTTTCCCATGCAAAGGAAGCCTTTGAGGCTGGCGAAAGGAATAAGCAGAAGCTGATCGATCAGGTGACGAAGGAGATCGAAGCCGAACCGATGAGCGATATCGACTATGTAGAAATGTATGGCATGCCAGGTCTTCCGGAGGTCGGAGAAACGATCGAGGGTCAGGTTCTCCTCGCTCTCGCTGTCCGTTTCGGCAAGACAAGACTCATTGATAATGTGATTCTGGGATAATTCGCTTTTGGGTTTGAGGTTTGAGGTTTGAGGTTTTCCCCCATATGAGCAGGCCCTTGAAGAAGGGGGAACGCATTTTACGCTAATTTCAACTACTCCGCAGCGCTTATGACTTTTTATCCACCGCACCAACACTCCTCACTCCTCACTCGAGAGCAGAGCTTTCAACTGTAATCAAAGGGGCGATACGCCCCACGAGCTAACCCTGAACCCTTTTGGAAAAGGAGCCGTACTAATGCTTTCTCTCATCGTTCGTTTTTGCACGAAATACATGTCCATCGGCGTCGTGCTGATCGGCATTTTCAGTATTTTCTGGCCGGAAGTGATGAAGCCATTCGCCCCGAAGATCCCGACGCTGCTCGGTATCATCATGTTCGGCATGGGCATGAGCCTCACCCCTGGTGATTTCAAGAATGTATTCAAGCAGCCGAAGAATGTAGCGATCGGCACGGTGCTGCAGTTCATCATCATGCCGGCCGCTGCTTTCGCACTGATTCATCTCTTCGCCCTTCCGCCGGAAATCGCGATCGGCGTCGTCCTGGTCGGCTGCTGCCCCGGCGGCACGGCTTCGAATGTCATTTCCTACATCGCCAAAGCCGACGTCGCTCTTTCTGTATCCATGACGATGGTGAATACCATCCTTGCGCCATTTGTCACGCCATTCCTGGTGTGGCTCATTGCCGGTGCCTGGGTCGATATCGATTTCATGTCCATGATGATGTCCATCGTGAAGATGGTGCTCCTGCCGCTCATCATCGGTGTCGGCATCAACTATTTCTTCCCGCGTCAGGTGAAGAAGGTGAATACGATCATGCCGATGTTCTCAGCGCTGGTCGTCATCATCACGGTCGGCTGCGTGGTCTCCCTCTCCGGTCGCACCATCCTTGACAACGGCCTTGTGATCCTCGCCGTCGTCATCCTGCATAACCTCTGCGGCATGCTTCTCGGCCATGTCTGCGCCCGCCGCTTCGGTCTCAATACGGCACAGACCCGCGCTATGACCATCGAGGTCGGTATGCAGAATTCCGGTCTGGCTTCCACGCTGGCTCTCATGTACTTCACAGCGGCCGGCGGCATCGCGGGCGCCATTTTCTCCGTCTGGCACAATGTGTCCGGCTCCCTCTTCGCCTCCTACTGTGTAGGCAAGGATGAAGAAGCGGAGAAGGAAAGCAAACTGTCTTCTGCTGTTGAATTGAAATAGTTTCCAGCACGCAAAAAGAGATTCCGATTTTTCGGAATCTCTTTTTGCGTGATCATATTTCTGCTTTACTTCTTATTCTGAAAACAATTCATTGTCCTTCAATCGAATAAGCAAATCTCCCAACAAATTTCCCGCTAAGTCAGGATGTAAACCATAGTGAGAATTCATTTCACTCACAATCTCAACATTTCCAAATCCTTTCTTTAGCAAGTTCAGGATATAAGCCGTTTCTTTATTTACAACATAGACATCTTCTCCACCATTTTTAAAAATCGCCAATTTCGTACCACTCATTTCTACAATTTCATAATCAACCAGTAATCTGCTTTTCATCATTCTTTTTCACCTGCTCTTCAAATAAACGGTAATATCTCCCTTTCTTTTTCATAAGTTCTTCATGAGAGCCATTTTCTTGCACGCTTCCTTCGTCAAGCACATAAATCTTGTCCGCTTTTCTAACAGAAGACAGCCGGTGCGAAATAATAATAACTACTTTGGTCTTTGATAATTCTCGTAACGTCTGTTGTACTATTTTCTCCGTTTCTGTATCCAACGCTGAGGTAGCCTCATCAAAAATATAAATGCTCCCATTCTTCAACAAGGCCCTGGCTAAATTGATACGCTGCCGTTCACCACCAGACACCGTTGTTTCTAAGTTCCAAGCCTTCTCTTTTTGTTCAAATCTTTTTTGCATTTCCTGAATGCCCGTTCGAGCAATCACTTTAGAAACAGCTTCATCACTCACACTTTCAGGTGCTTCATATAAAATATTTTCACGTAAAGTTCGATGAAATAGCGGCGCGTCTTGTGGGATATACGAAATTAGAGATCTCATCGACTGTCCGTTTATCTGGTTTACATCATTTCCATTCCATAGAATTTTCCCTTCCTCCACTTGATAAAGTCCAAGCAAAAGCTTGATAATAGTTGATTTTCCTGCTCCACTTTTCCCTACAATAGCGGTGATTTCCCCTGGTTTAAATGACATGGAAACGCCTTGGAGTATACGCTGATTGTTATAGCTGAATTTTACATTTTGCAGCTCAATTTTCCCTCTACTCTCCATCTGCCCCTTTTCATCATCAGATGTCTTTCTCTCGGGAATATGTCGTTTCAACTCATCGACTCGCTCCATGGCACCTTCCCCAATTTTGAACAAAGGTATTAAGGGAACTGCCCCTACAAAAGCACTGCTCAATTTTTTATAAAACAGCA
>FR879591.1:11841-13830 GCA_000434475.1 Dialister sp. CAG:486
AGGAATGCGGTGATTTCCCCTATCGTCATCTTTCCGTAATACATCGATACTCCGCCTAGAACAATGATAATCATATAGCTGGCATCTTCTGACATACGCGTGAGCAATGAACGAATGTAATTGATTTCGTCCCGTTTTTTCCAGGTACCATAATACCGTTTCAAGCATTCCTGAAAGCGCTGACTTTCTTCTTTTTCCTTTCCAGCTGCTTTAATAATCAAAATATTTTTCAAAACATCCTGTAGCTCACTCGAAGCAATAGCTCTTGCTTCATTATGCTCCTTATATAATTGTTTTAAGGGAAAATAAAAATTGCTGAATAAATCCAAACATTTCAGCAGAACCGCACCAATTCCAAGCCATACATTTAAATAAAACATACAGGATAAAATAACAAATGATTCTGCAATGGCTAAAAGTCCTTCCACTAAATGATGAGGCATCATTCCTTCTAAGTTGAAAACATCATCAGTTTGCCTTGCCATAAGGTAGCCAACAGAAAACTGGTTAAAAAATGCCAAAGGTGCTGATAAAATAGTCTGAAAAATTGAAAGTTGTATATTTTCCATTCCAGAGAGCATAGAGAATAAGCCGATCCGCATCTTCTCGTAACTTACTGCATATTTCAGAATAAAAATAGCGAGCCATAAAAGTCCAAGCTGCCAAATTTCTGTTTTGACTTCATTTGACAAAAACGCGTCCATTATATGTCCAGCTAGCACGGGTTCCACTATATCTAAAACCATGTATATAATGCCTAATAGAGCCAAATAAAAAAAGAGTCGATAGGGATGCCTCAAATGCTGAACTATTTCCCTTATATTTCGGAATTTGGCTTCCATGGTCCCTCCACCATTCGTTTTAAAATATGTGCCCTATAGCAATCTCTATTTGATGGTTTTCCCGAATTCCCATTCTCATACTTCAATTTAGGGTTACAAGATGAGCAGAATTTACGATAACAGCAGCGATCACAAACCGTTTCAATATCTATATTTTTCCCTCTCTCTTCAAACATTTTTTCCCAGCAACGTTCAAACCCAAGTTTTAAGACATTGTACTTATTTGATCAGTGTTTCCCTAAACATAGGAGGTAAAACGACAAGGACACCTCCTCTACCCGATCCGCAGCACACGTCTCCCCTCTTCCCAGCCGCTCAGGTGGCGGAGGAAGAAGCGGGCGATGATGCCAGTGATGAAGACGGAAATCAGCGTGCCTTCACGGACGCCCTCGATGCTCCCGATTTCCACATAGGAGAGACAGATGGCGAGCATCACGAGGATCCCATCGTTTGCGATCTTGACCTTGCCGAAGTCTAGGTGATAGGTATCTGAAATGGTATAGACGAGGCCCTCTCCCGGAAGCTTCAGGACGTCTGCGATGCCCTGAAGTGCCACCCCCAGAGAAACCATGGACGCACCGAGGAAAAGAATGATGAGCTTTTGCCAGTAAGCGTCCGGAGTGATGTTTCCGAAAGCCTGCATGCAGAGGTCGATGAAGGCAGCAAAAATCATCGTCATGGGCGCCTGCAGCAGCTGCACCTTCGGGAATTTCTTTTTCAATATCAGCATCTGTCCCAGAAGGAAGACCATATTGACCGCAAAGGTCGTCTCCCCGAACGTGAAGGGAAAAGTCTCGCTCATGACATAGGGCAGACTGGAAATCGGAGAAGTCCCGAGAAAGCTTTTCACCACCAGCACGATGCCGGCAGATTGGATCCATAAAGCCACTAAAAAAAGCAGCCAACGGCTGACAACAGACATGCTATTCCTCCTTTATAGTATGTCTATTGTACGGCGAAGGCCGCTCGGGTGTCAAATGATTTAGGGTTCAGGTTGATGGGTTCAAGGTTCAAAGGTTGTGGTGGCGGCTTCGCCGCGAGTATATATGAGGCGATACCCGAAAGTGGCATTGCCACCATCTATACTCCGCGGCGCTTCCTTAAGATGAGCGTTGTTACACTTCTTCTATCCCCTTCCCTTGGAAGT
>FR879592.1 GCA_000434475.1 Dialister sp. CAG:486
GGATAGGGTGACTATGGCATGAAAGACAGCTGGGATAAGGTTGCCCGGTCACTCCTATGAGAACTGCAAGTCCCCCGCGGCAGATTGAACGCGAAAATGAGATGATCGTTATTTCACAGCCCCTTCTTTTTTATTTAGCCGTGATCGCTCTTGTCCCAAAGAGGGTCTTAAACCGATCCGGTGTATCGTCATAGTGATCGGAGGTGATGTCATTCTCCGGCTCGTAGAGATCGGGGAGACGGATGCCCATCAGGGCGAGCTGGGTGTCGAAGACGAGGTCATTGGTCCAGCGGCTCTTTTGGCGGGCGGCAAGATTTCCTATGAGCTTTGGGTGAGAGGAGAGGTAGGTGTCGGAGAAGGCCATGTAGAGGGGAATGTAGGTCATCTCGGGGACGTAGATGGTGGGATTATGGTCGAGGTGCAGGTCGATCGCTTCGCCATGGTCAGAGAAGTAGAGGAGGGTCTGGAAGTCGGGGCGGGCAGAGAGAGTCTCATACAGCTTTTCCATCACGTAGTCGTGGAAGAGGATGGTATCGTCATATTGGTCGCGATAGGGGTCGTCGCTGTGGATCTTCTCGTAGCTTTTGGGATGGTGATAGGCGTAGGGCATGTGGCTTCCCATATAATGAAGGATGACGAGGGTCTTCTCGCTGCTCTTCATGCTCATGAGCTCTTCGGCGAGGGCATCGTCGTAGACATCAAGGTCGGCGGGGGGGGCGAGGTGACTGTTTCGCCAATGCTGCTCGTCGGCTTCATGCCGAGGTGACTGTTTCGCCAATGCTGCTCGTCGGCTTCAGAGGCGATGATGGTGGTCGGGGTATCCCAGGCGCTGAAGCGGATCTGGTTGCTGATCCAGACGGTATGGAATCCGGCGGCTTTGGCGGTTTCGATGAGGGAGGGGGCATCTGCGAGGGACATGTCGTTGTACTGGTTCTTCGCGGTCAGAGCATAGGAGAGTGCAGGGACGGTCTGCACGTAGCAGCTGTAGGCGTCATCAAAGAAAAGGAAGTGCGGGTCGTTTCTGCGAGAGGAAAGCCAAGGAGTGGTCGGGCGCGGGTAGCCATAGACATTCATGTGCTCACTGTTCTCAGATTCGCCGATGGCAAGGACGTAGAGGCCGGGAGCTGAGGAAATGGTGAGATTCGTGAGACGACTTGTGCGTTCTTTGGATCTCTGCTCAAAGTCGGCGTAGGCTTTCATGTAGTCCTTGATGCCGATCCATGGCGTGGTGACGGGATTGCTGTAGGAAAGGGTGAGGCTAACGGGGGCGACGAGGAGGAGGGCAAGCCGCGGAAGGAGAGAAGGGCGGGAGAAGAGCTCACCTGTGCTGCTTTTTCCGGAGATCAGGAAGAGCGCGCCAAAGTAGAGCGGAAGGAATAGCAAAAGGGGAAGGGAGAGATGTCCGGAGAGGTATCCGGCGGCTTCACTGACATTGGTCTGCAGAAGTGCGAGAAGCGTTTCGGGCTGCGGAAAGCTGCCTGTCAGGAAGTAGCAGCTCCATGTCACGAGGGCGGGGAGCGTCATAAGAAGGCCGGCGAGGAAGACATAGCAGGTTCTCTCTCTGACAAAGCGTGCAGGCGGCGAAAGAAGTGCGAGGATGCCCCATGTAGCGACTGAGAAGGAGAGGTAGTCATAGAGATCCCAGGCGGGGGTGAGGAGACCTGCCAGAAAGCGGACGGAGATCGCGGAAAGGGCAAAGAAAAGAAGCGGCAGCTGCCGGAGTGCGGGGCGGTAGAAGGTGAAGAGGAGGGACAGTGTCACGCAGGTGAAGAAGATGGACACGTCGTTCCATGGCGGGAAGACTTCGCCTGTCACGGCCAAGTTGAGTCCGTAGATGAGGGTGA
>FR879593.1:0-2173 GCA_000434475.1 Dialister sp. CAG:486
GTGCAAAGACTATCATGCTCTAACCTGTCAGCAAACTGAAAACGAAGCAATCCGCCTGCGACAGGAATTAGAATCCTTTTTCTGCGTTACTTCAATAAATGTATTGTCCCTCATGGTCGGCCTTCGCTTTCTTGTACGCTTCCTGTGCTTCCTCATAGGTGCTGTAGCTACCTAATACGTTTCCCTTAGGTTTACCATACTCATACGGTAGCTGCGCCAAACCATTGTGATTTTTTCCATCAGAACCAGGCTGATTTAGCCAGACACGATTCTCAATCACCGAATACCCGTTTTTCTTGTCATAACGATAGGACAATACGGTTTCCTTGCTCCAGCCGCTCCCCTTATCGTTAGCATCCTTCTTCAATGTTACTGAGTCCAGATCTTCTGTGGTCCAGTACAGGACGCCGCTTTCGAGGCCGGGTTTTCCTTTATTTTCGCCATTATAAAATGTCCACATGGTCGCACCCAGCTTCCCGATCGTGCTGTCCTCCTCGTCACCATTCGTGAGCCAACCAGACTGTATCAGCCCACGTCCGTAATCGATACCATACCCATGGCCGGGGTAACCGGTTTGTATCTCTTTAATCCGGTCCAGAACCGGTTTCATATCAAAAGTTCCCGTATTCTTCTTCGCCGTCTCCATAAGGCTCGATGCATTTCCGAACACATTCTTGATCGAGTCTGCGACTCCTGTCTGGGAGTAGATCCCCCATCCGATACCTATGATGATCGCGAGCATCAGCGCATACTCGACAAGATCCTGCCCCTTCTGCGAATTTTTGTAAAATGTGAACACTTTTTTCATCCTCCTTCATTGTCTATTGTCTATTGTCTATATTTTAACAAAAAAAGGATAGGAAAATCAATGCGCCTCCTAGTTGCTCTCACGATCAAAAACCGCCCTGCTTTGGCAGGACGGTTTTTCAAGCGCATGTATTTCTCTTATTCGATAAGCATGAGGAGGTCACCGGATTCGATGCGCTGACCAGCCTTGACATGGATCTCACTCACGATGCCATCCATCGGCGCGGTGATGGTGGTTTCCATCTTCATCGCTTCGGTGACGATGACGGGGTCGCCCTTCTTGACAGAGGAGCCTTTTTCGACGAGGAGTTTTACCACGGAGCCGGAGAGTGTCGCACCGACTTCGCCCGGTACGTCCTTGTCCGCTTTTCTGGAGGTATTCGCAGACTCTGCCACATGAGCGTCGGGAATCTTGATCTCGCGCGGCATGCCGTTCAGCTCGAACTGAAGCTCTCTGTTGCCTTCCAGGTCTGGTTTTGTGACATTATCAAGGCGAACGAGGAGCATCTTGCCTTCATCGATGTTGATGCGGATTTCTTCACCGACTTTCATGCCGAAGAAATAGGTCGGCGTATCGAGGAGAGAGAGGTCGCCATACTTATGATAGCGATCCATGTAGTCGGAGAAGACTTTCGGATAGATGCAGTAGGAGGAGACATCTTCTTCGCGGGTCGGGATGTGCTTCTCTTTCATTTCCATCTTGACTTCTTCAAAGTCGACATTCTCCGGCTGGCTTTCGAGGTGCGGCTTCTGTCCGCGCAGGATGATCTGCTGGAGTTTTTCCGGGAAGCCGCCATACGGGATGCCGAGCTTGCCGTCGAAGAAGTCGACAACGGACTGCGGGAAGTCGAGGGTATCTCCCTTTTCATAGATATCTTTCTCGGTCAGATGGTTCTGTACCATGAAGAGGGTCATATCGCCGACGACCTTGGAGGACGGGGTGACTTTGATGATATCGCCGAACATCATATTGACCTTCGCATACATGCGGCAGACTTCCGGCCACTGGGCTCCGAGACCGACAGCCGTTGCCTGCTGGCGCAGGTTCGAGTACTGTCCGCCAGGCATTTCATGCTGGTAAAGGGTCGTATTCGGATTCGTCATCTTGGAGTCGACACCTGCATAGTACGGACGGACGCCCTGCCAGTAGCGGTCGATGGTCTCAAGCGCATCGATATCCAGCTGCGGCTGGCGCGGGTTATTCTGCAACGCGTAGTACATGGAGGTCATGGACGGCTGGCTGGTACCGCCAGAGAGTGCGCCGGTCGCAACGTCTAAGATATCGACGCCTGCATCGACGGCTTTGGCATAGGAGTACAGGGTGCATCCGCCGCCTTCATGGCTATGGAGATGGATCGGAAGATCG
>FR879593.1:2183-15300 GCA_000434475.1 Dialister sp. CAG:486
ATGGCTTTGGGGTGGAATCGGAAGATCGACAGCATCTTTCAGCGCAGAGATCAGGGCATAGGCAGCTTCCGGCTTGAGGAGACCTGCCATATCTTTGATCGCGATGATATTCGCACCGGCATCCTGCATCTGTTTCGCAAGGTCGGTGTAGTATTTCAGGGAGTACTTCTGACGGTTCGGATCCATGATATCGCCGGTGTAGCAGAAGCAGGCTTCAGCGAGCTTTTCTTTCTTGCGGACTTCGTCGATGGTGACGGTCATATGGCTGAGCTGGTTCAGGCAGTCGAAGATACGGAATACATCGACACCATTGTCAGCCGCCTGATCGATGAAGTGACGGACCACATTTTCCGGATAGTTGGTATAGCCGACGGTATTCGCACCGCGGGTCAGCATCTGGAAGAGGATGTTCGGCGCGGCTTTTCTCATCTGGCGAAGGCGTTCCCACGGGCTTTCATCAAGGAAACGATAAGCCACGTCGAAGGTCGCGCCGCCCCAGTTTTCAAAGGAGAAGAGCTGCGGGACATGGACCGCCGTATAATGGATGGCATTCATGATGTCATGGGTCCTGACACGGGTCGCGAGCAGAGACTGGTGCGCATCACGATACGTGGTATCCATGAACATGACTTCCTTCTGGTCCATGACCCACTTGGAGAATTTCTCCGGTCCCATTTCATCGAGCAACTGACGGGTACCCTTCGGCGCTTCGATCTTGTCTGCATCGAGCAGCGGAAGCGGATTGAAATCCGGCTTTTCCTGATGGCCGGCGCCGGCATAGCCATTGACGGTGATGTCGCCGATGTAGGAGAGCAGCTTCGTGCCGCGGTCGGAAATCATATCCGGTTCCTGCAGGAGCCACGGGTTTCTGTCAATGTAGTTGACATCGCAGAGCCCTTCCTGGAAATCACGGGTACGAAGCATGTTCTGCAGGAAATAGATATTCGTCTTCACGCCGGAAATGCGGAATTCTTCCATGCAGCGGAGCATCTTGTGGATGGTGTCCTTCGGATGAAGGGCATGCGCGGTGACTTTGACGAGGAGAGAATCATAGTACGGGGTAATGACGGCGCCGGTGTAAGCCGTGCCGGCATCGAGACGGATGCCAGGTCCGCCGCCGGAACGATAGGCAATGATCTTACCGGTATCCGGCATGAAATTGTTCTGCGGATCTTCCGTGGTGATACGGCACTGGATCGCAACGCCTTTGTACCAGATCTCATCCTGCTTGCCAATGGCGATCTCCGGCCCGTCAAGAGCATAGCCCTCAGCGATGAGGATCTGGCTCTTTACGATATCCACATTGGTGATCATTTCCGTGACGGTGTGTTCGACCTGGACACGCGGATTGACTTCGATGAAATAGAAGTGCTCTTCATCCTGATCGACCAGGAATTCGACCGTGCCGGCATTCACATAATGGACATTCTTCATCAGTTTGACAGCTGCATCGCAGATGTTCTTTCTGAGTTCCTTCGGAAGAGACCATGCCGGCGCCATTTCGATGACCTTCTGGTGGCGGCGCTGGATGGAGCAGTCACGTTCGAAGAGATGCACCACATTGCCGTGCTCATCACCCATGACCTGTACTTCGATATGCTTCGGGTTCATGATGCAGCGTTCGACATAGACTTCATCATCACCGAAGGCCATCTTTGCTTCAGAGCGCGCGCGGTTGTACGCTTCTTCCAGATCTTCCATGCGGTCGACATTTCTCATGCCGCGTCCGCCGCCGCCATTGACGGCTTTGATCATGACCGGGAGTCCGTAAGTTTCTGCAAAAGCCTTCACTTCATCAAAGCTGTGAACCGCACCCTTGGTCCCCGGGATCATCGGGATCTGCGCTTTTTCTGCCTGAATGCGGGCATTCACCTTGTCACCGAACATGATGAGATGTTCGACCTTCGGCCCGATGAAAATGATGCCTTCTTCTTCACAGCGCTGGGCGAGCTTCGCATTTTCAGCAAGGAAGCCGTAGCCCGGATGAATGGCATCAACGTCATGCTCCTTACAGATACGGATGATATCTTCGATATCAAGGTATGCGTCGATCGGCTTATCCCCTTCACCGACCAAGTAGGCTTCGTCAGCACGGTTTCTGTGCAGGGACAGGATATCTTCTTTCGAATAGATAGCCACGGTGCGGATGCCCATTTCACTGCAGGCTCGGAATACGCGGATCGCGATCTCGCCGCGGTTGGCTACCAGTACTTTATGGATTCGTCTCATGAGATTCTCCCTCTCAATAAAATAGAATGAACACGATGATCGCGTCATTCTGATGCGCTTTTAGCGTTTGATAGTACTATTTTAACCAGTGAAAGCCGCAAAATCAATAGCCTGTATGAATTGGTATCAATCATGGTTTTAATAAATGATATAAATAGATATGTAATGATATAGTATTCATTATGTATCACGTTTATCATAACAGCAAATTTATTATTTAAGGTTCAAGGTTCTAGGTTCAGGTTGATGGGTTCAGGGTTGTGGTGGCAGCTTCGCTGCAAAATATATATTGGCGGCGAAGCCGCCACCACTTCGCTGCAAAATATATATTTGCGGCGAAGCCGCCACCACCATTTCTAATTTCTCATTTCTCATTTCTCATTCAAACGAGGCTTTCAAATGGAATCAAAGGGCGACCCGCCCCCATGGCTACCCCGAACCCTGAACCCATTATCTTCCACAATATTTTCTGAAATCACAGAACCGGCACGCCGTCGGAAGCTCGTTCTTTTTCATTTCACAGCGACGCGCAAAATCATGCGCCAGGATCCGCCTCGACGTCTTGTCGAATTCCTCTATTCTTTTCTTCACGCGTTCTTTGCTCATAGGAAAAACAACGCATGGATCCTCGGCATCACTGGTGAAGTACAGGACAAGCCTTTCCACGGGGCGGCCGAGTTTCGTTTCGACGAGGTAGGCATATACCTCGAGCTGGCTCAGGTATTTCTCCATAAGGGGACTGTCCATCGGCGGTTTCTTCCCTGTCTTGAAGTCTATGACCCGCACCTGATCCCCATCCCCCGAGAGAAGATCAATGGTGCCATTCAGAATGTAGTCATCTTTGACCAGCTCAAGAGGGCATTCGGCAGCAAGCGCATCATCCCAGTTTCCTTTCCGGAAATCCACATATCCACGAATCTCTGAAAAGGCCTGCTTCAGTTTTACTTCAGGGAGCCAGCTGTTTTCTTTATCAGACAGGGAAATGTAATTCGCCATCATCCAGCCGTAGATCACAGAGGGCGTCACGCGATCGGCCTCTCCGCGAAGGACAGCGCGGTGGATATCCTCGATCGTCTCATGAACAAGCTCACCGTACATGGCATGACTCCCCTGCGTGCCTGCGAAACGGTAGACGCGATGCCAGAGATACTTCATCGGACATTCTTCATAAAGGGCGATCTGCGACGTGAAGGCGAAACGCGGCTTGAACACATTCCGTCCCACAGGGCGGCAGGTGAGGTGGTGGTAGTCCGCTTCTTTCGCATTATATGCTGGAAGAGCGGGCATGATCCATTGAAATTCTTCCGAGGTGTCCCCCTTCTTTTGAGAAGATGCGAGGACGAGGAGCGTTTCCGCGCGGGAGAAGGCCGTATAGTACTTGCGCCATAGATCAAAATTTTTCATTTCCTTCGGTGGCTCAGCAGGCTTTCGTCCGCTCACCTTTTCCACCACCCGGGAAATCAGGTCACTTTCTGCATCCCAGCGCGCCCGCTCGTCGAGCGATGGCACGATGACAACGGGGTACTCGAGCCCCTTTGCCTGGTGGATATTCAGGAAGGATACGGAGCCCGAGGGCGCATAGCGCTCTTCATCTTCATACTCATTCACGCCGTTTTCAAACCACAGCCGCAGATAGCGGGAAAAGAAGAGATGCACATCCTCCACAGTCTCCTCACCATGCCCGTGATTCTCCGGCAGGAAGAAACCAAAACGGGCAATCAGGCGCGTGATGGCGGACAGATTTCTGGCTGCATTCGATTCACCCCGGACCGCGCTGTCCAAAATATCGGAAAATGGTGCAAAGGAGAGCATCTGATAGACGAGGTGCAAAAAAGAGGCGGGGAGTTTCTTCTCATAGGAAATGACACTCCGCGTGCGGTCCAGCCAGTCTTTCAGCGCTCGGTGCCCGGGTTTTGCGAGCATCATCCGCGCGACGCCCATGCACTCGAAGTATGTATCGAGAATCCCCCTCGTTTCCTGCATGTCGTCCCGATTTTCCATGGAATCCGAAAAGCTGGGAAAGAGCAATAGGAGCATCCCGATCAGCCACTCGACTTCCTGTCGCTTGAAGAACCAGCCCGCCCGCGGCGCATAGGACGCGATGCCCTTCCGTCGAAGCTGCAGCTGCAAAGCGCGCGATGCATTGCTCTTCACGGACGAACAGAGTACCGCCACTTGGTTATAGTCCGTGATCTGCCCCCGTTCTTTCAGCCCTTCGGTGAAATCAGCGATCCGCGCGTGACACTCGGAAAGATCCTTCCCCGTGATGCGAAGGACGGGCGTCCCCGTTTCCTCTGACGCGGCATGAATGTCCCCCTTCACATAGCGGAACATCCGCCCATCCGCTCCGCGCCAGCTTTTGAGTCCGCGCATCCAGTCCATGCAGAAGCGGACAATGCCCGGATGCGAACGATAATTCGTATCCAGCTTGAACGTATGGCATGTCTCATAGGTCTTCGAAAATTCCAGAATATTTCCGATGGACGCCCCGCGGAAGCGATAAATGCTCTGGTCATCATCCCCCACCACGAAGATCTGCTGCGAAGAGCCGCCCATAAGACGGATGAGCTGCTCCTGGATGAAATTCGTATCCTGATACTCATCGATCATGATGTATCGGATCCGTTTCTGCAAGCTGTCAAGGATCTCCGGATAGGAAGAAAGAAGCGCATATGTCTCCTTCTGCAGGCGAGAGAAATCAATGAAATGCCTTTCCTCTTCGAGGCGCGTGTACTTCATCATCATCCGTGCGAGCACTTCTATGCGCCCGCCCAGTTGATTCCCGCATGTCCGCCGCATCTCTTCCGGCAAGAGCAGCTCCTCGGAGAGACCATTCACATAGCGGCAGATCGTCTGGCACTGACGCCATGGAGAGATCCCCACCAGCTCCCCCTGCTTCAGATAGGAGTCCTGTACCACACGGCGAAAATTCGGGATCGCCGCAAATTCCTGCAGATGCTCGTACACCAGGTACTGCTGCTCGAACTGGTCCACCGACAGATAATTCTTCGGAAGATGGGTATACTCCTGAAACTCTTTCAGGATCTGACGGCAAATGTGATGGAAGGTACCGATGTACATCTCATGCAGATTCACCTCGATGCCCGCCTTCGACAGCACATCCGTGAGGCGCGTCGTCAGCTCCTTCGATGCCTTCTGTGTGTACGTGACCAGCATGATCTCTTCCGGCTTCACCCTCTTCTCGCGGATGAGGTAAAGCACGCGCTGGATGATGGTATAGGTCTTTCCCGTCCCCGGTCCCGCGATCAAAAGCGTGGGACCTTCGGAGAGGATGGCAGCTTTTTGTGATTCATTCATAGAGAGGGCTCCTTTGGGAAATAGTGACTGGGGACGGGTGACTAGGGACTAGGGGCAGCAGGTATAATGGGTTTTAAGGGTTCAAGGTTCAAGGTTCAAGGGGTTCTAAGGGGTTCTAAGTGAGAACTGAGTCGAAGGATCTAAGCGCTGCGGAGTATACTTAGCCTTCCCCTCTAGGGGAAGGTGCCCCGAAGGGGCGGATAGGGTGACTATGGTATGAAAGATCAATGATCGGATATCTAATAGTTCCTAATCCCTAGCTACCAGTCACTAGTCACTCATTCTTGCTCTCAAACTTCAAGGTTAGCCCAAGGGGCGTGCTGTACCTTGATCGGGGATGAAAGAGGGTGGCGGGTTCTAAAGGTTCTCAGGGGATAGTGCGGCGCATTGAACCTCTTGAACCCATCTCCCTTGTCACCCTTCACTTTCACTACGTCCCACCACCGTGAGGATCCCCAGCACAGGCAGGCAGAGGACATAGGCGAAGGAATAGCGGAAAACGGAGGAGGCCGGCGTGGAGAGGAGGAGAGTGGCTGTATTCACTAGAAGCGGCAAAAGCGCCCAAAGATATTCCTTTTTCCCCTGTCTGATCCAGACGAGCCCCAGAAAGAGCGCGATCCAGAGCGAAAGCCCCGTCCCGATGAAATGGCTTCCCTCATAGGAGACATTCGCGAGCCACGCCTTGAGCCAAAGCGGCAAAGGGAAATCCCCCGTCGCCATGCGGTCATTGTCTGCCGGCTTCATGTCTTTCGTATTCTCATCCGAAAGCGCCCAGCCGAAGCGCGACTGCACGCCATACTCGAAGGGATCCAGATTCCACAGGGCATATGTCTCCGTCAGCCAGCCTTCGACATAAATCCGCGGATTTCTTAAACCGGTATCCACCCATGCCGACAAGAATTCTTTTTTCTGCCCATTCAGCCAGTTTCTATGGAAATGGTCATGCCACTTTACGAAATCCACCGTGAAAGGAGAGTACTCTTTCTTCCACTCCTCTTCCGGCAGCAGCTCATCCATCAGCGCCCGCGTCTCCTCACTCCGATCTCCTTCGAGCTTCATCGTCCGCCCCAGCTGCTGGAGCGGGATCGCCATAGACTCCTGAAAGAGCGGCTCCCAGTGATGGGTGCGCTGGATGACCTGTGCGGGGACGATGGAGATCAACGCAAAAATCACAAAAAAGAGGAGGATCTCCTTCCGCTTCTCCAGAAAAAAGAGAGCAAGGGATACCGACAGCGCGACAAGGAGGCCATTGCTGCGAAGCAGCATCGCAAGAAGCGCCGCAGCAAGGATCCAAAGAGACGCCCTCCCCCACGGCTCCCCTTCCGCGCGCCGAAGAAAGAGCCATACAAAGAAGAGCAGCCCCAGAGAGAAAAGGCCATCGCGCACTGCCGCGATACTATAATTTCCCACCATCGGAAAAAAGAGAAAGTACCCGTACAGCCCCCATCCGGCAATATCATGCACGCGCCCTTTCACCCAGAAAGCAAAGGCGGTAAGACCATAGGAGATCAAAAGAAGCTGCAACAGAGAAAAGAGGAAGATGACCGGCTCCCGGCTTCCTAGCGCCTCCTTCCCCCAGCCCGCGCCATAGCCGTATATCACCGAATACAGCCAGGGAAACTGCACACTTGCATAGAGCGGATTCTCCATCATGAAGACCGTGTCATTCATTCCCGGCGCCGGATAAAACGAGAGAAGGAAGGGCAGCTGCCAAAGCACCATCAGAAGGAATGCAGGAAGAACCCATGTCCGATCTGCTGCCGTTCTCCTCGAACAAGAAAAGCCGGAAAGCCGATCGACCAGTTTGGGCAGTAAAAGAGAAAAGAACGCCGTCCCCAGAAGAAGGATCGGCACGTCCCCAAAGTCCAGGAGCGCGCGCCCTGCCTCTTTGAGCTCTCCTGCCCGATCCAGACAGTCTATCTTCACCGTGTACCAGAACGCAGCCGCCAAGAAGAAAGAAAAGCACATATATAGGTAAGAAAAACGTGTCCGAAACAGTTTCATAAAAAGCTCCTAGATCTTAAAGGTCGTCGGGTGCAGGGTTAGCCCATGGGACGTGCTGCCCTTTGATTGTTGGTGAAAGCCTCGCTTGAATGAGAAATTAGAAATGCGAAATGAGAAATGCGAAATGGTGGTGCGGCGCATAAAAATATGGAAGCGCCGCAGAATTTTGATAGCGCTTCGCGCCGTCGTCATCTCGAGCGTAGCCCTCGATCTTTATTGCAGAACGTTCATCGCCTGATGTGAGGCAGCACCAGGACATCATTTTCCCTCGACGCATACACGCTGATTCCCGCAGTGCAGTAAAGATCCCTCGACTGCGCTCGGGATGACGATGCCGGAGAATCCCAGTCACTAGTCACTAGTCACCAGTCACTCGAGACTCCTAATCCCTAGCCAGTCATCCCTGCTTTCAAACTTGTAGCGGCAGCTTCGCCGCAAAGTATATATTGCTTATTATACCATGTTCCCCCTTCTCTCCTATGCTACAATATGGCTAATCTCATGATTTCTTATACATAAAGGAGACCCTGTATGAATAGAGAAGAACGAGTCAGAGCCGCCCTTGCCGGCAAAGAAGTCGACCGCGTACCGGTCGCTGCCTGGATGCGCCTCTCCGCATTCGACCAGGATCCGATCTCCCTCGCCGAGGCAGAAGTCGATCTCACAGAAAAACTTGAACCGTGAACCGTGAACCCTGAACCTCACCTAAAAACCGCTGTCCGAAACCATTCGGACAGCGGTTTTTTCTATTCGTGATTCAATTTCCCTTTCAGATCATGGTCGGTCATCGCGCAGACGCAGGAATCAGACCAGACATTCTCTGCTGTCTCGATCATATCGATGATCGTATAGATCGGAAGGATGAGCCCCATGATGCCGATCGGCGCGCCGATACCGCTCATGAGGGAAAGCGTCAGGAAGTAGCATCCCATCGGTACACCTGCATTGCCGACAGCGGCGAGTACTGCGACGATGAGCCATGTGAGCATGGTCGTCATCGAAAGCTCGATCCCCGCATTCTGCATGACGAAGAGCGAAGTGATCAGTATGAAGGCTGCGCATCCGTTCATGTTGATGGTCGTGCAGATCGGAAGTACAAAGCGGGAAACAGCGGGATTCGCCTTTAGATTCTTCTCCGCCGAGGCAAGCGTCACCGGCAGTGTGCCCGCAGAGCTCTTGGTGAAGAGAGCGACTGCAATGGCAGGAGACATTTTCTTGAAAACCTCGATCGGATTCAGTCCACGAGCCAGAAGGAAGAGCGGCAGGACAAGGAAGAACTGGATACCGTTACTTGCCATGATGACGAGCGTGTATTTCCCGAGCGCCCCTACGATGACCCCTGCTTCGATCTGGGCGGAGAGCTGCCCTGCAAAAGCCAGAATGCCGACAGGAAGAATGGCGAGAAGCGCTTTGATCAGCGTAAAGAGAAGCTCCTGAAAACCAAGGATGACCTTCAGGAGGACTTCGCGATTCTCCGTCTTCGGCATGAAGGCAAGCCCGAGGCCGAAGGAGGCTGCGATCAGCATGACAGCAAGTACATTGCCGGACAGGAATGGCTGCAGAATGTTATTCGGAATGACATTCAAGATGTGGTCATAGTATGTGACCGTTCCCAGCTTCTGCGGCACGCTCGAAGCCCCTGCACTCGCCAGATCCGTCGGCAGATTCCCCGGTGTCACCCAGAGATACATCGCAAGCCCGATACCTGCCGCAAAGACGGTAGTGAGAAGCGTGTAGACGACCGCATGTGCAAAAATGCGACCGGTTTCCTTCTTGCCGCCGAGTGCAGCCAGTGTCGTGATGACAGCGAGCGCGATCGTCGGTACCGCGATGAACTGGAACAAACGGGTGAATACCGTCGCGATAAAATTAAAGAGCTCATTCAAAGGCTTGATCCCGAGCCAGCCCAGAGCGGCGCCCACGACCAATGCCAGGATCCAGAGAATAAACTGCCGTCCCTGCTTTTTTGTCTGGTGCTCTTTCAGCACGCTCTGTGCTAAGTTTTTGACATCCTCATTTTTATTCATATCATTTCCTCCTATCATTTCCTACTATTCCTACTATGGCGATCAATGAAAAAGAGTTCAGCAACAGATTCTATGGATGCAGCAAGGCTCGCGAAACATTGCCGCATCGGGCAAGATCTTCATTTCAAACAATAAAAAAAGCCCTTCCTCCCCCATGGGACGAAAGACTCGTGATTCTCACCCAATTTCACCGTTGCGTCACCGCATCGGCCTCTTTAAGTCCAAACAGACTCTGATCCTGTAACGGGAATCCCCGGGAGAGCCTACTCCTTTTCGGTCTCCTCGCTCTGAAACGCACTTCAGCAAAGTTTCTCTGCCCGCTTGCACTGTCCGGACTCGCTAAGAGAAGAAATCCCTGCGTACTCTTTTTCTTCATCGCTTATTGGACATACTATAGCATAGATAAAGGAATGTGTCAAACCTCTGTAAGAAAAAAAGAATACAGTGCCCTGGTCTCTACGTCCCCTCATCAGATGCTCTCTTTTTTCGATCTGCCATTTTTATACTCTACTCTTCCCAACTTTCCTCCACTTGTGGTAAGATATGAAAAATAATTTCTTTATTTTTTAGAAAGGAGACGTTCCCTCATGGGTATGCTCAAAGAATTCAAAGACTTTGCCCTCCGCGGCAATGTAGTAGACATGGCAGTCGGTGTAGTCATCGGCGCTGCATTCGGAAAGATCGTTTCTTCTCTGGTCAGCCATGTCATCATGCCTCCTCTGGGCTACCTTCTGGGTGGTATCGATTTCTCCAACCTTTTCATCCCTCTGAGCGATACCCCGGTCTCCACGCTCGCCGAAGCAAAAGAACTCGGCGTACCGGTCATCGCATACGGAGAATTCCTGAATGCAGTCATTGATTTCCTGATCATTGCTTTCGTCATTTTTATCGCCATCAAGCAGATCAACCACTTCTTCCCGAAAGCTCCGCCAAAGGAAATCAGAAAGTGCCCCTACTGCAAAGAAGCTATCGCAGATGATGCGACCCGCTGCCCGCACTGCACGGCGCAGCTCTGAGACGCCTCTTTCGCCAGCAAAGGCGGTGTGACAAAAACCTGTATGTTTTGTCACACAGCCTTTTTACATTCGTTTTCCCCATGAGACGCCTAAAGCCTCCCCGAAGGGAGGCTTTTTAGAGGTGTTTGGAGTTGTTGAGAAAGATTTGTAACAATGAGTGGAATCATCACGGCCAATGGTGATTTCCTTTTGTTTACGATTCTATATTACCTCACATCGTCTTTATTGTCAAGTATTGTTTATTGTTTTCATGAACAATAATTAACAATCATCCTTCGTAAACTTCAAATTCATCCTTGCCGGCGCCGCAGACCGGGCATACATAGTCTGCCGGCAGATCTTCAAACTTGGTCCCCGGGGCGATGCCATTATCCGGATCACCTTTGGCTTCATCGTAAATCCATCCGCATACAGTGCATACATACTTTTTCATAGTCGTTCCCTCCTTTGGGAAAACTCACAGGGGGCCACATGTCGGCTTCCCTGTAGGAAGGAAATGTCGGTGCGACCGCAGCTTGTGATTTGGCAAGAGTGAAATCCTAGGGAAACGCTGATTCAATCGCAGAGTCAGATTCTACAAGAATTTTTATACATAGCTTCGTCATAGCCTTCCTTAAATAGCTCGCTATTCGCGTCAGGTTATTCCTCGCTATGCATAAAGATTCAAGAGTAAAATCTGACAACGATTGAATCAGTGTTTCCCTGGAGCGATCGGATCCGTATTTCCCTTCTTTCTATATTTACATCTCTCTATATACTATTATATCACAGTATTTAAATAGTTCAATATCGAATGATGCGTTTTTTCCCTCGCCCAAAATCATCTGCTCATCCCCCATTGACCAAAAGGTCCCGACCTTATATAATAGGTATCGCAAGCCATGCGAGCGTGGCGGAATTGGTAGACGCACAGGATTTAGGATCCTGCGCCTTGTGCATGGGGGTTCGAGTCCCTTCGCTCGCACCAAAAAAGCACTGTGGATCTCACAGTGCTTTTTTATTGGCAGTCACCTTTTTCACTAAAGCCGATCCCTCAGAAATTTACAGTCTTCCCATAGTAAGCACATTCGAGGATCTTTGCCATAGCTTCCGCATCTGCCTCACGCGGGTTCTCCGGAGTGCAGGCATCGAGGACGGCATTCTCAGCGATCGCATCCTTCTTGGCAAGGTACAGCTCCTCTGGCACCCCATAGTCTTTGAGTGTCAGCGGGATGTCCATCTTCTGATTCAGTTTCTGGATAGCTTCCTCATAGGAAATGACAAGCTGTGCATCTGTGCGTCCCGGAAGGCCAGCCACACGAGCGAGATCGGCATAGCGCGAAAGACAGTCCTTCTTGTTGAACTGGATGACATACGGCATCAAGATGGCATTCGCACAACCATGCGGGATATGGAAGACGGCACCGATCTTATGCGCCAGAGAATGTGTGATCCCCAGAAGTCCATTTGAGAAGGCCATACCGGCAAGGCACTGCGCGATATGCATTTTGCCTCTGGCTTCCTTGTCTCCATGATACGACTCTACGATGTTGTCAAAAATATCGGAGACAGCCTGCTTGGAGAGCGGTTCCGTGAAGCCATTCGCAAACTTTGACACATAGGCCTCGGTCGCATGTGTCAGCGCATCCATCCCTGTATGCGCGGTGAGCTTCTTCGGCATGGTAGACGGAATGTCGAGGTCAAGGATGGCAAGATCCGGCGTCAGGTTGAAATCAGCGAGTGGATACTTGATGCCTGTCGAGTAGTCGGTGATGACAGAGAAAGCCGTGACTTCTGTCGCAGTCCCCGATGTGGATGGGATAGCGACGAAGATCGCCTTCTGACGAAGCGGCGGCAAAGAGAATGGCTTTTTGATCTCGTCGAATGTCAGATTCGGATATTCATAGAAGACCCACATGGCCTTGGCTGCATCGATCGGTGAACCGCCGCCGATCGCCACGATCACATCCGGCTGGAATTCTTCCATCAGCTTCGCGCCCTTCTGCACTTCTTCGATGGATGGATCCGGTGTGATGCCTTCGAGCGTGTAGGTGGCAAGTCCTGCGTCCTTCAGCACCTTTTCAGTCTTCTGAAGGAAACCGCCTGCCCGCATGGAATGACCACCGGTGCAAATGAAAGCTTTCTTGTGACCCTTCAGCAAAGACAACTCATCAATGGCTCCATGACCGCAATAAATATCTCTAGGTAATGTGAAACGGAACATAGTGACTCCTCCTTTGGGCATAGAATCATACGGAAGGATGGACGATCAGTATCTCTTGATCGAAGAAATTCTGATCTGTCCTTCTTCTTATAGTATACACTTTTTTATGCAGACTGGAACATGTATGCTTATTCTATATGAAAAAGTCATTGGAAATGAGTTAAAAGCATACATATAGAAGGCCTATCGCCCACTGTATGTGGACTGCTGCTTCCCTATGAACCCGCCGATGCCCGGCTCCCTAGCCACCGCCTTTTTTATCGGGTATAATATAAGGAAAACGCTGATTAAATAGCAGAGCCGGATTTCATATGGATTTT
>FR879594.1:0-25338 GCA_000434475.1 Dialister sp. CAG:486
CGACAGTCCTTTTTTGTGTTCATGGAGCTATTATTTCACAGCTCCTTTTTTATTTAGTGATCATGCGGGACCATGTCTTCCGCCTGAAGCGTACCCGCCTTGCGGCGTTCTGCATATTCCGCCGTAGCAGTGAAAAGCACGTCAGTGGAGCTGTTCAGCGCAGTCTCGCAGGCATCTTCCAGCACGGAGATGATGAAGCCGACACCGACGACCTGCATGGAGATATCATTGCTGATGCCGAAGGACGCACAAGCGACCGGGATCAGAAGCAGAGAGCCGCCTGCGACGCCGGAAGCACCACATGCACCGACGGTAGACACGATGCAGAGCAGGAGTGCGGTCGGCAGATCGACATCAATGCCCAGCGTATGTGCAGCGGCCAGAGCCAGCACGGAGATCGTAATGGATGCGCCGGACATATTGATCGTCGCACCGAGAGGAATGGAGATCGTAAAGATATCCGGATTGAGCCCAAGTCTCTTGCAGAGCGCCAGATTCACAGGGATATTGGCTGCCGAGCTTCTGGTGAAGAAGGCATACACGCCGCTTTCACGGATCGTGGTGAGGATCAGCGGGTATGGATTCATGTGAATGCGGGAAAATACGATGATCGGATTCATCACAAGAGCGACCAGGAAGTACGAACCGATGAGAACCGCCAGAAGCTGTACATAGCCGATGAGCGCTTCCACGCCGGCAGTGCCGACAGAGTCAGCGACAAGACCCATGATGCCGAGCGGGGCAAAGTGGATGACCCAGGTCACCACCTTGGTGATGGTCTTGGCGATATCATCGAGCCAGCCCTTGGTGGTGCCGGATGCGATATTCTTCATCGCGATACCGATGATGATCGCCCATGCCAGGATGCCGATGTAGTTCGCAGAGAGCAGCGCATTCACCGGATTATCGACGACGCTCAGGATCAGGTTATGAAGTACCTGAATGATGCCGCTTGGCGGAGCGAGCTTCGTGTCAGCAGCCACCTGCAGGTGCAATGTGGTCGGGAACAGGAAGGACATGCAGACCCCGACGAGCGATGCGAAGAATGTCGCCATCACATAGAGGCCGATGATCGGCTTCATGCTGCCGTTCCCATTTTCTTTTCTCTGCGCCATGGCGTTCATGACCAGGAAGAAAACCAGGACCGGTGCGACACCCTTCAGGGCTTTGACGAAAAGATCACCGAAAATCTTCACGACGGGGATGGCCGCCGGGAAGCAGACCGCGATCAAGATGCCGATCACCAGACCGACCGCGATCTGCTTGATCAGTGCCACGCTGGCAAGCGTATGCTGGATCGTTTTGAACACAATAATTCCTCCTCCTATACAAATACATATTTTTATTTAGTATACGCTTTCCTGAATAATGTTGCAAGTTTATACTAAGCATAAAAATCCACTCATGACCGCAAGTGTTTGACGTCTCCCTTTCCCATGCCATGATAGGCCTAATTCCACACAGGCGATGAGAAGAAGAGTATGCGTCCAGGACTGGCAAAGAGAGCTGCGTATGGTGAAAGCAGTGCAGAAGCGGGCACAGAAGATGGCCTTCGAGCCTCCGAGCCGAATCATGAAGCTCGCCGGGACTGCCCGTTACAGCAGCAGGGTATTTATGGCTCGTCCAGCGTACCTATAGAGTCCTTATCGGTGACGGTAGGGAGAAGCAGAGTGGTCACACGGTATTACTATCCGTCTCTCAACAGAGAGACGGATTTTTTTATTGACAGGAAAGGGATATGGATGGATGGTTGCCCCGCTGTCTGCGGCGAGCGCCATACCCCCCGACCTATGAAAAGGAGAATCCACGATGGATATAAAAACGATCTGCATTCATGGCAGCGACTGGAAAGACCCGACCGGCTACATTTCTGTCCCTGTATTTCAGTCTGCGACCTTCGGGCATCCGGAGCTCGGACAATCCACGGGCTACGACTATGCCCGCGTGCAGAACCCGACACGGGAATGCACGGAGAAGGTGGTCGCACGGCTCGAGCACGGGTGTGACTGTACCAGCTACTCTTCCGGCATGGCTGTGATCTCTATGGTCATGGAGCTTTTCAAGCCTGGAGACACGATCCTTTCCACCGATGACCTTTACGGCGGCTCCATCCGTCTTTTCCGCTTCATCAATGAGAAGAACGGTCTCCATTTCCGCTTCGTCGACACATCGGATATTTCCAAAGCAGAGGCCGCACTGGACGACACCGTCAAAGCCATCTACATCGAAACGCCGACGAATCCGATGATGCAGGTGACAGACATCTCTGCGATGGCAGACCTCGCACACTCTCGCGGCGCACTCCTCATCGCGGACAATACCTTCATGAGCCCGTACTTCTGCAATCCGATCGACTTCGGCGCCGACATCGTCCTCCACAGCGGCACCAAGTATCTCGCCGGACACAATGACACCCTCGCGGGCTTTGTCGTATGCAAGGACAAAGAGATCGCGGAAAAGATCCGTTTCCTCTACAAGACCGTCGGCGGCTGCCTCGCGCCATGGGACAGCTGGCTCGTCACCCGCGGCATCAAGACACTGGCACTTCGCATGGAAGCTGCGCAGAAAAATGCCCAGACCCTCGCTGAGTGGCTTGCCAGCCATCCAAAGATCACGCAGGTGCTCTATCCGGGTCTTCCCGGCTTCAAAAACAAAGAGATCCACGACCGGCAGTCCCGCGGCAGCGGCGCTATGCTCTCCTTCTATACCGACAGCCATGAGACTGCCCTCCGCGTGCTGAAATCCGTCCGACTCATCCGCTTCGCAGAAAGTCTGGGCGGTGTAGAAAGTCTCATCACCTACCCGGCCACCCAGACACACGCCGACCTCACGGAAGAGGAACGCGAATCCCGCGGCATCACCGCCTGTCTCCTCCGCCTCTCTGTCGGCATCGAAGATGTGAATGACCTCATCGCCGACCTCTCGCAGGCACTGGGAGAATGAGCGGTGTGAAACCGGCGACGGATGACGGGAACGCCATCTCATTTGCCGCAAGCCTTCATTCGGATTCAGCGGGCAAGCCCTGTCCGCGAAAGGAGAACCTTCCTATGGATACACTTGACCTTGATACCATCATTGACCGGAGAGGCACCGGCTGCCTCAAGTATGATTTCGCCGTCCAGCGCGGCAAACCGGCTGATGTCCTTCCCTTCTGGGTGGCGGACATGGATTTCCGCGTGGCTGAACCCATCACCCGTGCGCTCCATGCCCGCGTGGACCATGGCATCTTCGGCTACTCGGAAGCAGGCAGCTCCTACTTTAAAGCACTTGCAGACTGGCAGAAGACCTATTTCCACTGGACCATCCATCCGGAATGGCTCATCAAGACACCGGGCGTCGTGCCGGCCATCAATATCGCTGTCAAAGCACTGACGAAGCCGGGGGACGGCGTACTGCTCCACCAGCCTGTCTACTATCCCTTCCTCTCCGCCATCGAAAAGAATGGCCGCCGCCTCGTAAACAGCGGTCTCGTCCTGAAAGAGGGACATTATGAGATCGATTTCGATGACATGGAAAGGAAGATCGAAGAAGGAGGCGTGAAGCTCGCGCTCCTTTGCACGCCGCACAATCCCGTCGGACGCGTCTGGACGAAGGAAGAGCTTACGCGATATGCAGAGATCTGCCTGCGCCATGACGTGAAGATCGTCGCTGATGAGATCCATCAAGACTTCACCTACCCCGGCCATACCCACACGACCTTCGCCACCATCAGCCGCGAGGCAGCGGACAATGCCATCATCTGTACCGCGCCTTCGAAGACATTCAACATCGCGGGTCTGCAGAATTCGAACATCTTCATCCCGAATCCTGAGATCCGCAGAGCCTTTCAGGAAGAGCTCGATGCCTTCGGCTACGACCAGCTGAATGTCATGGGGCTCGTTGCCAGTGAAGCCGCGTACCGAGAGGGCCGCCCCTGGCTCGAAGCCGTCAAGTCCTATCTCAAAGGAAATCTGGACTTCACGCGAAGCTTCTTCAAAAAAGAAATGCCGGAGATGAAGCTCATCGAGCCGGAGGGGACCTACCTCATCTGGGTCGATGCCTCTGCTTACGGCCTCTCCAACGAAGAGCTTGAGCACAAGATCCTCTATGACTGCCACCTCTGGCTGGATATGGGATACATTTTCGGCAAGGAAGGGGAAGGCTTCCTCCGCTTCAACCTCGCCTGCCCGAGAGAAACACTCGAAAAGGGACTGCGCCAACTGAAAGAAGGATTTGAGAAATAGGGATCCGCGTTTCCTGAAATACTACATTCGGGCATCGCCTCATATATGATTGCGGCGAAGCCGCCGCCCCCCATTCCTCATGCGAACAGAGTTTTCCATTTCTAATCAAAAGATGGCACGCCCCGCGGGCTAACCATGACAAAACAAAATCCGCTTCACGAAATCTTGCGTGAAGCGGATTTTGTTTTGCCATGAACTTGAAGCATTTTTTAAGAAATGCGGCTTCACCGCCCCATCATCCGTATCACGAGCAGACTGATCTCAAAGAGGACGATAGAGGGGACGGCGAGAAGACTCTGTGTCATGATGTCAGGCGTCGGCGTGAGGATGGCCGCAAGGATGAAGGAGAGGAAGATCACATACTTTCTCCCTTTCGTGAGCGCTGCCGAGGTGACGAGGCCGGCCTTAGCCATGGCGATGAGGACGAGCGGAAGATTGCACACGAAGCCGAAGGGGAAGATCATGAAGAGAACGAATTCCAGATAGTTCTCCATCGAAAGGAGCGGCTTGAAGTCGTCACCGCCAAATCCCATGAGGAAGTGAAGGCTCTCCGGCATGACGAAGAAATAAGAAAAGGCGAGTCCGGAGAGAAAGAGAATCACGGAAAGCGGCACAAAGACGCAGCACCATGATTTCTCCCGATCCGTCAGTGCGGGGAGCAGGAAACGCCAAAATTCGAAGAAGACCACAGGCGAAGCGAGGACGAAACCTGCCACGACCGCAGTCTTGATGTAAATCATGAGGACTTCTGTGGGCCGCGCAAAGTACAGCTGCCCCGCCGGAGCGGTCAGGAAAGCCATGAGCTCACGGATAAAGAAAAAGCTCACCGCAGTCCCGACAGCTATCGCTAGGAACGAGTAGATGAGCCTCTTGCGCAGTTCCGTGAGATGCCCGGAAAGAGGCATGTCCGCGGCTTCCGTCATCATTTCTTAGCCTCGACAGCCGCCTTAGCGGTTGCGACTTCTGTCTCTTTCACAATGACCGTCTTCGGCGAGTCCGTATTCACTGCGTCTTTGAATTCATGCATGCTCTTGCCCAGTGCCTTGCCGATCTCCGGCAGCTTGCCAGGGCCAAAGACAATGAGACCGATCACAAGGATCAGAAGAAGTTCCGGGATACCGATACCAAACATAATAATTACCTCCTTGGATGAAATTAAGTCAGGGTTAGCCCGTGGGGCGAGTCGCCCCTTGATTGCGTGCGAAAGTCTCTCTTGAATGAGAAATGCAAAATGGTGGTGCCATGAGCTGCCATTTCACAAGTCACTAGTCACTCGCGGCACCTAATCCCCAGCCACCAGTTACCAGTCACTTCTTACTTCATCTATCCTACCTTCTCCCCATTCTTTTTCCATCAACACTTTGTATATCTTTTGTCAAGGCTGCCAAATATCTGTCAATTGACAAAGGCATGACGAAATTTAGCGGAAGTTTTTCAAAACAGGAATCCATTCTTTGCGTTCCCTCACTAGACTGATAAAAGCGGCTCCGAAGAGCCTGCTCGAATTCCGTACAAAAAGAGATGGAGGAACCATTCATGAACAACGCAATCACGCACGATCCGATTTCCAGACGCACCTTTCTGAAGCTCGCAGCCGGCACCGCAGCAGGCGCTATGCTTTTCAAATTCCCATTCACCGCCAGTGCCAAAGAAGCGGCTGCTGCGATGGAGATCCACCCGATCGCTCTCGCTGATCTGCCAAAGACCGGAGAAGCTGCCGCTAAAGCCGCTCCGCTCATCAAAAGCTCCTATGCAGACATTTTGAAGATCGTAGACACCATCAAAGACAGCTCTCTCAGATCCGCCGTCCTTGCTATGATCAAGAATCCATTCCCGACCTTTATGGAAAACTACACCAGTTCTTCCTCCATCCAGCGCCTCTACAATCAGCTTCTGGATCAAAAGCTCATCGATCCATCTAAGATCTCCGCAGAGACCCTTCTCCCACCGGTACCGACGAAGCTGCAGCCATTCATGACCGCACCAGGCAGCGGCTACATGAGCCACCACTCCTACCCGGGCGGTCTCTCCACCCATGTCGACAGCAACCTGCACATCACCGTCGGTATCTGTGAAACCTATAAAGACGTCTTCCACTATGATGTCGACTACGACACCGCCGTCGCAGCACAGGCGCTGCACGACATCGAGAAGCCCTTCGTCTTCCAGTGGCAGGAAGACGGCTCCTCCAGAAAAGAATACACCATCGCAGGTCAGGGGGCGCACCATGTCCTCAGTATCGCCGAATCCATCTACCGCGGTATGCCGGCAGAAGAAATCGTAGCGCAGGCCTGTGCTCATGCCGCTCCGACCAGTAAAAAAGAGGAAGCCGATGTCGTCAGCTGGATCCGCGCGGCCTCCATCATCATCGGCAAAGACCCTGTCCGCCTCGGTCTCCTCACCTCTGACGGCGAAGGCCTCCCAGCCCCGCACAAGCAGAAAGGCTACATCGTCCACTTAGGTGACCATGACTGGGTCCTCTCCGTACCGGCTGCTCAGAAATCCATCGCCATCCTGAAGTCCATCTGCCGGAAAGACTATGGCTTCACGGAACAAGAAGCGAATGACGCTCGCTTCAATGCCTTCAGAAACTACATCGGCGCACAGGTGTCCTTCCTCTACATCAATCACCTCTCCTCCCTCCCGGATGCAGAAAACCAGCTGAGAAATCTCTGCCACCAGGTGGTCCTGAAATAGCAGCTAGTGACGAGTGACTGGGGACTGACCAGAGAATCATACTCTCCCCATTTCGCGTGATGCCGAATCACAAACATCATCACAAAACGCCGCCTCGCGCAAGCGAAGCGGCGTTTTTGTTGTACAAATGAGAAGTTTGAAAGCAGGGATGAATGGCTAGAAGACCAAGAAACCAGAGTATGAGGAGACATCTGACATCTCAAGCGAGCATCGCCCCATATATATTCGCGGCGAAGCCGCCATCTTCATTCCTCATTCCTAATTCCTAATTTGTTTTCCCCTTCTCCATACGAAATAATACACCGCTCCGGCCAGCGAAGAGGCGAGGCAGATCCCGCCATACATGAAAGAATAGCCGAAAGCCTCTGCAAAAAGCCCGAGGAAGGCCGCCGCAAAGCCCACACTGATATCCAGCGACCAGAAATAGGTCGACGTCGCGACACCCGCGCGGGAAGAAGGGGCGCTGCTGACCGCGATAGTCTGGAAGGCAGGCGCCAGCGCGCCGAAGCCGATCCCCAGCACCGCCGCAGAGAGGAGCAGGAGGAAAGGCCCCTCGACCTGCGAGAAGAGGAGAAAGCCCGCCGAGAAGAAAAGGAAGCCCGGATACACCGTATAGTCCGAGCCATGGTGATCGAAGAGGTAGCCGACAAACGGACGGGATACGACGATGACGAGCGCAAAGACGAGGAAGAAGAGACTCGTGTAAGAGCCTATACCAAGGCTTCTCGTGTACATGGGAATGAATGTCAGCACACCGCCGTAGGCAAAAAAGACAAGCCCGCCCAGGATGACCGCCGGAAGCGCCTTCTTTTCAAAGAAATCCGAAAAATGAAATCCGCGGTGCTTTTCTCCCGATGGACATACCACGCGAGCGGGCAGCCGTTTCCCATTTCCTGAAACGATCGCACACGCAGCCATCAAAGAAAGGAAGAGAAACAGCACCGACGCGCCGAAATGCTCGATGAGGATGAGCCCCACCAGAGGCCCCACGACCATCGCCATATTTCCACAGACCGCAAAGTAGCCGATCCCCTCTCCCTTCCGCCGGCTAGGAAGCACGAGCGCCGCCATCGCTGCCGAAGCCGTCGTCCCCAGCGCGAAGACGATCCCGTGAATGAGTCGCAGCGAAAGCGCGATCTCCAACCGATACGCGAGAAGAAAGCCCGTCATCAGGAGAAAGAGCAGCACGGAAACAATGAGGAGCAGACGCTGCTTATTCACCGCATCGATCACACGCCCTGCGAGCGGGCGGGACACCACCGTGCCGATCTGAAAGCAGGTCATCGCCATCCCTGCCTCCCACTCGCCGAGCCCCAGATCATCCATGATGTAGACCGGCAGCGCCGCGATCATGATGTACTGCGACATGAAATAAAAGAAATTCGTGAGACCCATACCGATGAACTCACGGGTCCATAGTTTTTCCCCCATTCGTTTGTTCTCCTTGTTTTTCTTATAAAATAATCTTAGTATTATAACATAAAGAAAAGGTTGAAAGCAGGGATGAGTATCTAGGGATTAGAGATTAGGGATTAGGAGTGACTAGTGACTAGTGACTAGTGACTGGTGACTTGAATACTACCTTCGGGCATCGCCCCATATATACTCGCGGCGAAGCCGCCACCACCATTTCTAATTTCTCATTTCTAATTCCTCATTCGCGCAGAGCTTTCATCCGCAATCAAGGGGAAGCACGCCCCACGAGCTACCCCTGAACCCTGAACCCCGAACCCAAATCACATCCAAAGGAGCCTTCTATGAGCCTGCATTTTATTTTCGGCCGCGCCGGCACGGGAAAGACCACCCGCTGCTGCCGCGAGATCCAAGACTATCTGAAAAAAACACCGGGCGGCCGCGCCTATCTTCTTGTCCCCGATCAGGGCACCTACACAGCGGAGTACCTGCTCGCCAAGTCCTTCCCCGGCGCCGGCTTCATCGATGTGACGGTGTGCGGCTTCTCGCGCCTTGCCTACCGCGTTTTTCAAGAGCTGCACTCGCCGGTCGCCGATGCCCTTTCGCCGCTGGGCCAGCAGATCATCCTGCGCCGCCTTCTGGATGCGCATAAGGACGAGCTGCAGGTGATCCTCCGCGCTGCATCACAACCGCATTTCTCGGAGAAGCTGACCGCCTTCTTCCATCAGCTCGACATGTTTCTCGTCACGGAAGACGACCTCCTTGCCGCCTCGCAGCGGGAAGGCGAGACACCGCTAGGGAAAAAGCTCGCTGACCTCTCCCTCTTATATAAAGCGTACCACGACTATCTGCGTATGCATTTTGCTTATGAAGGGAGCCTCTTCGACCTTCTCGCACGGGAGATCCCCAAGTCAGAGAAGCTCCGTGGCTCCCACATCTGGATCGATGGCTTCAACGGCATGGCGCCGCAGAAGATCCGCATCGTGTCCGCGCTCGTTCACACAGCCGAGGAAGTCACCATGACACTGCAGATGGACAGTCCGGAAGAGGCGGCGGAAAATCCGAACTTCGCCCGACCGTATCAGCTCTACAGCCAGCTGCAGGGCGCGATCCGCCATTCCTCCTCCATCGTGCTCACGGAAGAAAAACGCTTCCGCACCAGCGACCTTTCTCTCATGGCACGCCATTTCTTTGAACGCCACGCACGCCCCCGCCCGGAGGACGGGCGCGCAAAGGAGGGGCTTCACCTCATCACCGCAGAAAGCCCGAAGGAAGAAGTGGATCTCATTTCACGTACCATCACATCGCTCGTCCGAGACAAGGGCCTTCGCTACCGTGACATCCTCGTCCTCTCGCGTACGCCGGAAAACTACAGCGACCTCTTTACCCGCTCCTTTGCCACTTACGGCATCCCCGGCTTCATTGATGAGAAGCATCCCATGAATAACCACCCGCTCGTGATGCTCACCTCCTTCCTGCTGCAATTTCTCGCAAAGGAAACAGGCAGAAGGAACGCGGGCTGGCAGCGTCTCACCCTCTTTCGTCTCTTGAAGACCTCGCTCCTGCCTGAATTCTCACAGGAAGAGATCGACCGACTGGAAAACTACGTCCTCTCCCGCCGCATCCGGCCCTGGCAATGGCATGACAGCTGGGAGCAGCGCAGCTGCCGCAATCTCGATGAGACGCCCCCGCCGCTGTCCGAGGCCGAGCTCGCCGAGCGCCGCCGCGTGAATGAATGGCGCACGCGCCTCACCTCCCTTCTCGATCCGCTTTCCGAAGCGTGGAGATCCGCTGTCTCCGCCAAAGACCGCGCGGCCATACTCTACCGCTTTCTCCTCAGTGAGAAGGTGCCTCACACACTGTCGGCATGGGATGAAGCCGCCTTTGAAAAGACAGGCCTTCGCCCCAACCTGCAGGTCTGGAAGAAGGTACTGGGCCTTCTGGATGAGATCGTCCACGTCGCAGGGGATGAGGCGATGACGGCGGAAGATTTCCGCACCCTCTTCGAAGACGGTCTCTCCGCCCTCACCTATTCCACCATCCCTCCGACACTCGACCATGTGACCGTGACAGGCATGGACCGCGGCTATGCGATGGAAGCGAAGGTCGTCTTCATCCCCGGCGTGATCGAAGGCGAATTCCCCAAGCGCGTCGAAGAGAGCGGCTTCTTCTCCGCATGGGAAAAGCAGGCTCTCTCTGAAAACAGTCAGCTCACCTTCGGGAATGATCTCATGCAGATGATCCATCAGGAGCAGTTCTTCGTCTATCTCGCCCTCACCCGCGCCTCCGATGCGCTCTACCTCACCTCCCCATCGCTCGGAAGTGACGGAAAAGAATGCGAGCCCTCCTTCCTGGCCCTCCAGCTTTCCAAGCTCGGCTACAGCTCAGAATGCGCCGCCGCTCACGCGCCCACGCTGAAAGATCCCGACCACAGCTTCTTTGCCAACCCAGAGGAAGCCCTCTCGCTCCTTCCCCGCCTTCTGCAGGAAGGCCTGCCTGAAAGCACCTCCCCCTGGCTCGCACTCGCCCGCTGGGCGATGGCAAGTCCCCACTGGCAGCGCATCCTTTCCGAAAAACTTCGCGCCCTCTCCTACAGCAATACCCCTGACACCCTGCCGCAAGAGCTCGCACACGCCCTCTTCCAGCCCGGCGGGCGCTACGTAAGCTCCATGACACGTCTGGAGACCTATCGCAGCTGCCCCTACAAGTATTTCCTCCAGTACGGCCTGGCACTGGAAGCCCGTGATGAAGGAGAGATCCAAAGTCTGGACCTCGGCAACTACCTTCACGCAGGCCTTCACCAGTTCGGCAGCACACTCACCCGGCAAAAAAGGCAGTGGCGCGACGCCAGTGATGAAGACATCCGCGAGATCTCCTCCACCATCGCAGGCGCCCTCTCCGAAAAGATGAAGTACGGCATCCTCTCCTCCGATGCCACCTCCCGCTACACAAAAAGGAGTCTCGACCGCACCTTCCGGGAAACGCTCACCTTCCTTCGCTCGTGGAGCCGACGAAGCGAATTCGATACCAAAGACCTTGAGAAAGCCTTCTACCTCCACCTTGCCAAGGAAGACGGCGAGACACTCACCATTTCAGGAAAGATCGACCGCTTCGATGTGAAGGACGATGCCATCGCCATCTTTGACTACAAGACCGGCCATACCGAAGCCACGCTCGCAGAGATCGTCGCCGGACTGAAGCTCCAGCTCCTCACCTACCTTCTCGCCGTCGAGCAGGAACATCCCGAAGAGCAGCTTCTCCCCGCCGCGCTCATGTATATCTACCTGTCGGGCAATGTCACCAAGGTCGAGCAGGTCCCGCCGAATGGAAACGTCAACCTTTCTGAAAAGGATCACGCCTCCGGCTACGTCCTCGCAGATCCATCCCTCCTAAAGTCCCTCGACAAGGACGCCGGCGAAAGCGACTCCTGCCTGCCCGTGAGATTCACCAACGACGGCAGTCTCCACAAGGGATCTGCTTCTGCCCTGACAAAGGAGCAATTCTCCGCCCTCCTTACCATCGTCAGAAAAAACATCCTCTCCCTCCACAGCCGCATGATCGCAGGCGACATCTCCATCTGCCCTGCCAGTTATAAGGGCGTCACTCCCTGCAGCTACTGCCCCTACCACACCATCTGCCGCTTCGACCCCGGTCGAGAGGAAGAGAGCTATGACTACGTGCGCCTCCCCAGCGACAGCACGCTGAAAAAAGAACTGGAAGAACGCGCGAAAGAGTGACTAGGGACTGGGAGACTAGGGACTAGGAGACTGGTAGCTAGGGATTAGTAGCTAGGGATTAGGGAAACACTGATTAAATCGTTGTCAGATTTTACTCTTGGATTTTTATGCATAGCGAGGAATAACCTGACGCGAATAGCGAGCTATTTAAGGAAGGTTATGACGAAGCTATGTATAAAAATTCTTGTAGAAGCTGACTCTGCGATTTAATCAGCGTTTCCTTAGGTTTGCGATACGAGAAAACCGCTGGTTCCAAACCTCTGCGGCGCTTCTGATTTTTATGCACCGTGCCACCATTTCGCATTTCGCATTCATGCGATACTTTCAACTGTAATCAAGGGGCGTCCCTGAACCCACAACCACCCATTTTTCTATCAAAGAAGATGTCATCATGAACATATATCAAACGTTTTTATCCACCATGGTCGCGGCAGCGACCATTTGTATTTCTAATTCTGCGTTCGCTGATTCGCTGGCGTATGAGGACTACACACAGATCCCTCTTTCCCATTTATACTCCGCGGCGCTTCATGATTTTTATGCGCCGCACCAGCATTCCTCATTCCTCATTCCTCATTCCTCATTCCTCATTAAAAAAAGGAGCCATCATGAGTTGGACACCCCAGCAGGAAGAGGCCCTGCGCATCCGAAATAAAAACCTCCTCTTATCCGCCGCCGCGGGCAGCGGAAAGACCGCCGTCCTGACGGAACGCATCACCCGCCTCGCGGCAGACCCCGAAAGTCACACAGGCATCCATGAGCTCCTGGTACTGACCTTCACAAAAGCCGCAGCCAGCGAGATGAAGTCCCGCATTTCCGCCTCTCTCACCCGTGAGCTCGAGGCCGCAGATGCCGCCAAGGACCTCCCACTCGTCCGCCACCTGGAGCGACAGATCTCGCTCCTTTCGAGTGCGCAGATCTCTACACTGGACGCCTTCTTTCAGTCCCTCGTGCGTCAATATTTCTACCTGCTCGATCTTGACCCGAAGACACGCATCATGGCCGATGAAAATGATGCGCGTATTCTCGCCGATGATGTACTGACAGAAGTCCTCGAGCGCTGGTATGAGGAGGGAGATCCTGATTTCCTCACCACCTGCGACCTCTTTGCAAGCGGCCATCAGGACCAGGCCCTGCGCCAGATGATCCTGCGCATGCACCGCTACGCCTCCTCCATGCCCTTCCCGGACGTCTGGCTCACGCGCCTCCCTTCCGCCTATGAGATCCCCGGGGATGCCACGCTCGATACCCTCCCATGGACGCAGCCCATCCTATCCGAGCTCATCGACACCGCCGGAAAGATCTGCGACCTCTACCGGCAGGTCTTCTCCCTTCTGGATACGAATCCCATCGCACGCGATGTCTATGGCGAGACGCTCAGCCAAGAGTACGCCTTCTTTTCCTCCCTCGCCCAAGTCACCACCTGGCAGGCACTCTATGCCATGCCCTCCTTTACCCCGCAAAAGATGCCGATCCTCTCCGCCGCCAAAGCCAAAGCCTACGGCATCAAGTCCACGGATTTTAACAAATCCCCTGATGCGGAATCGATCAAAGCTCTTCGTAACATGGCCAAAGACACCTATAAGAAAAAGCTCCTCCCCTTTCTCTCCATTACGCCCTCGCAATGGATCAAAGAGACCCGCGCCATGGCCCCGGAAGTCAAAGTCCTCTCCGCGCTTGCGCTCGACTTCGGACGCAGCTACATGGCAAGGAAGAAACAGGAGGGCGTGATGGAATTCAATGACCTCGAGCATTATACACTCTCCCTTCTGCTCGATACAAAAGATCCTGACTTCACCCCCGAGCGCGCCGAAGACTTCCCCTCCGAGGCCGCACTCTCCATCCGAAGAAACTACAAGGAAGTCATGATCGACGAGTATCAGGATACGAATGGCATTCAGGAGCTCATCACCACCCTCCTCTCGAACGGGCATAACCGTTTCCTTGTCGGCGACATCAAGCAGAGCATCTACCGCTTTCGGCAAGCCGACCCCACGATCTTCCTTTCCAAGTACCACCGCTTCCTGAAAGACGGTGAAGGCGGTCGGCGCATCGATCTGAACCGCAACTTCCGAAGCGATGCCGCCGTCCTCTCCTCCATCAACTATCTTTTCCGGCAGCTCATGACAGAGAAAAATCTGGAGCTCACCTACGGCGACGCCGAAGCCCTCTACCCGGGACGATACGAAGAAACGCGCCCGGAAAACTACGTCGGCGGCCGCGTCACGATCGAGCTTATTGATGGCAGCGAACTCGCCGAGACAGACCGGCCCGAGCTCAAGGAGATCTCCACGATCGACGCCGAAGGCCGTCTCATCGCCAGCCATATCGAAAGCCTCATCCAAGAAGGACGGCAGGTGATGAATAAGGACGGCACCTTCCGTCCCATCCGGTATGGAGACATCGTGATCCTCCTCCGCTCCATCGCCTCGAAAGGCCCCGCCCTGCTCAAGATCCTGAAGGAGCATCACATCCCTGCCGTCTCCTCCCGAGACGATGACTATGTGAAGAATCTGGAAGTACAGACACTCATCGCTCTCCTTCAGATCCTGGATAACCCGCTGCAGGATCTGCCGCTCACCGCCGTGCTCCGCTCCTTCTTCGTAGGGCTCACGGAAACAGACCTCGCCCGTCTCCGTCTCCTCATGAAAGAAAACGACGCAGACCATCTCTTCCCGTTCCTCGAAAAAGCCGCGCCCCTGCTCTCCAGAGAAAAGGCCGACGCCCTGTCCGCCTTTCTCGCCCACTTTAGCGCATGGCGCGAGCATGCCGTGCAAGGCGGCATCGCACCACTCCTTCAGGAGATCTGGGAGGACACCGACTACCTCACCTACGTCTCCGGCCTTCCCGGCGGACATGCCCGCCGCGCCCACCTGCTTTCCTTCTATGAGCTCGCCCGCGCGCGCGACACAGGCACGCACAACGGTCTCTACCCCTTCCTCACAGAGCTGTCGAGCCTGCTCAAGGGCGATGGCCGTTTCCAGACAAAGACCGACGCCGTCTCTCACGATGCCGTCCGTATCATGACCATCCACAGCAGCAAAGGACTGGAATTTCCCGTCGTCTTTCTCGCCGACCTCGCGAAAAACTTCAATGCCTCGGACATGACCGGCATCGCCCTCTGCCACAAAGGGCTCGGCCTCGGTATCCAATACTTCGACATCGAAAGACGCCTGCGCTGGCCCTCCCTCTACTGGTACGCCGTCCGCGCCGCCTCCGAGCGTGAAAGCCGTGCCGAAGAAGCACGCCTCCTCTACGTCGCCATGACCCGTGCCCGCGATACCCTCTACCTCACCGCTTCCGTCAAGGACGCGGAAAAAGTGCTCGCCGCCTGCATGACCCCGCTCGCCGGCAGCGGAAATGATACGCCGCTCCCGCTCCCCTCGCACCTCATCTCCCATGCCCGCTCCTACCTGGACTGGATCCTCCCTGCCGCGCTCCACCACAGAGATCTCTCCCCTGTCTGGAGCCGCCTCGAGAAGATCCCCTCCTTCCAAGGCGATGCTGCGGGCGATCACTCTCACTTTGATTTCCGCATCATCCCCCAGAAAGACCTGCTCACAGAAAGCGAGAAAGCCCTCCTCGAAGAGAGTGAGAAGCCGGAAACAACGAAGGAAGAAAAGGACGCATCCCCCGCCTTCGATAGAGAGGCCTTCCTCGCCCATCTTCCGGAAACCGTCCCTGACTGGCTCTCCCGACAGCTCACCTGGCACTACGCCTTCCCCGGCGCGACAGCGACCCCGGCCAAACTCACCGCCACCGCCGCCGTCAAGCTCCGCGAAGAGGCAGAATATGCCGGGGGCGAGGCGCCCTACGCCTCCTCCATCCTTGCAGGCGACCTCGAGAGCGCCGCAAAGACAGAAGATCTTCCCGCTGACTACAGCACGCCGCCCGCCTTCCTAAGCGAGGACGCCCCCCTGTATAGCGGCACCTCCTTCGGCACCCTCATGCACAAGGCGATGGAAATGATCGACTTCACCACCCTTTCGCCCACCGAAGACGCCCTCCGAAAACACATCCGCGCCCTTTCTGATAAGCACGTCTTCACCGAAGAGGAGACGAAGGTCCTCCTCTCCCATCGAAAAGATCGCAATCCCGTAGAATCCCTCCTCACCTTTGCCCAAAGCCCCCTCGCCACTTTGATGCGAAGAGCCGCTGCCGTAAGGAAGGAAATGCCCTTCTCCATCCTCCTTCCCGCCCATTCCTTCTACCCGCAGTGCGAAGAGGGCGAGACCCTCTTCCTGCAGGGCATCATGGACTGCCTCGTGGAAGAAGCAGACGGCCTCACCATCATCGACTACAAGACCGACCGCGCCATGACCGAAGAAGAGCTGAAAGCCCATTACAAGATCCAGCTCCAGGTCTACGGCGAATCCGCCGAGAAATTGCTGGGAAAACCCGTCAAGCACCTCTACCTCTGGTCCTTCACCTTCGGGAAAGAGATCGAAGTAGCGCGATGGGAGACGGGGGACGAGTGACTAGTGACTGGTAGCTAGGGATTAGGAATCTCAAGTGCAGGGAAGACTAAGAGACTAGAAGACATCAGTCTCTCTCGTATCGTCATTGAAAGCGTTGCCGAGAAATCTTTGTCATTCTCGTTCAAACGGCTCCCATCAGACAAACTCAAACGGGAAACCGGCTACCCGCTCCCCTTCGAGCATCGCCCGCTTTTAATCAGCCGCCACCTGAAGATTGAAAGCAGGGATTAGTGGCTAGGGATTAGGAATCTCAAGTGCAGGGAGGACTAAAAGACTAGAAGACATCAGTCTCTCTCGTATCGTCATTTCGAGCAAAGCGAGAAATCTTTGTCATTCTCGTTCAAACGGTTCCCATCAGACAAACTCAAACGGGAACCCTGCTGCCCGCTCACCTTCGAGCATCGCCCCGTTTCGTCATCCTGAGCGGTGAGAAACGTCGTATGTGAGATAACGAATGCCAGAACAGCTGCGACCTGAGCCCTCGATCTCGGCGAAGCCGCCACCTTCATTCCTCATTTCTCGTGGACAAATCGCATACCGCTTTATATAATATGTACATCATTTTATGAGTATGCATTTTAGAAGAGGCGATAAGAATGAAAACATGGAAAAAAGGATTGGCACTGGCCGCAGCGGCCGTGCTCGCACTCGGACTTGCATCCGGCTGTGGCAGCGAGAAGAAGGCAGACGCGGCATCGGGCAAAGCCCCGCTGAAAGTGGCTACGAATGCGACGTATGTGCCTTTTGAATTTAAATCCAAAGATGGAAAAGACTATACCGGCTATGAGATCGACGTAGTGCGCGCGGTAGCGAAAGAACTGGGCCGCGATGTAGAATTCAAGAACATTGCGTTTGATGGACTCATCCCGTCTCTGCAGTCGCATGAAGTCGACATGACGGCTTCCGGCATGACAGCCACGAAAGAAAGAGCCGGCAAGATCCTCTTCGCCGCTCCCTTCTATGCGACGAAGCTTGCGGTCGTGACCCCGAAGGACAGCCCGATCCACTCTGTCGAAGACATGCAGGACGGCGCCGAAGTCGCCGTACAGATGGGTACGACAGCCGCGTACTATGCCCAGGATAAGGGCATGAAGATCCGCGGCTTCGACCATGCATCGGATATCGTGATGGAACTCAAAGCAGGCGGTGCGAAGTCGGGCATCCTCGACAAACCGGCCGCAGACTACTTCGTCGCGACAGACGGCAAGGACAATTTCCGCGTGGTCGATGTGCCGGACTCCAAAGTCCAGTACTTCGCCTTTGGCTTCAATAAAGACAACAAAGAACTGCAGCAGCAGGTCAATAAAGCCATCGCCGACCTGAAGCAGAAGGGTACCCTGAATGAGCTCCACGAAAAATGGTTCAAGACGCCCGTACCGGAAATGCCAGCCACCTGCGAAGAAGCGCTGGGAAACACTGATTAAATCGTTGTCAGATTTCATTCTTGGATTTTTATACAGAGCAAGGAATCATCTGACGCGAATAGCGAGCTATGTAAGGAAGATGATGACGAAGCTATGTATAAAAATCCATATGAAATCCGACTCTGCGATTGAATCAGCGTTTCCCTAGGGTTATAAGACATATAAGACAATCAAAAAAGACTCGTGAGATCTCACGAGTCTTTTTTATTGCCCAGTCGCCAGCGACTATTTGATCGCCACACCCTTGGTATCCTTGATGAAGAAAAGGACATTGAGTGCTGCCGCGAGGTACACGCAGGACAGCAGAGCGAAAGCCGCAGAGAAGCCATTCGCCTGTGCCAACGCACCAATGATCGCCGGGGCAAAACCGCCGATCGCACGGCCCGTATTAAAGATGAAATTCTGCGCCGTCGAGCGCGCATCCGTCGTATAGTTTTCAGAAAGCAGCGTGCCATAGCCGGCCATCATGCCATTGCAGAAGAAGCCGAGTACCGCACCGCCGAAGAGCAGCGCCATCGGCGTATTCAGATTGACATACACATACACCATCGCTGCCGCGCACACGTAGAAGAGCAGGTACGGTTTCTTACGGCCAAAACGGTCCGAGAGATAGCCGAAGACATAGATGCCTGCGATCATGCCGATGACCGTGACGACCATCCATCCGGACATCGAGCTCGTGGAAAGGCCGTGCTCCTTCAAAAGGATCATCGGCAGCCACACCATGATGCCGTAATAGCCGAAATTCTGCACACTCGTCATGACAGTGAGAGAAATCGTGGTCACCGTCTTCGACGGGCTGGAGAACAGATGTGCGAGAGGGAACTTGCTTACTTCCGCGAGCTCTTCCTCTTCTTCCGCCGTCAGCGTCTCTCCAGCCGCCTTTCTTGCTTTCAGCTGCTTCTTCAGCTCCTTGCGCTTCAGCCACATCGGTGGTTCCTTCAAGCCATGGCGCGCCCATGCCGCCAGCAGCGCCGGGATAACGCCCACGAGGAAGAGGCCTCTCCAGCCATAATCAGGAAGAACGACAGCCGCCAAGATCGCAGCGAGCACAGCACCAGCCTGCCAGCCCATCGCCACGCCCGCCGTAGCACGCGCGCGCTTCGCTGCCGGCCAGGTCTCCGTGACCAGCGTCATGCCGATCCCGTATTCCCCGCCAAGGCCGAGCCCTGCGAAGAAACGAAGGATATTGAGATGCATGACATTGTCTGCAAAAGCGCAGGCTCCGGTGAAGATCGAGAAAATGATGATGGTCAGTGCAAAGGTATGCACACGACCGAAGTAATCAGCAAAGACACCGAAAAGATATCCGCCAAGGACCGTACCGATCAGCGTGTACGTCGCGATGAGACCGCCTTCCCCGAGCGTCAGACCAAACTCCGAAACGATCGCTGCCATGGCAAAGGACAGAATCAAAACATCCAGTCCATCCATCGCATACCCGACGATCGAAGCCCACATGACCTTCCATCGTTCCTTCCGGGTGACGCCAGTTTCCTCAAATTCCAATTCTTCCAAAGATTTTTCCGACATAATACCTCCCCTGCGTGTCTGATCTTGTACAGACAATGACCTTGAAAATCATATAGTGCGAAAGGCGCACAAAATTATCTGATTATATAATGAAGATGCGTCTTTGAAAAGAGGAGAACGGTTAATTTTAGAAAAAATTGAGAATTTAAAGAGCTATTATGATGAACCCGGCAATGGATCGAAGTGATTCATTGATGGGAATATCTGATACGGCTGAATTGCATCATTTGCTGGAACAGAAAATGCGTAAAAACAGCAAAAAAATCTCATCCCCCGAAGTGAGGCGCAGGCCCTATGCCCGCCCACTGATCGGCATCCGTCTCACGCAAAAACACCTCCCTATGAGCTAGTCACAGGGAGGTATTTTTTATTTTTCTGCCGCTTTCCGTTCCAGCAGCGGATCGGTGTGGTTCACCACGTTGTCTTCCGTGATGGTGCATTTCACGACATCCTTCATGCCGGGGATCTCGTACATGACTTTCTGCATGATCTTCTCGATGATCGCGCGAAGGCCGCGGGCGCCGGTATTGCGCTCGATAGCCTGGCGGACGATCGCGTGGATGGCAGCGTCTTCGATGACGAGCTCTACGCCGTCCATGGCCAGCAGCTTCTTGTACTGCTTGACGAGGGCATTCTTCGGTTCGGTCAGGATTTTGACGAGGGCTTCTTCCTTCAGCGGGTGAAGGGCGACGATGACAGGGAGACGGCCGATGAATTCGGGGATGAGACCGAATTTCAGGAGGTCTTCCGGCTGGACCTGCTGGAGGAGCTCGTCCATGTCTTTGTCTTCCGCTTTCTCGATATCGGCACCGAAGCCCATGACGCTTTTGGTGAGACGGCTGTCGATGACTTTATCGAGGCCGGCGAAAGCACCGCCGCAGATGAAGAGGATGTTGCTGGTGTCGATCTGAATCATTTCCTGATTCGGATGCTTGCGTCCGCCCTGCGGCGGCACGTTCGCCACGGTGCCTTCCAGGATCTTCAGAAGAGCCTGCTGGACGCCTTCGCCGGAGACGTCGCGGGTGATGGAGACGTTCTCGGTCTTCTTGGCGATCTTGTCGATTTCATCGATGTAGATGATGCCGCGCTGGGCTTTCTCGATGTCGTAGTCCGCGGCCTGGATGAGGCGGAGGAGGATGTTCTCGACGTCATCTCCGACATAGCCGGCCTGTGTGAGGGTGGTGGCATCGGAAATCGCAAAAGGCACATCGAGGTAGCGGGCGAGGGTCTGGGCAAGGAGGGTCTTGCCGCTGCCGGTCGGCCCGAGCAGGATGATATTGGATTTCTGCAGCTCTACACCGTCATCTTCGCCTTTGAAAAAGAGGCGTTTGTAGTGATTGTACACGGCGACGGCCAGAGCGATCTTGGCATTGTCCTGCTCGATGACGTACTGGTCGATATATTCTTTAATCTCTTCCGGTGTCGGCACCTTGGTGTCAGCGGGTTCTTTGCCCTGCTTTGCTTTGTTTTTCCGCTCTTCCAGAAGAATGTTATGACAGATGTCGATGCATTCGCTGCAGATGTAGACGCCGGGGCCGGTGACCATGTTTTCGACTTCGTCGCTGGATCGGCCGCAGAAGCTGCAGATCTTCGGTTCTTTATCTTCTCCGTTCATGGTCTTTCTCCTTTATTTCTGTGTCATTTTCGCCAGCTCATTGCGGGTGAGGATGTGGTCGATGAGACCATAATCCTTCGCCATCTGGGCTGTCATGAAATTATCGCGTTCGGTGTCGTTTTTGATGGTTTCGAGGGACTGTCCGCTGTGCTTGGCAAGGATGCCGTTCAGTTCTTCGCGCAGGCGGAGGATCTCTCTCGCATGGATCTCGATCTCGGTCGCCTGTCCCTGTACGCCGCCAAGCGGCTGGTGGATCATGACATTCGCATGCGGGAGGGCATAGCGTTTGCCCTTCGCACCGGCGGGCAGGGGGACAGGCGCCACGCTGGCACAGGATGGCGGTCAGGAGGACAGCCGCCATGCTGGCACAGGATCCGATACAGATGGTGGAAACATCCGGATGGATATACTGCATCGTATCATAGATCGCAAGACCGGCGGTCACGACGCCGCCGGGGCTGTTGATGTAAAGATGGATATCTTTCGAAGGGTCTTCGGCTTCCAGAAAGAGAAGCTGCGCAATGATGACATTGGCCATATGGTCTTCAATCTGGCCGTCAAGGAATATGATGCGGTCCTTCAAAAGCCGGGAATAAATATCATAGGAGCGCTCTCCGCGAGCGGTCTGTTCGACAACAATCGGTACATATGCCATGTGATAACACCCTTTCTTTTGGTTAAATAATAGGTAGTGACTGGCAGCCAGGGATTAGGGATTAGGAATTGAAAGTGACTGGTGACTGGTGACTAAATACCACCTTCGGGCATCGCCGCCATCTATGCTCTGCAGCGCTTAGATCCTTCGACTCAGTTCTCATATTTTCAGATAAGCTATATTGTCTAACATACGACGTTTTTCTCCGCTCAGGATGACGAAATGCGCCGCACCGGCACTTCTCACGCCCCACGGGCTGCCCCTATGTCAATTCATAAAATCGAGATCGGGGCAAGCCTTTCCCCAATTTCCCCATATGTTCGAAAGAGACGCCGGTCATCCCCGCGTCTCTTCCAATACACACTGCCGCAGCAGTACTCATTCAATTTTCTAAAGGATTATTCCTTTTCAGCAGCCATGATAGTGTCGATGATCTCAGCTTTTTTTGCTTTGGATTCGATGGCGATGCCTTTTTCCTGTGCGTAAGCCTTGAGATCCTTGACGGTCATAGCATTGAAGTCTTCTTCGGTCTTCGGAGCTGCTGCTTCTGCAGCCGGAGCTTCTTCTGCTTCTTTCTTATCTGCTTCTGCTTTTTTAGCAGCGCCGTAGATGAAAGCAGCTGCTTTCTTGCGAAGGACGGAGTTGATCAGCATGTTCACGCGGCCTTCTTCTTTGATGATCTTCATGACATCTTTCGGGTCAGCGTTGAACTGGTGAGCCATGCTGTAGACTTCCATGGAGAGGTCCTGGTTCGTTACATCGAGTTCTTCTTTTTCTGCGATGGTTTCGAGGACAAGGCCCTGACGAACCTGTTCTTCAGCGGTCTTTTCGTAGTTCTTACGGAGCTGTTCTTCGGTCTGGCCGATGTTCTTCAGGTAGTCAGCGAGCTTCATGTCTCTGGATTCGAGGTTCATGGAGATCTCTTCGACGATCTCGTCAATGCGCTGGTCGACCATTTCGTGCGGGATATCGACCTTGGCATTGGCTACAGCCTGTGCTACGAGAGCTTCATGGTAGGCTTCTTCTGCCTGCTGGATAGCCTGCAGCTGCATCTGCTGTTTAACAGAAGCCTTCAGGTCATCCATTTTATCGAACTGGCTGATGGATTTTGCAAAAGCATCATCAAGAGCCGGCAACTGTTTGCGTTTTACATCGTTGATGTGAACTTTGAATTCTGCTTCTTTGCCTTTGAGAGCATCGACAAAGTAGGTTTCCGGGAAGGTGACCTTGACTTCTACGTCATCGCCTGCTTTATGGCCTTCGAGCTGTTCTTCAAAGCCCGGGATGAAGCTCTGGGAGCCGATTTCCAGCGGATAGGTCTTGCCTTCGCCGCCTTCGAACGGTTTGCCGTCTACGAAGCCTTTGAAGTCGATGACAGCGTAGTCGCCTTTGGCAAGGACAGCGCCTTCTTCTGCCTTTTCGAGGCGTGCGCTCTGTTCAGCTGCTTTTTTCAGTTCAGCTTCGACCTGTGCATCGGAAACTTCCGGTTCTTCATGTGCTGCTTCGAGGCCTTTGTATTCGCCCAGTTCTACTTCCGGACGTTTTACAAAAGTAGCGGTGAATTTTGCGCCTTCGGTTTCAGAGAAGAGATCTTCCTTCACATCCGCCTGGGTGATCGGGATGATTTTTTCCTGCTGCATAGCTTCGGTCAGTGCGCCATTGATGACGATATCTTTCGCTTCAGCGACGACAGCTTCTTTGCCGAAATGCATTTCCAGTACCTTGCGGCTTGCCTTGCCTTTGCGGAAACCCGGGATTCTGACCTGGTTTGCAATGCGAGCTACAGCCTGCTTGAATCCTTTCTGTACAGCTTCTGCCGGCAGTTCAATGGCGAGAGATACCTTGTGCTGATCCAGTGCCTCTACTTTTACGTTCATAAAAATTATTCCTCCTTAAGTCGGTTTTTCCGACAATATTGAACCATCTTTTATTTTTACAAAATACGCTAAATCGCAAGATATATTCTACCACACTTGTTTAGAAAATACAAATTTTACGTTCTCTTAATTGCTTTTCTCTATCTCTCACAGTATGATATAGAAAATTAAATCGAGGTGCGGGGTTAGCCCGTGGGGCGTGCCGTCCCTTGATTACGTTTGAAAGCCTCGATTGAATGAGAAATTAGAAATGAGAAATGCGAAATGAAAGTGGCGGCTTCGCCGCGAATATATAAGAGGCGATGCCTGCTTGGGCTGTTAGGCCTTAGACCTCAGACCTCTGATATCTAATGTCTAATGTCTAAGGCTCCTAGTCTTTGCGTCTAGTCCCTAATCCCTAGCCACTAGTCACCAGTCACTTTTCGCCCCTAATCCCTAGCTACCAGTCACCAGTCACTCCCCATTCCCCCAATCAAAGGAGTATCCCGTCTATGAAACTGCTGCTCGAATTATTTCTTATCTTTGCCAAAATGGGCGCCGTCACCTTTGGCGGCGGGTACGCGATGCTGCCGATTCTCCAGCGCGAGATCGTAGAGAACAAGCACTGGGGCAGCGAGGAAGAGCTGATGGATTACTATGCCTTGGGGCAGGTCACACCCGGCATGATCGCGGTGAATGTCGCGACCTTCATCGGCTGCAAGCTGAAAGGCTTCTGGGGCGGCGTCTTCGCGACGCTCGGCGTCATCACCCCGTCCATGATCATCATCACGGTGATCGCGCTCTTTCTCACCCAGTTCGAAGAGAATCCCTATGTCATTCACGCCTTCGCCGGCATCCGTGCCTGTGTCTGCGTCCTCATTCTGGACGCCGTCGTGAAGCTCGGCAAGAAGTCGATCAAGGATAAGCGCACACTTGCGATCTTTATCGGCATCCTTCTCATCGCTCTCTTCGCTCCCTTCTCTCCCGTCTTCTCCGTCGTCCTTGCCGGCATCGCAGGATACTATCTGATGCCGCGGACAACGAAGTGAGACGTGGTGGATGTGGCACACCATTCATAAAGCGCCCCCCATCCCCCTCACGATATCATGCAGCTTATTTGGCATTTGTATAAAACTCTGCGGCGCTTAGGGAAGCACTGATTCAATCGCTGTCAGATTGAATCAGCGTTTCCTTAGATCCTTCGACTCAGTTCTCATATTTTCAGATGATCCATATGTTCTAACATACGACGTTTTTCTCCGCTCAGGATGACGAGAGACGCCGCACCTTCACTCCTCACTTCCACCCCCTAATCCCTAGTCCCTAGTCACTAGTCCCTAGTCACTAGTCCCTAATCACTAGTCCCTAGTCACTAGTCACTAGTCACTAGTCACTAGTCACCAGTCACTAGTCACCAGTCACTAGTCACCAGTCCCTAGTCACCAGTCACCCAAAGGAGCATCCATCATGATCTGGCTTTCCATGTTTTGGGAATTCTTCAAGACCGGTCTCTTCGCCGTCGGCGGAGGGCTTGCGACACTTCCCTTTCTCTATCATATTTCTGAACGTACCGGATGGTTCAGCGCAGAAGACATCGCGAATATGATCGCGATATCAGAGTCCACCCCGGGGCCTTTGGGCGTCAATATGGCGACCTACGCCGGATTTCAGGCGCTTGGCATCCCGGGCGGCATCTTCACGACGCTC
>FR879594.1:25369-27971 GCA_000434475.1 Dialister sp. CAG:486
ACGCTCTCCCTCACAGCGCCCGCGCTCATCGTCATCACGATCATCTATGCGATGCTGACACGCTTCCGCGAATCGGACGCTGTGAAGCGGATCTTCTACGGCCTGCGCCCTGCCTCCACCGCGCTCATCGCAGCCGCCGGTCTTGGCGTCGCGAAGGTATCTCTCTTAGATACCGCGCTTTATGAAAAGAGCGGCTCGCTCATCGCCCTCTTCCAGTGGCCGGCCATTCTCCTTGCCATTGCGATCTACTTCGGCCTTAAGAAATATAAAAAGCACCCTGTGCTCTATATCGCGATCAGCGCTGTCTGCGGCATTGCGTTCGGGCTGTAAAAGAAAAAGGATGCACTGCGAAATGCTTTTGCATTTCGCAGTGCATCCTTTTTTATCAGGCTCTCAATATCGACTTCAGGAAGGCCTTGGTTCGTTCGCTCTTCGGGTGATCGAAGACTTCTTCGCTCGTCCCTTCTTCCTCGACGCGGCCGTCGACCATGAAGAGGATCTTGTCTGAGACAGACTTGGCGAAAGCCATTTCATGCGTCACGATCGCCATGGTCATATTCTCATCCGCCAGCTGCTGGATGGTCTTCAAGACCTCGCCCGTCAGCTCCGGATCGAGCGCGGAGGTCGGTTCATCGAAGAGCATGATCTCCGGGCTCATCGCAAGCGCCCGCGCGATGGCGACACGCTGCTTCTGACCGCCGGAAAGACTGCCGGGATACATGTCTTTTTTATTGAGCAGGCCGACCTTGCTTAAAAGATCTTCCGCGATCGGCTGGATCTCTTCCCTCTTCATGCCCTTCACATAGATGGGAGCGGCCATGATGTTATCCAGCACGGTCATGTGCGGGAAAAGGTTGAAGGACTGAAAGACCATGCCCATCTTGGCAAGGATCGCCTTCGTTCTGTCTTCGCTCGCATAGGTAACCTTGCCGTCTTTGTCCTCGGCAAGAAATTCTCCATCAACTGCGATCGAGCCGCCCTGGATAGTTTCCAGATGGTTCAGGCAGCGCAAAAGCGTACTCTTGCCGGCCCCTGAAGGCCCGATGATGGAGATGACTTCGCCCTTTTCCAGTGTCATGTCGACGCCGTGAAGGATGGTGAGCTTGCCGAAATCCTTCCGGATATTTTTCATTTCAATAAAACTCATGTCCGTCCTCCTTATTCTTCATAGACCGCATAGCGTTTTTCCACATACGCCAGGATCTTCGTCAGGATCGCGGTGCATACGAGGTAGAAAACGGCTGCCACAAGGAACGGCATGGTATCGAAGTCACGCTGCACGAAGGCGCGGGTGACACGCATGAGGTCATTCATCGCCAGAATGTAGACGAGCGAGGTATCCTTCAGAAGAGTGATGGTCTCATTACCGAGCGGCGGGATGACACGCTTCACGACCTGCGGCAGCACGATATGCCACATGGTCTGCCTGTAGGTGAAGCCCAAGACCTTTGCCCCCTCATACTGCCCCTTCGGGATAGACTGGATGCCGCCTCTGAAAATTTCCGCAAAATAAGCCGCATAGTTCGCCACGAAGGCAAGGATCGCCGCTGGGAAATCACTGATCTGCACATTCAGCATGAGCGGCAGCCCGTAGTAGATGAACATGATCTGCAGCATGAGCGGCGTGCCGCGCATGACGTAAATATAGATCTCCGCGAGCTTGCGGAAAACAGCGACTTTGGAAATGCGGACCAGTGCCAGCAGGATACCGATCGGCAGCGAGAGCACGATGGTGATCAGAAAGATCTGTGCCGATACGCCCAGCCCGGCAAACATATTCGGCAGGATGCGAAGAATGTAATCCATAAAATACTCCTTATAAAACCAGTGTCATATAGAATTATCATACACTGATTTCATCCTTTTAGCAAGATAGAGAAATGAAATGGCAGAGCCATTTCATGGGGATCAGGATCAGCCTCTATGGCGTGCTGCCCCTTGCCCCTCAATGAAAGCTTTGCTCAAGTGAGGAATGAGGAATGAAGGTGGCGGCTTCGCCGCGAATATATGGGGCGATGCCCGAAAGTGGCATATGACTGGGGGACTCTCTCACATTGTCATTTCGAGCGTAAGCGAGAATTCTTTGCCATTTGCGGTCAGGTGGTCGATGTTTGGAAACATCAAACGGGGAACCTGCTCTCCATGAAACCTTCAGGAATCGCCTTGTTTATAATCAGCGTTTCCTTAAGATGAGCGTTGTTACACTTCTTCTATCCTCTTCCCTTGGAAGGGGGGATGGGTTACTCATCCCGCTTCTCCCTCCTTCCTCTGGAAGGAGGTGGCGCGTAGCGCCGGAGGTTGGCTTCGCTCTTTTTCGCCTTCGGCCAACCCCCGCCCTTCGGGCATCCCCCTTCCATGGGAAGGGGGTAGATGGGCTACTCACCCCACTTCTCCCTCCTTCCTCGGGAAGGAGGTGGCGCGTAGCGCCGGAGGTTGGCCCAGAGGAGGGAGGGAGAAATCGAAGTAAGTGCAGCGCTCTATATACTTCAAGTTTGAAAGCAGGCTATTCTTATTCCCTATTTATGAATCTTCATAATCTGATTCTGCGATTGAGTCAGCATTTCCTTAACACACGACGTTTTTCTCCGCTCAGGATGACGAA
>FR879595.1 GCA_000434475.1 Dialister sp. CAG:486
CTGCCTCGAAGAGGCAGAATTCTGCAGAATGAGAAACAAGAAATGTTGAATAGATAGCATGAGCCGCTATGTAGAAGGTTGCCGTTACGCAGCACATCCATCCTGCGCCTTTGGTGCTCCTAATCCCTGGCAACTAATCCCTCATCCCTGCTTTCAAACTTTGCTTTATCTATCCCCTTCCTCTGGAAGGGGAATGCCCGAAGGGCAAAGGGTTGGCCGATGGAGAGAGGCCCAAGCCAACCTCCGCCCCTTCGGGGCACCTCCTTCCAAGGGAAGGAGGGAAAAAGAGATCGGGTATCGCCCCTATATATGCGGCGCTTCTGATTTTTTGCGCCGAACCCTGAACCCTGAACCCAATCTCTGCTTTTAAATATAATCAAGTGGCAGCTAACTCTCAGAACCCTAATCCCTAGTCACCAGTTCCCCATTCCCGAAAGGAGGTCCTTATGAAATCATTTCTTCTCTACGCCCTATCCCGACTGTTCTTCCTTATTCCCTTCCTCATCGGACTCACGATCCTGGCGTTCCTTCTGGGGGTGCTTGCGCCCGGAGATCCGGCGATGGCGGTATTGATCATGGATGGTACGGCAGAACCGACAGAGTCGGAGCTGCTTGCGATGCGGGAGAGCATGGGGCTGGATCAGCCTTTTTGGATGCAGTATGGGAGCTGGCTCACACATGCGGCAGTGGGAGATCTGGGTGTATCGTATCTGACACATAGACCTGTGCTGTCCGAGCTCATGCGAAGATTTCCCGTCACCTTCCAATTGGCTCTCTGGGCGATGGGGTGGGTGATCCTGCTCGGCATCCCTGCAGGCATATGGGCGGCGCGCAGGAAGGGACATGCGGCAGAGATCGGACTTGAGATCGTGGCGCTCTTCTTTATTTCTATGCCGTCTTTCTGGCTGGGGATCATGATGATGCTGATCTTTTCGGAAGAGTGGCAGCTCCTGCCTTCCTCCGGATATGGCGATGCGCTCCACATGATATTGCCATCCTTTGTGCTGGCAGCAGGGACAGCGGCTGCGGTGCTGCGTCTGGAGCAGACGTCGGTCCTTTCGGTGATGGAGAAGCCCTTTCTTCTGACAGAGCGGGCGAAGGGGCTCTCCGCTTCGTATATAGAGATCTATCATGTCCTGCCCAATTCGCTGATGCCGGTCATTACCATGCTGGGGACGTTTTTTGCCTCGATCTTGGGCGGCTCGGTCATTATCGAGAATCTTTTTTCCATACCCGGTCTTGGAAGCTATGTACTCTCGGCTATCTGGGGACGGGATTATCCGGTGATTCAGGGCTATGTGCTGGTCAGTGGGACCGTTTTCATCGTATTTAATTATCTGGTTGATCTCAGCTACTATTTGCTGAGCCCGAAAGCGAGGGAGGGCTGATGAAGAGGGAGCTTCAATGGATTTATGGAATGGCGTTTTTTCTGGCGATGGGGATCGTATTCCTCGCGCTTTTTGCCCCATGGATCGCGCCCTATGATCCCACCGCGGTATCTACGGAGGAAATCCTGGAAGGCATGTCATCCTCACACTGGCTGGGGACGGATGCACTGGGGCGTGATATTCTTTCCCGTACCATCTATGGGGCGCGGACGTCAGTAGCTTTTGCCTTTGTGGCGGCGTTTTGTACCATGGCCCTTGGCCTTATGCTGGGGATCCTTTCCGGTTATTTTGGCGGCTGGGTGGATCGGGGGATCCAGTGTCTTGTGGCTGTATTTCAGGGACTTCCGGGGATGAGTCTTATGATCGCGATCGCGGCGATCCTTCCGGAGAACAATTTCCGCCTCATCATCGCATTGACTCTGACCTCGTGGGCGGGTTTTTCACGTATCGTGAGGAGTGAGGTCATACGTATTCGTGGGGAGCTCTACATGGAAAGCATCAAAAGCTTGGGGGCATCCCATGGGTACATCGTAAGGAAATATGTACTTCCGAATGTGCTTCCCGTCGTCATCGTGCTATTGACGCTCCGCATCGGGACTTCGCTGCTCTCGGCTTCGGCGCTGTCCTACTTGGGACTGGGTGTCTCGCCTCCGACGGCGGATTGGGGCGTCATGATTTCTGATGCGAGGACCTATTTCCGCTCATACCCGCTGATGATGATCGCTCCCGGTACAGGCATCACTCTCTTTTGCCTTTCTATCAATCTTCTGGGAGATGCGATGAGAGAACGAATAAGGAAATAAGAGGGGAAAGGGATGGGTTTTGCATGTCCGCCTGTGCGGGCAATGTTCTTAAGGAAATGACGGAGAGTTCCATCGGAGCATAGCTTCTTTCGGGGCGCGTTTTCGATGGGAAGCTAAGACTATGCTGCCCTTTCACTGTACCACATTAGCGGGGGCAACCCTTCTCCACAGCACCTTTAGAATCTGTAACACTTCCCTTACCTGAAAGGAGCCTTTTCTATGGATATCGAAGTCAAGCAGCTTTCTGTTACTTTCCCTTCGCCGATGGGCGCTGTCCGCGTGCTTCGTGATGTAAATCTTCTCTTTCACGGGGGGAAAATCACTGCGTTGGTTGGCGAGTCGGGGAGCGGGAAATCGATCTTGGGCACGGCCATCATGCGTCTTCTTCCGGAAAATGCGAGAATGACAGGAAGCATTTTTTATGATGGAAATGATCTTCTCCGGTTTTCCGAGAAAGAAATGAATGAGATCCGAGGCAATCGCATCGGCTGGATCGCGCAGGATCCGATCTCTGCCATGAATCCGCTGATGCGTGTCGGACGGCAGGTGACAGAAGTCTTGCGCAAGCGGCTGGGCTGGGGGAAAGAGAAGAGCAGGGAGAGTGCTCTTGGGCAACTGGAAAAGTACGGTCTTGGGGATCCTGTCCGCGTGTGTGCGTCCTATCCGCATCAGCTTTCAGGGGGTATGGCGCAGCGCGTCATGGCGGCGATGATGACTTTGTCTTCCCCAGAGTGGCTCATCGCAGATGAGCCGACGAAGGGCCTGGATCCGCTTGTAAGGAAACAGGTGGCAGATATGTTTCTTCAGATCAAGATGGCAGGAAGGGGGATGCTGCTCATCACTCACGACCTCGCACTGGCAGAATGTCTCGCCGATCGTGTGGTGGTGCTCTACGCCGGGGAAGTCCTCGAACAGGGGAGCACAGAGGATATTTTCAAGAATCCATGCCACCCTTATACGCGGGGACTTCTCGCTGCGGCGCCTTCCCGCGGTCTTCATCCCATCTCCGGAAATCCACCGGATCTTTCCCGTCTCACCGGCGGCTGCATTTTTCGGAGTCGATGTGCATTCTGTGGAAAAAGTTGTGAGAAGAGGCAGACGATGAGGAAAGTCGGAGAGGGACATTTTGTGAAATGTGGAGAAAGCATCACCGGTCATTCATTTTTTTAGAAAGGAGCGCCCATGCTCTTAGACGTACAGCATATTTCGAAATCCTTCACGACTGGATATATACGGAAAGTGAAGAAGGATGTGCTGAAGGATATTTCCTTCACGCTTTCGAAAGGAGAGACGCTGGGGATCGCGGGGACGAGCGGTGCGGGGAAGACGACGCTCATCCGTATCCTGATGCAGCTTCTCGCGCCAGATGGAGGAGTCGTGCTCTATCGCGGGGTGGATCTTGGCGGCCTTTCCGGGAAAGAGATGCTCGCGGCACGCCGCACGATGCAGATGATATTTCAAAATCCTGCGGCTGCGCTTCATCCGCGTATGACGATCCGTGAGAGTATCGAAGAGCCCTCACGCCTATATGGGAAGATGGATCGTTTTGAGGAGCGTATGCAAGAGATGCTTTCGCGTCTCCAGCTTCGACGCGAGCTGCTCTTGCGCTATCCGGCTGAGCTTTCCGGCGGGGAGCTCCAACGTGTGGCGCTTGCTCGTTTGCTCCTCATCTCACCGGAGGTCCTGATCTTGGATGAGCCGACTTCGATGCTGGATGTGTCGGTGCAGGCGGAGATCCTGACCCTCTTGCAAGAGCTTCAGGAGGATCGGAAGATCG
>FR879596.1 GCA_000434475.1 Dialister sp. CAG:486
CCCCTTCGGGGCACCTCCTTCCAAAGGAAGGAGGGAGAAAAGTGGAGTGTGTTGACTGGTAACTAGGGCTCAGGGGTGCGATGGCGGCATCGCCGCGATCCTTCGGCTCAGTCCCCTGCTTTCTGCGTACGGCTTTTCTAACAAATGACAGTTCACTCCGCTCAGGATGACGAAAAGAGGCGATGTCCGAAGGTCTTATGAACTGACGCGGCCCTCGTATCGTCAGCCTTCCCCTCTAGGGGAAGGTGCCCCGAAGGGGCGGATAGGGTGACTATGGTATGAAAGATGAATGACCGGACGTCTAACAGTCACTATTCCCTAATCCGTATTTTCTTTTCCCTCTTCCCAAAAATTTAATTATGACCTATAATATCTATAATGAATCGTTAGGCATAAAAATTTAGGGGATGAGGGATTTTTTTCCCTCTCTTCCGGAAAGAAGGATGGATATGACATCAGGGAAGGAAGACTACTTAAAGGCCATTTACATCATCAGCGAAAGCCATGAACTGGTGACGAATAAGGAGCTCTCCGAGATGCTTCATGTATCGCCGCCGTCTGTCAGTGAAATGATCGCAAAGCTGCAGAAGCAGGGCTACGTGGATTACACCGCCTACAAAGGCAGCCGGATGACGAAGAAGGGACGCAGGGAAGCCGGACGTCTTATGCGGTATCATGCGCTGTGGGAGGTCTTTTTGGTGAAGTGTCTGCATTTCTCATGGAGCGGAGCCCATGAGCTGGCAGAAGGTCTCGAGCATCAGACGAATGAGGAGCTCTGCAGCAAGCTTGATGCCTATCTGGGAAATCCGGAGTACTGCCCGCACGGTGATCCGATCCCTCGTGTGGATGGCAGCAGGAGCGGCATCACGAGCCGCGTCCTTGTCGAGCTGGAGGAGGGCGAGAAGACCCATGTGCGCCGCGTCATGGAGGACTACAGCCTGATGGACTATATCCAAAGCAAGGGGATTGAGATCGATATGCCTGTCACCGTGCTGGAAAAGGAGCCTTACGAAGGGCCGATCCTTCTGGAAACGCCGAAGGGAAATACGTCTCTCAGCTATAAAGCGGCACAGCAGATCTTTGTCGATGATGAGGAAGAGGACGAATAAGAATCAGAAAACCGCACCCCGGGATGAGCAGGGTGCGGTTTTTTTATGAAGGAGATGCCTGCCTGTCCGTGATCGGATCTCATTCCAAGATAGGAGGCGATGACAGAAAAAGAGGCGGGGGGGGGGATGCGCCCGCCTCTTTTTTATTTGACGAACCGCATGGCTTCAGCCATGCGCTCGGGGAGGGACTGACCGAAGAGCCGCTCCATGGCTTCGCGGCGGACGAGCCAGATGCGGCCGGATTTCCTGCGGTCGCCTTCGTGCATGCGGGCGGCGGCGTGACCGGCGCCGCCCGCCGCGCTTCTGATGACGCCGCTGTCGCGGTTCCAGATGTGGGCGGCTTCGACCGTGGAGAAGACGAGGAGAAGGGGATCGATGGCATAGGCCGGCATTTCCTTTCCTTCGTAGACGCGAAGTGCGGCATTTCTTGTGAGGAGCCATGTGTTTCCGGAGCGGCGTGTCTCAGAGAGGGAAAAGACGGCGCCTTCACCGGCGTGCTCACAGTCCCACTGGATGCGCTTGGCATCGACATGGTAGAGCTTCGCCGCTTCCTGCGGGGTCAGGACCTCTTCCAGCGGATCAAAGGAGAGTGAGAAGGGCTCCATCTTTCCGAGGTCAGCCTCATAGAGCTCGGCAGGGAAGACGGTGATTCCATCCTTTCCTGCCGCCAGCGCAGTCCCGGCAGGGAGTCGACGGCCGGAAAGAAAGGCACGGTAGACGGAGATGCTCTGCATCTGGGAAGAGATGCCGGAGCGGATCCAGCTCACCGGCCCGAAGGAGACGGGGACGCCGCGCCCTTCGGGGAGAGGCGGAAGAGAATCCATCAGAAAAAGATGAGGGCCTGACACAAGGAAGCAGCCCTCCGTAGGAAGGCTGCCGGTCAGAAAAGCGGCGTAGCACGCTTCAGAAGCGGCTGCGGAAAGAGCAGATGAATAAATGCGTGGCATGGATGGGATACCTCGGGGAATGGGAGTTAGGGTTCAAGGTTCAAGAAAATTAGGAATGAGGAATGAGGAATGAAGGTGGCGGCTTCGCCGCCTTTTTTAGAAGATGGTATTCTCG
>FR879597.1 GCA_000434475.1 Dialister sp. CAG:486
AGTTAAGCGGCAGATCATTCTTGGCTCCCCATCGGGGGAGCTCCCCGAAGGGGAAGCAAGTCGTTACTGCGCTAACATTTTCCTTAACTTAATAGCATTGCGCGCCTGCGGCAGAGATATCATCTCCCCGAGAGATCAAAAGGTACGACGGCAAGAATGCCCAGCGAAGAGCAGCCGCTTCGTGTAGTCTTCTTTCGGATGCTGCCATAGCTCTTCCGCTCTCCCCTGTTCTACGATATGCCCCTGACGGATGATCATCCCCTGATCCGCAAGCTGCCTTGCAACCTCGATCTGATGCGTGATGCAGAGAAGCGAGCCCTTGATCTCCTTTTTCACCAGCAAAAGCTCTCTGACCACTTCCTGCCTGGCGAGTACATCGAGCGCACTGGTGGGCTCATCCGCCAAGATCAGCTCGGGCTCCGGCAGCAGCGCACTCACGATGCCCACGCGCTGCATCATACCGCCGGAAAGCTCAGAGGGATAGCTGTCCCAGATCCGGCTGGCTTCCTCCAGTCCCAGCTTCTGCATAAGAGAAAAGGCTTTTTCACGAAGTGAAGATGCCGAAGTCCGGCCATGCGCTTCCATCGCCTCATGGATCTGACTTCCCACCGTGCGAATGGGGCAAAAGGCGTCCTTCGTGTCTTGAAAAATGGTGGTGATCTCCTTCCCCAGCAGGCTCCGTCTTTCTTTCGCGCTCATTTTCAAAAGGGACTGCCCTTTGAAGTCTATGTCGCCGGCAGTGATGCGCCCATCGGGGGAAAGCAGACCCAGGATGGCTTTACAGAGCGTGGTCTTTCCGCTGCCAGACTCTCCGACAATGGCCAGGCACTCGCCTCTGGAAAGCGTAAACGAAATGTCCCGGCTGGCCACCTGCTCTCCGTACGCGATAGAGATATGGGAGAAGCGGAGTACTTCCGTCTCACTCATTGTACATCCAGCTCCGCAGTGATTTCGTAATAGTCTGAAGGATGAGCGGCAAGACCGGTCACGCCTTTGCGGGACAAGATCCCCATCTCAAGATAAGAAATGAAGTAAAATGCATGATCATCCAAAATGATCTGCTGCATCTCTATGGCGAGCTGATTTCTTTTCTCTATATCAAAGGTCTGGTGCATCTCTTTGGCAAGGGCTTCCAGCCGATCATTGTGATAGAAGCCACGGTTCTTGGTCGACTGATCCAGCGCGCAGGTATGGAAGAAATACTCCGGATCCCCCGTGGGCGCCGTGACAAGTGCGCTGGCATACACATCATAATTCCCTGCTTCAAGCACTTTCAAATGGTCTGCCGAGCACTCGACATCCACCTTGATCCCGATCTGCTTTAGATTATCCTGCACGAGCTCGGCAAGTGCCGGAAGCTCCATGCGGCCCGGATACGTCAGCCAACGGATGGTCAGATCTTTCCCGTCCTTATCCACATAGCCGTTTCCATCAGTATCCTTCCAGCCTGCCTCTTCCAGAAGCTTTCTGGCTTCCTCCGCCTGGTACGATACGCCATGCACATGTGATGCACCAAACGGAAGAGCCTTCGGGAAGGGGCCGACCGCTACCTCTCCGTGTCCTGCCAGCAAATGATTCACGAATCCATCGCGATCGATCGCCATGTCGATCGCCTTTCTCACGCGGATATCCTGCATGACGGGCGAATGCATATTGACCTGACCGAAGAAATTACGGCTGGTGGCCACCTTGGAGACCTGAAATTTCGAAGGATCCTCAAAAAGCGGATAGCTGGCATAAGGCAGTCCATACGTGGCATCGATATTTCCGGCCTGCAGCGCAGCCGTCATCGCATCCCCATCCGTGACAGCCTTCACGATCAGGTGATCCACTTTCGGACTGCCATTCCAATAGGACGCATTTTTGTGCAGATGGATCTCCGTATCCGTCACAGAGTCTGCCACATAAGGACCTGTCCCTGACACTCGGCCATCCTTCATATCCGCTTTCATATCCACTATAGCTGCGTAGGGATCGCAAAGATAGAAAATAAGACTCGGGCAGGATTTCTTCGTATGAATGCGCACTGTATTTTCTGTGGCATCGATCCGGTCGATCTTAAGGTCAAAGGCCGCTCTTGGATTCTTCGCCACCAGCGCCTCCAGACACTCCTTCACAGCCTCTCCGTCCATTTTTCGCCCGCTGGAGAAAGAGATCCCCTCACGGAGCTCTATATTCACCGTGCTGTCATCGACGTATTCGAAATGCTTCGCCAGCCATGGCTCCGGAGTCATCGCATCGGACAAGCGAAATAGTGTCTCCCCTACGCCATAGCGCACGGTACTCCATCCGGAATAATTCTCGTGCGGATTAAGTCCTGCATCTCCCATCTCACGGCCATACCCGGTCGTAGCATAGACCATGGTCTTTTCGCCGGATGCCTTCTCTCCGCCGCCGCAGCCGCCAAGTGCAAACGATGTGAAAACAAGTGCAGTCAATACTGCTTTAGAAATCCTGTTCATGCGTTACTCCTTATAGAAAATATACATCATAATCCAATGACAAGTTTGAAAGCAGGGATGAGTGGCTAGTGGCTAGGGATTAGGGATTAGGGATTAGGGGTTAGGGGCGCAGGGTGACTAGTCACTCTCTCGTATCGTCATTTCAAGCGCAAGCGAGAAATCTTCTTTGCAAACCGATAAACAATGGATGTGCGAAAGCAGAAACACGTAGCACCAAATCGTCGTTTTCCTGCCAGTGCCTATGTGATACTGACCGCAGTGCAAGAAAGATCCCTCGGCAACGCTTCCGATGACGATACGGGAAAGGGATATCCCCCAAATTTTGAAAACAGGGATGAGTGGCTAGGGACTGGTGACTACATACCACCTTCGGGCATCGCCCCGTTTCGTCATCCTGAGCGGCGAGAAACATCGTATGTGAGATAACGAATGCCAGAACAGCTGCGACCTGAGCCGAAGGATCTTGGCGAAGCCGCCACCTTCATTCCTAATTCCTAATTCCTCATTCAAGCAGAGCTTTGATCCACAATCAAGGGACGCCCCAAGGGCTCGGAAAGGAAGGCTATCCCCCTTCCATCACCTTTCTCTGGGATCAAATGCATCTCTCAGCGCTTCTCCCAAAAGATGAAAAAGTCCGACCGTCAGACACATGGCCGCCCCCGATGCCATGACCATCCATGGTGAGAGCTGGAGGAAACGACGTCCTTCACTCATCATAGCGCCCCATTCCGGTGTCGGCGGCTTCACGCCGAGTCCCAAAAAAGAAAGTGCCGCAAGCTCCATCATCATCGTCCCGATATCCAGTACCGCCGTCGTCAAAATCGGGCCGGCCATATTCGGAAGTATATGACCGTACATGATCTTCCAGGAAGAGATCCCTCGCATCCTTGCAATGTCGATATAAGGCTCCCCTTTCAAAGAAACCGTAAGGCGCCGTGACAGCCTAGCATATTTAGGCCAACCGATCGCCGCGAGCGCCAGGACCGCCTGCAGCATGCCCCCGCCGGAAACGCCTGCCACGGCCAGTGCAAGGACCAGTCCGGGAAAAGCGAGGAAAACATCCGATAGTCCCATCCATGCCTGCTCGATCCGTCCGCCATACCATCCGCTTCCTGTCCCGATCCCTGTCCCGATGGCAGTGATAAGCAGGACGACCACCAGCGCCCCCCAAATGCTGGTGCGCCCTCCGACAAGGACACGGGCAAGCATATCGCGCCCATATCGATCCGTTCCCAGAAGGTGCACCGCAGAAGGCGGCTGCTGCGCCATCGATAAGTCCTGGGCATAGGCATCCCAAGGGATCAGATACTCAGCGAGCATCACACCCAGCATCAGCATCAAGAGGAGACCTCCCCACAAATAAAGGCGCGAGCGGGACGATTTCATCTTTTTCATCATTTCTCCTTCGGGGAAGCACGGATGAAATCATCGTTTCCCCAGCAGACGCGATACTCCATCACCCGCGCCATTCACCAAAATATAGATACCGGCCATCCATACCACGTAGGCCTGAATGATCGGATAATCCCTCTGCATAATGGCATCCACTGCCAGCTTTCCCACACCATCCCAGAGGAAGATCGTCTCCACCACGGCCGTACCGGAAAGGAGACTGCCGATAGAGATCGCAAGCAGTGTGACGATCGCCGGACTTGCCATCGGGATGACACTCTTACAGAGGATCGTCCCCTCACTCACCCCTCGTGCTCTCGCCCCCATCACGTAGCCCTTTCGAAGCTCTGCCAGTACGACCCCTCGGATCTGGCGCGTATACTTGGCACTCATAGCGATCGCGAGCGTCACTGCCGGCAATGCCACCGAAGGCGAACGCCCCACAGATACAGCGGGGAACCACTTCATCTTCACAGCCAGCAGATATATCAGAAGGATCGCGACGAAAAAATTCGGCATCGCATTTCCCAGGAAGGACAACCCGCCCGCCAGCGAATCACACCAGCCATCTTTCCTGACAGCAGAAAATACCCCCAGCGGAATCGACACTACCAGCGTCAAGGCGATCGATACCGCCGCGAGGTACAGGGTATGCGGGATCTTGGATGCGATGAGCGGAAGCACCGCGCGCCCAGACACATAGCTTTCCCCCATATCTCCCCTGAGCGCATGCAGCAGCCAATGCCCATACTGCAGCAAAAACGGCTGATCCAGCCCGTATTTTTTTCGCATGGCATCCATGATCTCTTGAGAAACTGCCGTTCCCTGATTTTCATAGAAATAGGAAATGGCATCTCCGCCTGCCAGATACATCAAGGCAAACGTGACGAATGTCACACCGAGAAGAATGAGAAGGCAGGAGATCCCTTTCTTGACTATCCACACCATAGGCACCCATCACTTTTTCGCTTCAATGCAAAAATACGGCGTCGCCGCAAAATTCAGCTGCTCCTCCGGAAGAAGGATCTCTTCGGAAATATTCTCATACAGTGTGACCTGCATCCCCATCTCTTCAAGTACCTGCCGGTCCCAGGCAGGACGTTTCTTGGGCGAAAGGGGCATCTGCCGCGCGATACGTTCGCAGGCCATAACATCGGTCGAAATATAGCGGTCAAAGACACCCGCTTCTGCGACCTGCTCGCGGTCCCTGTCATAAAGGGCACGGTCTTCTTCGCTATACAGGTAGTTGTACCAGTTCGCATCGAAATTGAGGAGGATCCCGCCCTTTTTCAGGACGCGCTGCCAGCTCGCATACGCCTTTTTCGAATGCGGCAGCGTCCATGTGAGATTTCTCGTCACGATGAGATCGTAGCTGTCTGCGGGAAGCGGTACATCTTCCGCATCCCCCTCGACATAATGGATCGCCTCTGCGAGCGGTCCTGCATTCTTCTTCGCCTCTGCCATCATGGCAGGATTCCGATCCAGCGCCGTCACCTCGCAGCCCGCCATCCCCAGAATGATGGAGAAGAAGCCGGGCCCCGCCCCGATATCAAGCGCTTTGATCCCTTTTCTCTCCGGCATGGCATCCTGTACACGTCGCATGATATAGGACGTCCAAAGCTCCTTCTGCCGTCCGCAGAGCTCTTTCTGATTGATCTCCGAATAGCTCGGCGCCCGCCTTGTCCAATAGTCTATGATCTCTTTTTCCAGCATCAATGGCTCTCCTTACGATAAAGGAAACGCTGACCTCATCGCTGGATCAGTGTCTCTCCACTCTTTTATTCATAATGAGTCTACCAATAAAAAAAGTCCCCCACAAGCCGGGTGGGGGGTTCTATACGAGAGCATACGCCTAAGGAAACGCTGATCAGATCGCAGCATCAGATCTCATATGGCTTTTTATACATAGCGTCGTCGACATTCTCCTTAAATACATAAAAGAAGGCGATGTGAAATAACGATCATCTCATTTTCGCGTTCAATCTGCCGCGGGGGACTTGCAACTCTCATAAGAGTGACCGGAAAACCTTATCCCAGCTGTCTTTCATGCCATAGTCACCCT
>FR879598.1:0-13822 GCA_000434475.1 Dialister sp. CAG:486
ACCCTCTTGGGGGCGCTGTTTTCATTTAATAATTGTATCCCACACCGATGTACTCTCCGCCGCCGCGGTTATTATGCGGGAAAATGGACTGTCCGGTCAGGAACAGATTCGGCGTAAGAGCATACTGTCCGCGCAGGCGGACAGAGAGATCATTGGGGTCATACACATCTGCGGAGAATTTCCACCGCCCGGACGCATAGTCCGCGCCAGCGCCGATCTTGTTTCGAATGATACCGGCATGTACGCCATAGTCCCCTCTCATACGACCATAGAGCGCATCATAGACCGGATCATTTCCCATGGATTCTATCCCCAGAAGGCCATAGGAGTCTTTCCCCACGCGGAGGAAGAGATTCGGCGAGAAATCGTCCTTCTTAGTATTATATAACAATTCGCCGGAAACAGATACATCAAAATCACCATTTCCCTGCATAAATCCATTTATTTTCCCGGAAATCTCTTTGGCATTCTGAGAGATCTCCTTCGCATTCTCCGATGCCACGACCATATTGTCCATGATCCTGCGCACATCGCCGGTGGCTTTGCCGTCTCCATTCAGCTGATACAGCATCTGATTCACCTGCGAGGTGATGCTCTGGATCTCACTCGCTGTCTGTATCCCCTGCGCGGTCAGGATGGCGAGATTTTCAGAAATCGCATCAAAATTATTGATGCTGTTCTTCACATGCTTCTGCGAAGAGGGGTCTGCGACGACGCTATTGATCCCATCGAGCATGGTCTGCGCGGACGTGATGAGCTTGTCCATCTTATCCATCGCCTGATCGATCCCCGGTGCTGACTTGCCCTCGACCTTCATCCCCTCTGCCAGATAGCCGCGTTCCTGATGACCGCCGGACGCCTTCACGAAGCGTCCGCCCATGACACTGCTGGTCTGGATGGAAAAGTCCGCATCCTTGGGCACCTTGGCATCGTGATAAAAACGCAGCTTCACGACGGCTTCCCCGTTCTCTACCGTGATGCCATCGACCATGCCTACTTCGACGCCGGCATAGTGGATCGGATTTCCCGGTTCTATGCCTTCCGCTTCCTTGAAATAGCCGGTCACATGAAATCCGCTCTTTCCAAAGATCACTAGGCTGGAAAGCTCGATCAGAATCCCGGCAAAGAGGAGTATCCCCGCAAGGGCAAAGGCTCCGACTTTTGCTTCCGTCGACCATTTCATCAGGCATCACCTTCTTTCAAAAAATCAGGATTCGATGGCAGACCGTTCATGAACTGCCGTACTCTTTCATCCTTCGATGCATATAATTCTTTAGCTGTCCCTACCGCAAGGAACGAGCCCTTATACAAAAAAGCCATGCGGTCCGCGATCATTTCCGCAGACTTCAAGTCGTGCGTCACGACGACGCTCGTCGCATGCAGGGCCTTTTGCGTCTCTTTGATCAAAAGACTGATATCGGTCGAACGGATCGGATCGAGCCCCGCTGTCGGTTCATCATAGAGAATGATCTTCGGCTCGAGCGCGATCGCTCTGGCAAGGCTCACGCGTTTCTTCATGCCGCCGGACAGATTCGCCGGCATAAGGTCTTCGATCCCATCAAGCCCGACCAGATGCAGTTTCTCCTTCACGATGGCATCGATCTTTTCTTCAGAAAGCCGCGTGTGCATACGCAGACCAAAGGCTACATTTTCTTTCACATTGAGAGAGTCAAAGAGCGCGGAATACTGAAAGACCATCCCCATCGAGCGGCGCTCCTCATTCAGCTCCTCTTCGCTGAGCTGTCCCATATCCTTCCCGTTCACAAGGACTTTCCCGGATGTAGGGCGCAAAAGACCGATGATGAGCTTTAGGAGCGTTGATTTCCCGGAGCCGGACGCTCCCAGGATGACCATCGTCTCTCCCTCCTTGATGGAAAGACTGACATCTTTCAAGATATGACGATCGCCAAAAGTCTGGTATACATGCCTGATATCAATCATAGGACGCCTCAAAACAGAATGGACGAGAGCAGGTAATTCGCCGCAAAAAGCATAATAATCGAATATACTACGGACTGGGTGGTCGCCTTGCCGACGCCTTCTGCCCCTGCCGTACAGGTCATCCCGCGGTCACAGCCGACAAGCGCGACGATCATACCGAAAATGACCGACTTGAAAACGCCGATGTACAGGTCAGAAGGGACGCAGTACACGTGGATGGAGTGCATGAAGGTGTAGGAGGAGACGCCATGCGTGAGCGAAGCGACGATCATCCCGCCGCCAACGCCGATGGTGACGCCAAAGACCGTCAGAAGCGGCAGCATCGTCATACAGGCGACGAGCCGCGGCACCACGAGATACCCCACCGGACTCACCGCAAGGCACCTTAGCGCATCGATCTGCTCGGTCACCCGCATCGTACCGATCTCAGCCGTGATGGCTGCCCCGACGCGGCCTGCAAGGACGACACCGCAGAGCACTGGTCCCAGTTCACGCCCCATGCCGATGGCTACGATCGCACCAACGGTGAAGTCTGCGCCATACTTCGTGAGCTCGCCCGCAATCTGTACAGAAAGCACCATGCCGGTAAAGAGCAGTGTCAATGCCACGATGGGAAAGGACAGCACGCCCAATGCCAGGCACTGCTTCATCGTCTCCCGCCCGCGGAATGCGCCGATCTCTTTCACCGCTGCCATGAGGAGCAGGATCACTGCTCCCAGCTGATGAAAGATGCCGATGGTATAGCGGCCAAGCGTTTCTAAGAATGACGACATGGGATGGGCCTCCTTTCTGTGGAAAATAGTACCGGCGGCTTCGCCGTGAATATATGGGAAATATCAGAGAGCGAATGTCAGTCACAAGTCTGCTGATCCTTTGTCACGACCTGCTACAACGCTATCATCACCGATGCTTTTTCTGCCGGCTTTTCATCATCTTCGGATTTCTCCCCCTTCTTTTCCAGCGTTTCTTTTTCCTTATTGCTCATCTCGATGGTGGCCTGCTGTTTGCTCTTTGCGAGCTTCTTCAGGGCTTTATCGCGTTCCGCTTGCGGCAGAACTTTGAAGGTGAATTGTCCGTCACCATAGATGACATAGTCCGTATCGACGGCGCTCTTTGGAGTCTCTTTTTCTCCGTCTTCTTTGAGCCCGTCCTTATTCTTCAGATAGTCTGGATTTTCCGGTGCCTTTTTCTCCTGTATTTCTGCCTTTTTGCCGCCGTTTTCATCTTTGGAGATCATGCTGACCTCCGGATCCAAGATCTCCACGACGACCTGATTGTTCTGGTCTTCCTTCATCAAGCGGCTGTGCAGGTCATTGAAATCCTTGTACGTGCGGATGCGGTCTAAGATCTCATCCGTCAAATTGAACTTCTGCTGCTGGATGAGGTAGGGGAGCGGCACGACACCGCCACCGCGGACTTCGAGGATCATATCTCCGTACGGCTGATCTTTCGGCACGGTGAATGTCAGGTCCTTATAGAAGACTTCTCCCCTGTAGGGAGAAAGACGCGCGCGTACATAGATGGTATCGCCCGGGCTCACGATGATCGGAGACGCCGAGGCATCGAGAAGCTGCGCGGTCTTTCGTTCACTCGTCACATGCATGTCGACCATAATGCTGCGGAGAGGATATTTTTCAAAACGGTTCTGCTCGAGAAGCCGTACCACATTGTAGAGCTCATCTACGCTTCGCTCCGCGATGTCTTTGGACGACCAGTACATATTGCTTCGGGTGAAAGGCTTCTGCTTCATATCCTCCGGGTAAAGCGTATAGGTGAAATCGACCGTCCCCTGTCCTTTACGATCCATGGCATTGCTGATCGCATGGTACACCGAAGTGACGGATAAGGTCGGCAGCAGCGCTTCATTCGGGATCATGCGTACATGGAGATCTTCCTTCTTCTTCGTATCTTCATCGGTCACGGACGCATGAAGCGAGACAGCGTGTGGAAGCTTCCCCATCATTCCGCCGATACCGGCTCCCCGGTCCTGGTTGACCGTGCCGATCTCTGCACCGACGGACCCCAGCTTGAAGGGGATATTCTTGCTCGGGATGACAGTGAAGATATAGGAATTGTGCATGAAATAATCGGTATTTCCGCGATCCATGAACGGATGCCCGAAAGCCACCATGCGATCGCCGTCGACATAGGTAACCGTCCCGACAGCGCCGAGCTTGAGATCGCCTGTCACCATGGTTGCCGAGACGGCACTTCCCGGTTCAAGCGGCTGCGGCACATCATCCTGCGAGGCAGATGCGGAAGCAAATGGGACCATGTGGAAATCCTGCATTTTCCCTGCGAGAAAATCCATCGCATCCGGGGTGTATCCGCTCGCCATGAGAGGCGTCGTAAGCGGGATCAGCCCTTTGGAGGATGGCGGCGTAAGACCGGTGTCCTTCCGGTCATCGATGGTCCAGAGCTTCAGCATGTCACCGATCGGCGTCACCATGCCGATGCGCCCGCCGGACTGTGGAAATCCATACGCCACTGCGCCGAGCAGCTTCCCATCAATGTAAACCGGACTACCGCTCATCCCCTGCGCGATGCCTTCTGTCTGATCGATCAGTGGTCCGGAGACCTTCACCAGCACCAGATCTCCGCCGGTCGCGCCCTTGCCTTTCATGATACCCAGCACGTCGACATCGAAGGTTTCAATCTTCGTACCATGAACGACTGTCTTGGCATAGCCATGCATACCCTCCTGTACTTCTGAGACAGGAAGAAATTCCTGTGCTGCACAAGGCATCACGCAGGAAAGCGTGAGGCAGACAGCCGCTGCCAGATGCTTCATTGACTTTTTAAACCGATTGGGCATAGGATCCCCCTTACCGAAATATAAGTTTGAAATCAGAAATGGCGATTTCATCGGATACATCCGCATAGGCGCAGCAGGATTCCAATGAAAGGCAAAGGACAGGCCGTCTGGGGAGCGAAGGAACCGTGCCAGACTATCGGCTTCTTTATTTGCTCTCCAGCACCGCTACGACGTCCTGTTTGGCGATCGTCTGGCCCTTCTGGACGCGGACCTCTTTGACCACGCCATCCCGATCGGCTCTCGCCGCCGGTACACCGCCGACCAGTGAGTCCACAGAGACAAGTACATCGCCTTCCTTGACAGGTGTGCCTGCCTCTATGACGGAAACGACTGTCCCATTCAGTACAGCCTGCTGCGAGACGTCCTCCGCAGACACGCTATATACACCGGCAACCACAAGTGCTGCCAGCACCAAGCCGATTTTCATCGCGTTTCTCATGATGTACCTCCCTGTGTTGTAAAATTCACATATAGGTATATTATATTTTACCATTTTATCTGCCTCTTGGCATGAAGAAAATAAAAAGGGACATAACAAATGAATGTTATATCCCCATGTATGTGTCGATGGAAAGCTATCAGCTATCTTTCCGCTTTTGCTCAGTGCAGATCCTGCAGTGAGTCTCTGAATGCATTGATATAGTTGAGCGAAGCCCCGGCACCGATGGCATTCACATAGGAAGGTCTCTCCGCTACCTTCGCTGCGATCCCGGTGATACGGGTGATCAGCTCATCGATGCCCTTCAGCTGAGACACCCCGCCGACAAGCATGATGCCCTGCTCTCGGATCGCTGCCAGAAGCGCCGGCGGCGTCCTCTGCAGCACATCCTGAATGTTTTTGAAAATCCTGTACAGGATCGGATTGATGGCATGCGCCACATCTTCAGCCGTTACGGCGATCTTGACCGGCGATCCCGATACGATGGAAAGGCCATATGTTTCAGCCACGCGCGGCGCCTGATCCAGATCCCAGTATGCGCCCAGCGAGATCTTGAGGCTTTCCGCCTCTTTGCGGCCGATGCGGATATGATACTTGTCGCGGATAGCCGCCATGATGGCCTGATCCATTTCCAGTCCGGACTCCGGTGAGAAATGGCTGACCACGATCCCGTGTTTCGAAAGCACGGAAACCTTCGTCGAGCCGCCGCCAATATCCACGATCATCGCGCCCTGACAGTTATCCCCCGTGAGCCCGAGACCCATCATCGCCGCGATAGGCTGATCAATGAGGACTGTCTTCCGTGCGCCCATAGCCACAGCCGCTTCCAAAAGCGCCCTTCTCTGTACGCTGCCCATTCCCCGAGACACGCACATCATGAGACGCGGATGAAAGAACATCCCTTTCAAATACGACTGATTCACGATGGAATTCAAAAGATAAGCCGCCCCGTTATAGTCGATGATCGCACTTCGCTTCATCGGATGGACGATCTCTATGTCCCGCGGCGCCTTGCCCTCCATTTCCTCTGCCTTCGTACCATAAGCGAAGAATTCCTTCGTCACGGCGTGGCGGGCGATCACAGAGGCTTCCGGAAATACGACGCCCTTATGCTTGACGTAAATCACTACATTCGACGTCCCGATATCGACGCCGATGTCTTCTGAGCCGAAAGAGCCGATCCAGTCCAGAAGGGTCTTCTGCCCCGCCAGACGCTCCGCCTTCTCCGCCAGTGCTTTAGTCTCGATCGACACGGACAATGTCTGCTCCTAACCCCTGCAGCTTTTCTACAAGATGGTCATAACCACGATCAATATGATGAAGCTCGCCCACTTCCGTCTCTCCGTGCGCAGCGAGCCCGGCCAGTGTCAGTGCTGCCCCTGCACGAAGGTCCGTCGCTCTGACGAAGGCACCTGTCAGGAAGGGAACGCCCTGAACGATCGCACAGCGGCCTTCGACCTGAATGGAAGCCCCCATCCGCTGCAGCTCGCCGGCATGCATGAAACGATTTTCAAATACCGTCTCTGTGATACGGCTGACGCCGCTGCCCACGGTCATGAGTGCCATGAACTGCGCCTGCAGATCCGTAGGGAAGCCCGGATAGGGCAACGTCTTGATATCCGTAGAGCGGATATGCCCATCACTGATGACACGGACACTGTCGACATCCTTGATCACCTTGACGCCTGCTTCTCCCAGCTTGGCGAGGAGCGGCTTCAGATGTTCATTCAATACATTTTCGATCACGACATCACCACCGGCCATAGCCGCTGCGATCATGAAGGTCCCCGCTTCGATACGGTCCGGAATGACTGTATGAGCGACGCCTTCCAGCTTCTTGACACCTTCGACACGGATGATATTCGTCCCTGCGCCTTTGATGTTTGCCCCCATGGAATTCAGGAACGTCACGAGATCCACGATCTCCGGCTCTTCCGCCGCATTTTCGATGATGGTACGGCCTTCTGCCGTAGCAGCTGCCATGAGGATATTCTCTGTCGCGCCGACACTCGGGAAATCTAGATAAATGGTCGTGCCCTTCAGCCCCTTCGGTGCATATCCTTCGACATAGCCGTTGCCTACATTGATCTCTGCCCCCATGGCTTCAAAGGCTTTCAGGTGCAGATCGATCGGACGACTGCCGATCATGCAGCCCCCGGGAAGCGCGATCTTCGCATGCCCCATCTTGGCCAGAAGCGGTCCCATGATCAGGAAAGAGGCTCTCATGCGGCTCATAAGCTCATAAGAAGCTTCGGTCTTATTCACCCCGGATGCATCAAAAGTCAGGACATTGTCCTCTCTTTGGACTTTGACGCCCAAAGACTCCAGTACGCTGCAAATGGTCACCACATCATCGAGATTCGGTGTATCGACAATGGATGCCGGTGTCTCAGGCAAAAGTGTCGCTACAATGATAGGAAGAACGGCATTCTTTGCGCTGGAAACACGGACGTGTCCACGCAGGGGATGTCCACCATGAATTACTAATTTTTCCAAAAGGAATCACTCCTGTACTGATGAAATACTGAAAGCAAAGATCTATCTGATACCGCAGCCAAAAGGTGCGGCGCTGTCCTACAAACGTCAATTATATGTATGATACCATAAAAAAACAAGGGATTTCAATGTGAAAATTGGATTAAGCCTCTGGGGGAAAGTCTGCCCATGGATTCGGGAGGAAAGGGGCCGAAGCCATGGGAAGAGCCTGCCGACTGCCCATTCCCTTTTACTGTTCCAGCGACTCGGTGACGCGCTTGACACTTTCCGAGTCTCCCAGAATGATGAGCATATCCTGTTCCTTCATGTTCATATCCGGTCTCGGATTGACGAACATATCTCCTCCGCGCTTGATCGCAACGACGGTGATGTTATATTTTCTTCTGACGTCGGTATCGATCAGGCTCTTGTTCACCCACTCCTGCGGCACACGAATGGAAAGGATGGTGATGTTGTTTTCCATCTCGATATAGTCAACGATGCCTGGGGAGATCAGATTGTGCGCGACGCGGACACCCATTTCCTTCTCTGAGTAAATGATCTTGTCTGCGCCGATCTTCTGCAGCATTTTTCCATGAATGGGATCCAGGGCTTTGACGACGATCTTCTTGACGCCCATTTCCTTTAAAAGCAGTGTCGTCATCAGGCTTGCTGACAGATCGCCGACAGAAACGACAGCGATGTCTGCATTGCCGGCACCGATGGCTACCAGGTTCTTCTCATCGGAACAGTCCGCACAGACCACGTAGCCCAATGTATCTGAAAGATCCTGCACTACCTCTTCATCGATATCCATGGCCATGACGTCATAGCCCATCTTTTCCAATGTGACGGCGACACTGATGCCGAAGCGGCCCAGACCTGCCACGAAAAACTGTAATTTCTTTGCCATAGAGAGTACCTCGTGATGGATGATTCTATGCAATAATAAATGGTTCGATCGGATCTTCCGGAAAGCTGCCCGAAGGCAGCGTTTCAGCCCCTCTCCTTTTATCCGATGACTATATTTTCCTTCGGATACTTGATCTGACTCTTCGGACGGCCGGCAAAGGTGACGGCGAGCGTCATGACGCCGATACGCCCGATGAACATAGCGATCATGATGACGATTTTACAGGGGATATTCCACTCCGTCGTGAGTCCCATCGAGAAGCCGACGGTGCTGAAGGCGGAGACAGCTTCGAAGAGGGCATCCTCAAAATCAAAGTGGGACGCAGGCTCTAAGAGGAAGACCATCATCGCAGTGAGGAAGGTCAGTACCGTCGCCAGTGTAAAAACGTTCGATGCTTTCACCAGACATTCCGGATCGACCCGTTTATGGAAGATGACCACATCTTTTCTCCCACGGATCCATGACCAGAGCGAGAGCAGAAGAAGTCCGATGGTGGTCGTGCGGATACCGCCGGCGGTCGAGACAGGCGCTGCTCCGATGAACATGAAGAGCATGATGATAAGCCCGGTCGCATTGTTCATGGCGTGGATATCAAAGAGAGTGAAGCCTGCCATGCGGGAAGAGATCGACATGAAAAAGGCACTCTGCCACTTTTCGGCCGTGCTGAGATGTCCCAGCGTCGCCGGATTATTGCCCTCCAGAAGAAAATAGACGATCACGCCCAGCGGGATCAGTATCATTTCCATGACCAGAATGAATTTGCTGTTCAGAGTCAGTGCGCTCCAGCTATGGTGCCTCAAAAGATCATCCAGCGCGATGAAGCCTACGCCTCCCAGAAACATCGAGATACAGACAACGGTACTGACCAGCGGATTGGCTGCCATTCCGGCGAATCCGACATCATTTCCCATGATATCCATACCGCAATTCGTGAAGGCAGAGACCGCATGCCAGTAGCCCTGATAAATGCCAATCCATCCATTCTGTGTGAAGAAATAGGCCGCAAGGATGGTACCGGCACAAAACTCTATAGAGAGCGTCATCAGGATGATCTTTCGCACCAGCATCACCATACCAGACGGTGTCTGCAGATTGAAGGAATCCCGGATAAGGAGCCTCTCCTGCAGGCGGATCTTCCGCCCTCGGGAGATGCCGACCATGGCCATCATCGTCATGATCCCCAGACCGCCCACCTGCATCAGAAAGAGTACGACCAGCTGCCCGAAGATGGTAAAGTCAGTCTTCAGATCAAACATACTCATCCCCGTCACGCTGACGATACTGACAGACATGAAGAGCGCATCCAAGAAGGAGACTTCCTTCGTTCCTGTCTGCGAGATGGGCAGCATGAGGAGGAGCGCCCCAAACAGCATGAAGGCTGCAAAACCACCACAGATGAGGACGCCTCGATGAAGCTGGCTCAGCGCGTTAAATAATTTTCTCATCATGAAGTGCCTCTCCCATTGTAAAAGCGAATCACGCAAGGATCCGCAGCTATCTGTCGCCAGTAACGATCCACCGGCCGCTCATACATACATTCTCCTTATTATACTATGCCCGCAAAAGAATTGACAGGGAACGCACACAAGTAAAAAGAGAAGTCCCATCGGCCTTCTCTTTTACCCGCAAGGAACAGCAGCACGCTATTTCCTGTTTCTCATATGCTCTTCGACCTGCGTTGCTGCGATAGCCCCCAAGATATCATGACGCGTGATGATCCCGACAAGGCGTGCCGGCGGCTCATCACCCTCACGCTCCACGCTAAGCTTCCCCTTTTGTACGACAGGCACCGTCTTCAGATGGTGATCCACCATGAGTGTCGTGATGGCTTCCATGTCCGTCTCCGGCGTGACACAGCGCACATCCGTCGTCATGATATCCTTTGCAGTCGTTGCGAGCAGCTTCCTGAAGGATTTCTCATACCGGCCAAAACCGCAGTAGTACACTGTGCCGCCCAGCACATCGACATGCGGCGGGATCTTCGGCTGCACCTTCTTGTACAAAAGATCACCCTCGGAAACAATACCAAGAAGCTCATTATCATCTCCCACGACCGGGATCGCAGACACGGGATGCGTCACGAAAAGTCCCACCAGCTCCTGTACCGTCGTATCCGGTGATACCGTGAACACATACTTCGTCATAAAGTCTTTCGCTTTCAGAGATTTCATGATAAGACCTCCTTGCAGGACATACGAAAAATCGGCTCATACTGAGACAAATGAGGAAAACACTTTCTCTATTTATATTTTAATTCTTTCGAGCCGGAACTGCAATAGGAGGGCGGGCGAAGAAGACATCGGTTCTTGAGAAATGATTTTCCCGGGAAACCTCTTTATAGATGGTACGGTTCATGCCGTATGATCTTCATCGCGCGATAGAGCTGCTCGGAGAGGATCAGGCGTGCCATCTGGTGCGTAAAGGTCATGGCACTGATAGAGATCTTGAGATCCGCCCGATGCTGAATGTTCTTCCCATTCCCATAGGGACCGCCGATCATGAAGTAGAAATGGCTCGTCCCGGTGACCATACGCCGTGAGATCCAGTCTGCCAATCCTTCCGAGGACATGGGATCCCCTCTAAGATCAAGCAGCACAAGGCAGTCATCGCCGGAGAGATACTTCAGCATCTTCTCTCCTTCTTTCTCCATCACCCTTTCCTTCATGGCAGGAGATGGATTCTCCGGCATTTTTTCTTCATCCTGTGCGATGATCTCCAGAGGTGCGATCGGCTTCAGGCGCTTCACGTACTCCTCGATGCCCTGCCGCATCCATTTTTCTTTGATTTTGCCGATGGCAAGCAGTGTAAATTTCATAGCTCTTCCTTTTCTGCAAACCGATGCTGCAAGCAGAATGATGCCCCCAACCCCCAGGCCATGTCCATAGGACCTCTTTTTCGACAGGAAACCGCTGATCAGATCGTTTCCTTACTTATTATTCTCCGGTGCAGCCGCAAGAAGGACATCCGCCTTGGCTTCTCTTCCCTGGTGTTCGTAGGTGATGGAAATCTTTTCCCCCGGCTTATGAGTATCGAGGATTTCCCGCATCTCCTTCATAGTATTGCACTCCTTCCCATCGATCGCAAGAATGTAGTCCCCCGGCTCAATGTCAGTCAGGCTGATCGGGCTTCTGGCCGCGATCTTCATGACGAGGACTCCCTTCTCGTGATCCCAGCTGTAACCGTAGCGGGCGGCAATGTCCTTGTCTGCTGCATACACGCCAAGATAGGCGCGCGTCACTTTGCCATGGTCTATGAGCTGCGAGATGATACCCTTTGCCTGATTGATCGGGATGGCAAAGCCCATGCCTTCGACCCCCTCTTTCGCGATCTTCGCACTATTGATCCCGACGACCTTTCCATCAGCGGTGACGAGTGCCCCGCCGGAGTTGCCCGGATTGATGGCTGCATCGGTCTGGATGAGCTTGAAACGCTGGTCGATATCATCGAGGCTTCTGTTCAATGCGCTGATGACGCCGACCGTTACGGTTCCCTGAAATTCAAGACCCAATGGATTCCCGATCGCGATCGCCGTTTCTCCGACCTGCAGGCCGTCAGAGTCTCCCAAAGAAGCTACGGGGAGATCGTCACTGCCTTCGATCTTGACGACAGCAAGATCGGTCGACGGATCCGTCCCCACCACTTTGCCGGAAACTGTCTTTCCGGAAGAAAGCGAGACATTGACCTCCTTGCTGCCGGAGACGACGTGGTTATTCGTCACGATGTAGCCTTTCTTGTCAAAGACCACACCCGATCCTACGCTTTGTCCGACTTCGACGCGGCGGTTAAACATATCACGATCATATACCTTGGTCGTGATGCCGACGACCGCTGGCCCGACCTCTTTCACCGCCTGCACGATCGCCGTATTGCGGATGGCCGGCAGCTCCTGCAGCTTCTTATCCGCCCCCTGCGGTACCTGGTACGAGGAAGAAGCGCCGTCCTTCTTCGGGATCACCGGAAGCTCGCCGAAGAAGCAGCCTCCCGCGCCGCCGATGACGAGCAGAGCAAGTGCTGCGGCGAAGAGCTTCATGCGTCCCTTGCGGGATCCGGTGATCTCTTTCTGCATGGCTTCCCCATGCTCTTTCAGCTGCTGATCCAAGTCTTCTCTATCCATGATGAGTACCTCTATTCATTTCTGTGAAATCTATCACTCGATCTGTCCTTTTTGTCTATCAGGCCCGCTGGAACCAACGGAAACAAGATCACAATCCGCTCCCTGCTCCCCGTCCGCCAGAGTCCCCCTCCTAATGTGTTCCTCATTATAACATACCTGCCCCCAAAAAGAAAAAGAAGCTGCCGAAGCAGCTTCTTTTGGTAAGCATTATTTCGCAATATCCGTCGCGCGGGTCTCGCGGATGACGACCACCTTGACTTGCCCCGGATACTGGAGTTCCTTTTCGATCCGCTGGGAAATATCATGCGCCAGAATGACGGCCTGATCCTCATTGACCTTCTCCGGCTTCACGATGACACGCAGCTCACGTCCTGCCTGAATGGCATAGCAGCTGGCCACGCCTGGGAAGGATTTCGCAATATCTTCGAGCTTCGTGAGTCTCTTGATATAGTTTTCCAATGTCTCTCGGCGGGCACCCGGGCGGGCAGCGGAGATCGCATCAGCCGCAGCGACCAGTACAGACTCGACACAAGTCGGCTCTGTATCCCCATGATGGGAAGCAATGGCATTGATGACCTGCGTCGATTCATGGTATTTCTGAGCGAGCTCCACGCCGAGTTCTACATGCGTCCCCTCCTGTTCCCGATCGACAGCCTTGCCGATATCATGAAGCAGACCCGCTCTTCTGGCAAGCTCTACATCGGCTCCCACTTCAGCTGCCAGGATGCCGGAGAAATAGGAGGTATCAATGCAGTGCTGCAGGACATTCTGCCCATAGCTGGTACGATACTTCAGACGGCCAAGCGTCTTGATCAGTTCCGGATTCATACCGCGGATGCCGCATTCCATGACAGCCTGTTCACCGGCTTCACGGATCGCCTTATCCACTTCTTTCTTCGTCTTCGCCACGACCTCTTCGATGCGGGCCGGATGGATACGGCCATCCTTGACAAGACTTTCCAGCGCAAGACGCGCAACTTCACGGCGGATCGGATCAAAGCACGACAGGATGACAGCTTCCGGAGTATCATCAATGATGAGATCGACGCCGGTCAGCGTTTCGATGGCACGGATATTTCTGCCTTCACGACCAATGATGCGTCCCTTCATCTCTTCGTTCGGAAG
>FR879598.1:13840-30690 GCA_000434475.1 Dialister sp. CAG:486
TCATCTCTTCGTTCGAAAGAGCCACGACGGAAACTGTGGTCTCTGATACGGTATCGGCCGCATTTCTCTGAATGGCCGCCGCGATGATCTCTCTCGCTTTGGTATCCGCACTGCTCTTGGCTTCCTCGACCGCATCACGGATGCGGACCGCCTTCTCATGCGTCAGCTCCTCATCCACACGGGACAGGATCATATCCTTGGCCTGTTCACGGGACAGCTGGGAGATCTCTTCCAGCTTCGCCTGCTGGGACACATACAGGGCATCGACTTTTTCTTTCTGGGCTTTGACCTGATTTTCTTTGCGGTCCAGCTGTGATTCGCGCTGTTCCAGATTGCTGCTGCGCTGATCCAGATTATTGTCCTTCTGTACCAGACGCTGCTCGTACTTCGCCAGCTCATCGCGGCGATCCTTATTTTCCTTTTCCATATCCTCGCGGAGCTTATGGATCTCCTCACGGGTCTGTACCAAGGTTTCTTTCTTCAGCGTCTCCGCTTCACGAGACGCTGTATCCAGCATCTTTTTCGCATCCTCTGCGATCTGCTTCGCTTTTTCCTCTGCAGAACCGATCCGGGCTTCTGCGATACGCTTGCGCAGCAGGTAGCCGATCCCCATACCGCAGACAGCCGCTGCGATACCACAGAGAATGACGTAGAGTAAAACTTCATCCAGTGTCAAATGGTTCACCTCTCTCTTTCTGATTTTATTATTTTAAGACAGGAAATACGTAGCTCCGGACACGCCGGAAAGTGCAGGCCGTGGTAAATGGTCTTTCATCCTTCAAGAGAAAAGGTTCCTATGACACAAAACATCCTTTGCAAAAATTACAGCAGGTGATGATGGCGAAAAGGCTGACAGATGGCCTTTATCTATAATAAGAATCCCTCCGCTCGCGGAGTTCTCACTGGGCTTGCAGCTTGCATGCTGATCCATCGGGGACGCTGCACATACGACGGGCATCGTATCACGATGATTTAAGCACTGCATCAATTTTAAAATGTTTATTTTTTATTGTCAAGGTTGAGATAGAGAGCAGGGTAGCCCGTAGGGCGTGCCGCCCTTTGATTCCATTTGAAAACGTCACGCTTTCTAGTTAAGAGTTAGGAGTTAGGAGTTAGGAGTTAGGAGTGGTGGTGCGGCGCATAAAAATCAGAAGCGCCGCAGAATTTTGATAGCGCTTCGCGCCGTCGTCAGCTCGAGCGTAGTAGAGATCTTTCTTGCAGAACTGTCAGCGTTCTAACTGCGCTATTTCAATCACCGCTTGCTTTTAATCTCTAGTCACCAGTCACTTGTCACTCGGGGCTCCTAATCCCTAGCCACTCATCCCTAGCTACTCATCACAAGTCACCAGCCCCCTAACTCCTTCTTCCTCCCCCAAAGAGAGACCATACGAAAAGAGCCGCCACCGCTGCCCAGGACATATGGTAATTCATGATCCCAAGATCCGTCATAATATTGATCACCGTAAGCCCCAGCATGAAAAGCATATTCGCCCGCAGATCGATGCCCCGCTCTCTTCGAAGGATCAGGTACGAGATCAAAAGGATAGAGAGATGCACACCAAAGACCGCGTACAGATAAAACATGAGCGGCGTCATCTGCAGGATGAATCCGCCAATCAGCATAATGCCAATGATCCACATCCAGCCGTTTGTCATAAAGTTCCTCCCATGCCGGTTATATAATCCTTCGTGTCAAAGGTAAGGAAATGCTGATCCGTTCCGCATTTCCTTACCCCAAGATCAGAGATCACCAGGGCTAAGACTCCGCCTCCTTGACATCTCCATCCTTTTCGGGGATCCAGAGCTTCTGTTCCGGATAATGCCAGAGAAATTCATAAGAGGGAAGCCAGCGCTTGCCGAAAGCATGCATTGCGACGAGGAGCTTCGGCTCTACTCTTTCAAGATACGCCATGACGCCCCACTCGCGGGCCGCCTGCTGCCGAGCATCCACCGGGAAAAAGGCCACATCGACCTGTCTTTCGGAAAAACGGGACAGCTCATGGAAGAAGTCCCGCCTGGCGGCCAGATTATCCGCCGCCGGTTCGCCGGCCCAGTGCCACCAGTTCAGATCTCCCGCGTGGAAGATCGTCTTGCCCCCGCTTTTGACCAGAAACGAGCCCCCCTCATCTGTCGAGCCATACATAGTGACCGTCAGATCGCCGATCGTCAGCGTATCTCCGGGAACCATAAGATGCTTCTTTTCTTCCCTATCCATCGTCAGCCAGCAGTTCTTATGCATGATGTAGGCCTCTGCCCGCTCTTCCCACCTTCGTATATCACGGTTGAAATGATCGGCATGATAATGACTCACGAAGAAATACAATTTCTTCTTAGAATCCTTTAGAAGCGTCTCCAGCCGGTTCTCTGGGTCTTTATAGAAATCAAAAACAAGAAGGCTTGTCTCATTTTCATAGATGAATCCGCTGTGATGCAGAAAATAAATGATATCGCTCATAAGCGCTGTCCTCCGATATTGAAAGATTCGTACGTATTTATAGATTTTACCTGTGATGAAAAGCAGAACTATTTATAGTATAATAATTATAATTATTGTGCGATTACCTCATCAACAGCATATATATAGTATGGTAGCCGCAGGGTCAGCATACGGAGCAGGAAACGGAATCCAGCAGAAATGCAGCGTATTCGCCAGAGATCTGCCTGCTGCCGCCTCTGGCACCAATTATACCATACCTGATGGGATTTATATATTTTTCAGATTTTCTTTGACCTTTGTCCTTAAATTGTGTACAATGTTCATTGTGTCTTTTGCAGAAAACAGGAGGTCCTTCTTATGATTATCCATGATGAAGCCCATTGTCGATTTCTACAGGAAGACCCGAAAGGAACCGCCTATATGGAGTATACCTGCGCGGGAAATATTCTCACCGTCACCCATACAAAAGTCCCCGATGCCCTCGCCGGACGCGGCATCGCCGGAAAGCTGGCTTCTGCCTTCTATGAATGGGCCAGCCGCCATCACTATATCGTCCACTCCGAATGCTCTTACATGAGCCATTGGATGGAAAAAAACAAGTGACTAGTGACTGGAATGCCAGCTCATGGCATCGCCATTATATACTTCTTATATTTCTTATACTTCGCGGCGCTTCAGATTTTTTATGCGTCGCACCACCATTTCGCATTTCTCATTTCTAATTTCTCATTCATGCGAGACTTTCATCTACAATCAAGGGGGGCGGCACGCCCCAAGGGCTAACCCTGAACCCTGAACCCTGAACCTTTAACCCTTTTTCACAGAGGAACCACCATGTATAGTTCGTCTCTCTTTCAAAACCCGATCTCTTTCCGGGAAACGCAAAACATGCTCGAAACCATCACTCTACATTTTGCAGACCTGCTGCGTCTGAAATCTGCTGCGCTTTACGACCACTCTGTCCGCGTCTCGAACTATGCAGCTGCGACAGCCGTGTATATGAAGCTGCCAGCGAATGAGATCACGCTCATCCGCTATGCGGGGCTTCTGCATGACATCGGCCTTCTCTCCCTGCCGAATCAGATCCTGTCCAAGGCGCCCTACCTTTCTCGAAGAGAGCTCTCGCTGTATAAAAAACATCCGGAGCTGGGCGCAAATATGCTCGAGTCCATCTCTGGTTGTCAGGATCTTCTTCCCTACATCCGCTGCCATCACGAGCATTGGGACGGGACCGGCTTTCCGAAGCACCTCAAGAACGTGAATATTCCTCTCGGCGCGCGTATCATTGCCGTCGCAGACTACTACGATACCGCCATCTACTCCTCACTGGACTTTTCAGAGAAGACAAAGGCTGAGGTCACACGTGAGATCTTCAGCGGCTCCTTTATCCTTTTCGATCCTGAGGTCATTGCCGCCTTCATCAAAGTCCTGTTCCACAAGACGGATCTGAAATGAAGGCCTTGAGGGACTGGTGACTCGTGACTGGTGACTAGGGATTAGTGGCTAGGGATTCGGAGTCTTGAGCGACTAGTCACTAGCCACCAGTCACTTGAATACTATTTTCGGGCATCCCCCATATATCATTCGCGGCGCTTCATTATTTTTGCGCCGCACCAACATTTCTCATTCGAGCAGGCCTTTCAAACGTAATCAGTGAACAGCACGCTCCATGGGCTAGCCATGAACAAAAAAGCTATGATGAAACTTCCGTTTCACCATAGCTTTTTATTTGCTTCAACATTTCTCCAGCTATTATTTTTTTGCCTCATCGGCCGCTTTTTCAAAGAACCACTTCTGCGAGAGCTTGTCATAGGTCCCGTCTTCCATGACCTTCTTCAGCGCCGCATTGACTTCCTGCTGCATGGCCTTGTCATCCTTCGCCATAACGATAACGAACTGCTCTCCCGTCGTGATGGTGCCGGCCGTGGTCAGCTTGCCTCTGCCTTCATGTTCCAGATAGTACTTCGCTCCCGGTTCATCCACGATAGCTGCATCCGCTTCTCCCTCTTCCACCGCCTTGAAGACATCCTTATAGTAGTCAGGCATCACCGTGCGCGCCGGAGAAAGCTCCTTCGCTTTCATTTCATTCGTAGTACCACGTTCGGCGGCTACGATTTTCCTTTTCAGATCTTCCGGCCCATGAATTCCTTCCGTGCCGGGGCGGACTACGATGACGTAGCTTCCGAGGCTGTAGTATGGATCACTGAAAGACACGTGCTTCTTACGTTCTTCCGTTGCACCGATGGCGGAAATCCCAAGCTGGATCTTCTTGTCACCGACGAAGTGGAAAATCTGTTCAAAAGGCAGGTTATTGAACTCTGCCTCCGCATCCATTTTCTGTGCGACTGCCTTCATGAGGTCCACATCGAAGCCGATGATGTGACCGTCTTCATCTTTATATTCGAAGGGGGCATAGGAGGCCTCCACAGCGACACTGAGCTTTTTCTTCGGCGTCGCCATGCTGCTCCCTGCTTCCCCACCGCATCCGGTGGAAAAGAAAATAGCACTGGCTGCCAGAACGAAAGCGGCTGATTTCATTACATTTTTGTTCATGTGATTTCCTCCCGAGATCAAATTTTTAACTCTTTGCAGAATCGTATACAAAAAGTATACTGAAATCCGACCATTTTTACACTTTAAAATTTCAAGTATTTCCAATAAAATCTGGCATCCTGTGCTGTTTTTCTAAAAACTTTAAATTTTCAACTTTAGGAAACCGTCCTTCCGGTCCACGATGGCACGCACGCAAAAAGGAGCGGGCCAATACCCGCTCCTTCTATCCTGTCACGCTTATTTCTTTTCCTGCTTGCCGAACCATTTTTCGAAGATCTTATCATAGGTCCCGTTTGCTTTGATCTCCTTCAGCGCCTTATTCACCGCCGCCTGCAGTTCTTTATTTTCTTTCTTCACTGCGAAGACCATGCCGTTGGCGCCCTTGGAGGTGCCGACGATCTTCAGATCTTTGTCGCCGCCCTGCTTCAGGTAGTACATGCCGACAGGCTGGTCGATGACAACCGCATCGAGCGTCTTAGCCTGCAGTTCCATGAATGCCTGAGAATTCGAGTCGAGTTGTTTTACCTGTGCAGCTTTGGCTTCCTGCGCGAGCTTCACCTGCTGCGTGCCGACCTGCGCGCCGACATTCTTGCCTTCCAGATCTGCCCAGTCCTTGATATCATCATTGTCTTTTCTGACAATGATGATGTAGCCATTCTGTGTGAAATAGGGGTCAGAGAAAGCGACCTGCTTTTCGCGTTCCGGTGTCGCATCGAGACCGGCTGCAATGAGATCGATCTGTCCGGACTGGACAGCCGGGATCAGCGCATCGAAGCCCATGGACTTGAATTCCATCTGGCTGCCCATCTGTTTGATGACCGCATCCGCAAGATCCAGGTCGAAGCCTACATATTTATCATCCTTGGTAAATTCAAATGGCGGGAACGTGGTTTCCGAACCGACGCGGATGACTTTCGGGATGCCGGAGCCGGACTTCGCTGCACTCTCGCCGGATTTTGCATCGCCGCCGCAGCCGGAAGCAAGGACCACCGCTGCCATAGCGCCCATCGCCAGAAGAATTTTCATTTTTTTATTCATCATTCTGATCATCTCCATATTCTATACATATGTAAAAGAGCAGTAAACCAACTGTTTGTATCTTATCAATTCTTCGGACATATGTCAAATTATTCTAGCTTTTCGAATAAATATTCATATCAAACAGATCCCAGCCTCTTCATGCGGGGAAGACGAAACAGGTGATCGTTTCCAAAGGAGGGGCAAGAGAAGCGAGTCCCTGCTCTTCTTTTCAAGCCTGCTCTTTTTATTGACCCACCCCTTTATCCATGCTATAGTTTAGAATATATATGATTCTACAAATACCCACAATTTATTTAAAAAATCGAAAGCAATGTCTGATATAGTGATGATAGGAATCAGGGTCTAGGCTTTAGAAATACGAACAGCCGATAGCGAGTGACCCGGCGGCTGACTCCGAGAGTGACGCCTGCCATCATCCGATCCTGCCCCTTGTTATACTTGTTTTTTCAAAAGGACCTATCTATGGAATTCATCATATCTTTTCTCTCTGAATGGGGCTATCTTGCGCTCTTTATCTGCATGGCGCTTGAAAACATGAATATCCCCATCCCCAGTGAGATCATTCTGGGCTTTGCGGGTTTCCTCGTCTCGCAGGGTATCTTCTCCTTCTGGCCGACGATCTTGATCGGCACACTGGCCGGGCTGATCGGCTCCTTGGCCTCCTACTACATGGGCTACAAGGGCGGGCGCGACATGATCCTTCGCCACACGCAGAAAGGCGGTATGGGCGCGAAAAAAATGATCGCCGCCAAAAACTGGTTTGAGACCTACGGCGGCATTGCGGTCTTTACCGGCCGTCTGCTTCCGGGGATCCGTACCTTCATTTCCCTGCCTGCGGGCATCGCACAATTTCCCCTCCCGGAATTCACGATCCTGACCATCATCGGCACTATCCCCTGGACTATATTCCTGGTCTACATGGGTGCCATGCTGGGAGAAAACTGGCATTCTCTCCTCTCTTACAAGCTGGAGATCGCTCTTGTCTGCATCGTCATCTGCGCCATCATCGCGGCGGTTTTCCATTTCTATCAGAAACATAAGAATAATAAACATGAAGCTCAATAAAAACTGCATCTTACTTTTCCTTTTCTGTCTCGCCCTCTACGGCACTTTTTCCGGTCTCATTCCTCTGCTCGACCCAGATGAGCCCGTCTACGGCGAGACAGCGAAGGAAATGCTCTCTACAGGCGACTGGCTGTCTCCCCGCATCTATGGCGAATTCTGGTACGATAAGCCGCCGCTTTTCTATTGGTTGGAATCGATCTCCTTCACTCTCTTTGGCGTCTCGACCACGAGTGCCCGTCTCCCTTCGATCCTGATGGGTGCGCTGCTCTCACCCTACCTCTACCTGTCTATGCGAAAACTGCTGGGTGAGAAGGCTGCGCTCTACGGTGCCTTCATCTCTGCCTCCTCTTTGGAGATCATCGTCCTTGCCAGAAGCTCGGTGACGGATGCGACGCTGACCTTCACGCTCACCATCGCCCTCATTTCTTTTCTTCGAAAAGAATATATCCCCGCCTATATCTTCTGCGGTCTCTCGCTCCTTGCGAAGGGTCCGATCGGCTTCGGATTTCCAGCACTCATCGTAGGGCTTTGGATGATCTTCAGAGGATCCTTCACTCTCAAAAATATCATGGCACTGGGCTGGACCTGGGGGATCCCTCTCGCCTGTCTCGTGGGGCTTCCCTGGTACCTCGCGATGGGCATGATCCACGGAGATGCCTTCATCGATACCTTTCTCGGCTATCACAATGTGACGCGCTTCATCAGCCCGGAGCATGCCGGGCAGAACCACTACTGGCTCTACCTCGTCGTCCTGATCGCCGGTTTCTATCCATGGACCGGCACACTGCCCGGTATCCTTCGGCGTTTACGGAAATGGAGATCAGACCCTGTCCTCTTTTACCTCATCGTTTGGGCGCTCTTCATTTTCCTTTTCTTTACGCTCTCCTCGACGCAGCTCTTCTCCTACATTCTTCCGATGTTTCCTCCGCTCTCGCTTCTGGCCGGGAAATATCTCACGGAGATCAGAGAAGCGGGGCATGTTTCCAAGTCCCTCATGGGCTTCCATCTCTTCTTTTCCCTGACGACCGCTATCGCCATCAGCCTCGCGCCGCTGACACCCGCAGGTGGCGCTGCAATAAAATACGGCATTTCCCTCTTCATGATCCTCTCTGCGCTCTTTTCTGTCCACATGCTGTCAAAGGGGCGTATGCGCGGCTTCCTCTGCTCGCAGGCCTGCCTCATCCTTCTCTTCGTGACATCCGTCTGGGGCCTCTTTGCCGCTCCCGTTTCCAGTCTCTTCACTTCGAAGGCCATTGCAGAGACGCTCTCGGAAACAGAAAAGGCGCCTGAACTTCCGGTCTATATCGATACCTTCTACCGGCCATCTGTCGCCTTCTACACGGACATCTACGGGAAAGCCCTTCCGGAATTCGACGAACGAAAACGCCAAGAAACGGAAAAAAATGAAGCCGATGGCGTCCTTCTTCCCGGCAAAGACAATGCCCTCACCCTTCCGGATCATGCCTACATTCTCGTACAGAAAAAGATCTATGATCATTGGCCGGAAAAGCTGAAAGCAGAAAATCGGCTGCTGTGGGAAAAGGATACAGCGGTATTTCTGGTAAGACATGCAGAGCCATGAGGAGCTACTGTTTCCATTTTACCATGTCACACAGTTTTAGTTACAGGAGGTCTCCTTGAGTACAAAACGTCAAAAGCGTGAGAGAAAACAGGCGCAGCTTGCCAAAGAGAACGAACGCAGCACCTTGATCTCTTTTATCAGCTTCTTCATCATCGCCTTTCTCTTCTTCCTCTGGGGCAGCTGGCTGCTTCCGATCACCGATCCGGTCGAGTCGAACTACGCACTGACCGCCCGTGAAATGGTGGAGTCCGGCGACTGGATGTCCCCGCAGATCTATGGCGTCTACTGGTATGACAAGCCCATCATGGTCTACTGGCTCCTCTCGCTCGCCTACAGCGTACTTGGCTTTACCGACCTCGCCGCCCGCCTGCCGGCGGTGCTTACAGGCGCCCTCTCCGTGACACTTCTCATCTGGTACCTCCGGCGCATCCTGAAAGACAATGTCGTCTCCATCTGGGCCGGCGTCATGCTCGCGACCTCGCTCGAGTGCTGGGTGATCTCCCACGCCATCATCACAGACAGCATCCTTCTCCTCTTCACCATCCCGACCATGTTTTCTGCCTACATCGGCATCACAGAAAACAGCAAAAAGCACCTGGTGATCGCCTACGCTGCCGCAGGGCTTGCCTGCCTCACGAAAGGCCCCGTCGGCCTCGTCCTTCCCGGCCTTCTCCTTGTCATCTGGTGCCTTTCGATGAAAGAGCCGAAGACCATCCTCCGCCTTTTCCCCTGGCAGGGGCTTCTCGCCTTCTTTGCCATCGTCCTTCCCTGGTACGGCGGCATGTATGCGATCCACGGCAGTGATTTCATCAATGAATTTCTGGGACTGCACAATGTCCTCCGCGCTACCTCCTCCGAGCATCCCGAGGACAACCACTGGTACTACTACCTCATCCTCCTTCCCGCCTCGCTCCTCCCATGGGCTTTTATTTCCTTTTATGAAATGAAAATGCGCTGGAAAGAGAAGGGCTCCTTCTACCTCTTCCTCATGGTCTGGTGCTGGGGCACCATCCTCTTCTACACCCTGATGGCCACGAAGTATGTCACCTATTCCTACATCGCCGTCGTTCCTGCCATCACCTTTGCCGCCTTCGGCGCACTCCGCATCCGCATGGGCGAAAAGCTACCCTCCATTCTGGGCGGTCTCGGCCTCCTGATCCTTATGGCGGCGCTCCTTGTCGGCACCTTCCGTCTAAAAGAAGGAAACTGGCTTGTCTTCTACGCTGTCCTTGCTTATGGCCTTTTCGCCTACCTCATCCGCTGGAAAGCGAACCAATACAAACGCCTCACCATCATCTCCGCGGTCACGGCGTCCGCCTTCCTCTGCTGTATCTCCGAAGGTCTTCCCCACTTCATGATGACACGATCCGCCTTTGAGATCGACAGTGCCATCCAGGAAGAGAAAGGAAAGCACTATTTCTTCCTCACCTATCCCGCCAGCTACAGCTACTACACAGGCGACATCGCAACACGCCTCCTGCCTGATGAACCGCTGCTGGACCAGGAAAAGCGCGATGCCCGCTGGGATAAGAAATCTCCCATCCCCACCGTAAACGAAGAGCAATTCATAGAAGCTGCCAAGGCCTCTGATAGGCCCAGCTACCTCTATGTAGCAAACGGGAAAGCCAAATTCTTCGACGCATGGTCGCTCGCTCCCCGTTTTGAAAAAGTAGAAAGTACCAAGGCTGGGACGATCTATCGGTTTGTTGGGACTAGTGACTAATGACTGGTGACTAGCGATCCAGAGACTAAGAGACATCAGACTCTCTCGTATCGTCATTTCGAGCGCAAGCGAGAAATCTTCCTTGCAGACCGATAAACAAAGGATGTGTGTAGCACCAAGGCGTCGTTTCCGTACAGTACCTATGTGATACTGACCGCAGTGCAAGAAAGATCTCTCGGCTACGCTCGAGATGCCGACGGCGCGAAGCGCTATCAAAACTCCGCGGCGCTTTTGATTTTTATGCGCCGCACAACCATTCCTAATTCCTAATTCCTACTAACTCCTCATTTGAAAGGCTCATCATGAACGACAATCTCACCCATTTCCTCACCGCTCTCTCCGCCTACAAGGGCGAGAACGTCTTCAACCCATGGCGTGATACAAACGCAGACTACGAAGTCGGCCGCGCCGTCTCCATCCGCCAAGAGCAGCTTACGGACTACCTAGCCCTGCGCATCGGGCGGGCAAAGATCCTTCTCATCGCCGAAGCCTGCGGCTATCAGGGCGGACACTTCTCCGGCATCGCCATGACCTGCGAGCGTATGCTCTTGAACCAGCATCCCAAAGTCACGAGCCGGATGATCCTCTGCCGTGAAGGCACGCGCACCAGCCGGATGGACAGCCCCTTCATCACGAAGGCTGCTCAGAAAGAAAAAGGCTTCAATGAACCCACCGACTCCGTCGTCTGGAGCGCATGCCTCGAAGCCGGCCTTGCCCCCGATGAATTTCTCTTGTGGAACATCTTTCCTTTCCATCCTTATAAAAAAGGAAATCTCCTCACGAACCGCACACCGACGGATGAAGAACTCGCTATCGGCCTCACGTATACGAAAGAGCTCCTTTCCTTGACCGGCCCCCTTCCGCTCTTTGCCATCGGCAGGAAGAGCGAGGTGACACTCACCGAAGCAGGCTTCTCCGTCACTGGCCTGCGCCATCCCGCAAACGGCGGCGCGGGCATCTTTCGCGCCCAGCTGAAGGAAGCCATGAGAAAGTGAGCTTTTGCACGAAACCTGCTCTGCTTTGCAGAGCGGGTTTTTGATTGGGGCGATCTTGTGACTAGTGACTAGTGACTGGGAACCGGGGACTCTCTCGTATCGTCATTTCGAGCGCCAGCGAGAAATCTTTGTCATTCGCGGTTTGGCGTATGATGTCAGAAAACTGAAAACGGGAAACCTGCTATCCGCTGACCTTCGGGCATCGCCCCCTATATATTCGCGGCGAAGCCGCCACCTTAACCCGTTGAACCCGTTGAACCCATTGAACCTGTGAATCCCCTTCACCTTGTCCCCCGCCCCATCGCATGCTATAATACGTATCTACGCACCTATGCTAATACGTTATCAAAGGATGGTTCATCTATGACTTTACGTGAATGGTTGCCGCTCGTCGGTATCACACTCTCTGCCTTTATTTTCAACACCTCTGAATTCATGCCTATCGGCCTTCTGACGGACATCGCAATGGACTTTGGCATCAGCGAAGCCCGCGCAGGCCTGCTGATCTCCATCTATGCCTGGGTCGTCATGGCGATGTCGCTCCCGCTCATGATCCTCTGCTCACGCATCCCGCTGCGCCCATTGCTTCTCGCCGTGATCGCACTCTTTGCCGTATCGCAGGTACTCTCTTCGATCTCTACGGGCTACTATACCCTCCTCGCCTCCCGTATCGGCGTCGCTTTTGCCCACTCCGTCTTCTGGTCCATCGCGACCCCCATCGCGACACGCATCGTCCCCGCCTCCCACCAGTCCACTGCCATGGGCATGGTCGTCACCGGGACATCCATCGCCATGATCTTCGGACTTCCCATGGGCCGCTTCATCGGTCTCGCCGCCGGATGGCGCATGACCTTCGCCTGTGTGGCCGTCATTTCCTTCGCGACACTCGCCTACCTCTTCTTCCTGCTCCCGAAGGTCTCCGGCAATGCGCCTTTCGCTGCGAAAGATGTGCCGAAGCTTTTCAGAAATAAAGTCCTCGCCGGTATCTTCCTCCTCTCCTTCCTCGTCTCCTCCGGTTACTACACCTGCTACAGCTACATCGAACCCTTCATGCTGCAGATCTCCCACTTCCCGGCAGACTGGATCACAATGCTTCTCACCGTCTTCGGCTTTGCCGGACTTCTGGGCAGCCTCCTTTTCTCCAAGCTCTATAACGCCCACCGCTATTCCCTCCTGGCCTCGACGATCTGTCTCCTCGTCATCGCGCTTTCCCTCTTCTATCCGCTTGCAGGAGATCTCTACGCCACCACCGCCCTCTGCGTACTATGGGGCATGGCTGCGACAGCCTTCAATGTTGGACTGCAGGCAGAAACCATCCAGGTCACCACCAGCGCTGAAGCCCCTGTCGCCATGTCCATCTTCTCGGGCATCTTCAATCTGGGCATCGGCTCCGGCACCTGGCTGGGCGGCCTCCTCTGCACGTATATCTCGATCACATGCATCGGCTTCGCCGGTGCAACCTTCGCCTTCCTTGCTTTCCTGTACTGCGTGCTGAAATTGATCCCTGATATGAAGAAGGAAGGGTAAAAGCAGCTGTGCCGGATTCTTCGGGATACTTCACACCACGGCGTGAAGTATCCTTTTTTCTATGCACTATGCAGGGAAGAGATACCCGAATTCTGTCTTGCATACCGCCTGTACCCTATCCGGCCCTTCAGGCCACCTTCCCCACGCGGGGAAGGCAGGCGATACGGGGATAGCGTCTATCCCTAGCCGCCAGTCACCAGTCACTAATCAACAACGCAAAAAAGGAAATCGCACAGGCGATTTCCTTTTTTAGCAGTCTATCTAAAAGACGATTTCCAGAAAGCCGATCACACCAGCTTGCTGAAGTCGCCCCAGGTGTTGAAGAGGGCGAGGGTAGCGAGGAGCTGGGAGATGCGGTTGTTCTTGACGGCTTCATCATCGACCATGACCATGACGTTGTCGAGGTAGTCATTGATCGGAGCCGTGAGTTCCTTGAGAGCCGGGAGGGCTTTTCCGTACTCGTAAGAAGCAAAGAGCGGAAGGGCTTTGGCAGAAACAGCTTCGAAAGCATCCTGAAGCTTCTTTTCCACGTCTTCGGTGAAGAGGGATGGATCGACTTTGCCGCCGGTCTTGCCCTTGGTGATGTTCGCAAGACGGGTGACAGCCTGTCGGAGCTCGGCTTCGTCCTTCAGCTGGCTTTCTGCCATGCTGCGGGCTTTCAGGAAGAGTGCGTAGATGTCGTCGACAGGGCCGGCGAGGACGGCGTCGATGATATCATAGGCGATGCCTTCGTCGAGCATGATGGCTTTGATGCGCTGGCGGAAGAAGTCTTCGATCTGGGAGAGGACGGTCTTCTTCGTCTCTTCATCGCCCGGAAGGAGGGCAAGGGCTGCCTCGATGCCGCGGCGGATGTCCCAGTGGATCTTTCCATCAGTCAGGATATTTACGGCGCCGATGGTCTGACGGCGGAGCGCGAAGGGATCCTGAGAGCCGGTCGGGATGAGACCGCGCAGGAAGGTCGCAGCGAGGTTATCCAGCTTATCCGCGAGGGAAAGCGCACGGCTGATTTCCTGCTGCGGGAGGATATCTCCGGCAAATCTAGGCATGTACTGCTCAAAGATGGCCTTTGCAACTTCCGGTTTTTCCCCGTCAAGGAGAGCGTATTCCTTGCCCATTTCACCCTGCAGTTCGGTGAATTCGGTGACCATGCCGGTCGCGAGGTCGGACTTGGAGAGGAAAGCGGCGCGGTCGGCGTCGGCGGCTTCCTCTGCCGTGAAGCCCCAATCCTTGCCGATGGCTTCCGTCAGTTTCTGAAGGCGGTCTGCTTTATCACGCATGTCGCCCATGCCTTCCTGATAGTTGATGCGGGTGAGGTCATCTCTGTGGCCTTCCAAGGTCTTCTTGCGGTCGTTTTCGAAGAAGAATTTCGCATCGTCAAGACGGGCACGGAGGACTTTTTCATTGCCGTGCTGGACGTTTTCGAGGGCTTTCGTACCGCCGTTACGAACAGTCAGGAAGTACGGCATGAGGGAGCCGTCTTCGTTTCTGACAGGGTAGTATCTCTGATGATCACGCATCGGAGTAACAACGGCTGGTACAGGGAGCTTCAGGAATTCATCATCGATCCTGCCATAGAGCGGGGTCGGGTATTCGACGAGGTAGTTGATCTCTTCCAAGAGGTCTGCATTGTGCCAGACGTGGCCGCCGAGCTTGTCTGCAACGGCGAGAAGGCCGGTACGAATCATTTCGCGGCGTTCATCCTGATCGACGATGACAAAGGCTTCCCGCATGGTCTCCTTGTAGGAGAGCGGATCGGAGATCACGACAGGTTCCTTGCAGAGGAAACGGTGTCCGCGGCTGACATTGCCACTCTTGACGTGGGCAAATTCCATCGGGATGATCTCCTTGTCGCAGAGAGCGACGATCCAGCGGACAGGACGGATGAAATGGGCTTCTTCATCGGCCCAGCGCATGCTTCTGGTGAAGTTCAGGCCGGTGATGAGGGAGAGGAAGAGCTCGGGAAGGACGTCTTCGACTTTCTTGCCCGCATGTACGACATGCGCCCAGGTGTATTCCCCTTCTTTGACGAGTTCAGATGGATCGATGTGCTGGCCGCGGGCAAATCCCTGGGCCGCGCGTGTCGGATTTCCATCAGCATCGAAAGCAGCTTTGACGGATGGGCCGCGTTTCTTGACTTCTTCATCCGGCTGGCGGTCTGCAGCGCCCTTGACGAGGACGGCGAGACGGCGCGGGGTCGCGTAGATGGTGATTTTTTCGGCAGCGATGCGGTGGACTTCGAACTGGGAAGCCGCGAGTGCTTTCAGCTGATCTACGACACCGGACATGATATTGGCCGGCATTTCCTCTGTACCGATTTCTAAGAGAAGATTCTTACTCATTTCGCTTCGCCTCCTTTAAGCATGGGGAATCCCAGCTCTTTGCGCTTTTTCAGCCAGGCCTTGGCGCACATGCGGGCCAGGTTTCTGACACGGGAAATATATTCTGTACGTTCCGAGAGAGAGATCGCTCCGGCAGCGTCCAGCAGATTGAAAGAATGGGAGCATTTCAGTACATAGTCATAGGCTGGGAGTACGAGGCCGACCTTTACGACGCGCTGCGCTTCTTTTTCATACATGTCGAAGAGCTTGAAGAGCATGTCGTGGTCAGAAAGCTCGTAGCTGTAGACGGACTGCTCGTATTCATTCTGGTGCCAGATGTCGCCATAGGTGACTCCGTCGGTCCATTCGAGGTCATAGACATTGTCTACTTCCTGAATGTACATCGCGATACGTTCGAGGCCATAGGTGATCTCTACGGAGACCGGATGCTCATCGATACCGCCGACCTGCTGGAAATAGGTGAACTGGGTGATTTCCATGCCGTCGAGCCAGACTTCCCAGCCAATGCCCCATGCGCCTAAGGTCGGGGACTCCCAGTTATCTTCGACGAAGCGGATGTCGTGTTCTTGCGGATCGATACCAAGCTCTTTTAAGGATTCCAGATAGGTCTCCTGGATGTTATTCGGAGACGGCTTCATGATGACCTGGAACTGATGGTGCTGGTAGAGACGGTTCGGATTATCCCCATAACGGCCGTCATCCGGACGGCGGGATGGTTCCATATAGGCTACGTTCCACGGTTCCGGTCCGATGGTGCGCAGGAAGGTAGCCGGATTCATCGTGCCTGCGCCTTTTTCTGTGTCGTAAGCTTCTCCGAGTACGCAGCCCTGCTTGGACCAGAACTTCTGGAGTGCTAAGACGATCTGCTGAAAAGTCATTTGTTCCTCCTGATCGATGAAATGGGGTGTGACCGATCGATCACTGCGCTCCCATTTCCTGACAATATAAAAATCCCTGTAACAAAAAGTTACAGGGACGAGTTACAGAGATCATTAACCCGCGGTTCCACCCTCATTGACCTAAGGAAACACTGATTCAATCGCAGAGTCTGATTTAATCAGTATTCCCTAAGGCCCACCTTGATTTTTCTTATTTCCCTACTCTGTTCAGGAAACAGCTCAGAAACGCCTTCTGTCCATCGCCGGCCTCTCACCACCGCCGGCTCGCTTTGTCGGACATACTCCTCTTCCTCATCGCCGTATATGGGAACATTGTAGCAAATCGCGATGGAAATGTAAAGGGGCGTGATGCCCATGATTACGTTTGAAAGCCTCGCTTGAATGAGAAATTAGAAATGAGAAATGGTGGTGCGGCGCAAATAATAATGAAGCGCCGCGAATATATATGGGCGATGCCCGTTTAAGACGTTAGACATTAGAAGTCTGATGCCTGATGTCTGATGTCTCTTAGTCTCCCATTCTCTTAGTGACTAGTCACCAGTCACCAGCTACCAGTCACCTATTCTCCCAATAAAAAATCCGCTCACTGAGCGGATAAAAAAATGGAGCGGGTGAAGGGAATCGAACCCTCGTAACCAGCTTGGAAGGCTGGCGCTCTACCATTGAGCTACACCCGCATAAAAATGGTC
>FR879598.1:30753-36194 GCA_000434475.1 Dialister sp. CAG:486
GACCCCTTGGTCCCGAACCAAGTGCGCTACCAAACTGCGCTATGCCCCGACAACGTAGATGATTATAGCATTTTGTTTTCTTTCTGTCAATAGGATTTTTATTGATAGTTTGATTTACCCCCCTTGTCTCCCAATAGCATTTATGCTATCATCAGTATAGGAAGAAGGAGTCTGCTATGTACAATATTGAGTTTTATACAAACAGAAATGGCCAATCTGAGATTCTGAATTTCCTTGAAGCATTGCGTACAAAAAGTAAAACCAGCAAAGATGCGCGCATTCAATACAACCAGATTGTTTTCTATATCGATTTGCTTGCAAAGAACGGCAGCAATCTTCCCATTAAGATCACGAAGCATTTAGAAGAAGATATCTGGGAGCTGCGTCCGGGTTATAACCGCGTTTTTTATTTCTATTATGACAACAAGCAATATGTGCTTCTTCATCATTTTCGCAAAAAATCGCAAAAGACGCCAGCGAAGGAGCTTCTCCAGGCCAAGGCAGAACGCGATGATTACATCAAACAAAAGGAGGAAAAATCATGAACTGGAATGACTATAAAGAGCACGTCAAAGCATGCAGTGAGGACGACCGTAGAAATATGGAAGAAATTGAAGCGGCGGCTGATATCGTCTCCTCCTTGATCAAGCGTCGGCATGAGCTTGGCCTCAGCCAACGAGCACTGGCTGAGCGCTGCGGTATCCCACAGTCTTCTGTCGCCCGCATCGAGTCCTGCAGTGTAGCTCCCAAGCTCGATACTCTCATCAAACTGATGCAGGCACTACAGCTCAAACTGCAGGTAGCCGTTGCCAGCTGAATAGCAAACGGGTACGTCCCTGGCAAGCAAGGACGTACCCGTTTAGGATAACAAACCCCCGTAGCGGATATGTCCGCTGCGGCTTTTTTATTTCTCTTCCATGGCTTCTTTCTTTGCCTGGTAGGTGCCTGGCTGCGCCATGACCTTTGGTTTCTTCATTTCATTGTACGCCTGGATCATCATCGCGCATTCTACGCGTTTCTTCTGGATCTCACAGGTGATATGGAATGGCTTATGAATGTCGCCGGCAAATGCTTCGTTATTCGCATGGCAGCCGCCGGAGCAGAAGAATTTCGCCCAGCAGTCGACACATTCCGGCTTGCTGAAGACGTGGTTCATGCGGAAGTCGCGCATCATCTTGAAGTTCTTGAGACCTTCATAGACGTTGCCGATGACGTAGCCTTCTCGTCCGACGAACTGGTGGCAGGGGTAAATATCGCCATTCGGTACGACGGCGAGATACTCGTGCCCGGCACCGCAGCCGCGAAGACGCTTCGGGAGGCAGGGGCCCTTCCAGAGGTCCATATTGAAATGGAAGAAGAAGAATGGACGGCCTTCTTCTTCTCTTGCGATGAAGAGCTTGGCGAGGCGGTCATATTCCGCTTTGACGCGCGGCAGATCCTCTTCCTTGATGGAATAGTCGGCAGTGTCTTCGCCGACGACCGGTTCCATGGATACAGCCGGGAAGCCCTTGTCGATCATATCGATGACGTCGGTCGTAAAGTCCATATTGTAACGGGTGAAGGTACCGCGGACATAATATTCCTCGCCCTTGCGGTTCGCCACGCAGTACTGGAGATTCTTCACGATCTCATCATAGGTGCCTTCGCCATGGACGCCCGGACGCATACGGTCGTGCATTTCCTTGCGGCCGTCAAGCGACAGGATGAGACTGATGTGATTGTCTGTCAGATATTTGACCTTTTCCTTGTCGAGCAGAAGGCCATTCGTGGTGAGGGACATCTTGATCTTCTTGCCGTGCTTCTTTTCCTGCTTGTGTACATAGTCGATGGTCTGCTGTACGACATGCCAGTTCATGAGCGGTTCACCGCCGAAGAAATCAAGCTCGCAGTGTTCACGCGGACCGCTGTGTGCGATGAGGAAATCGACAGCTCTTCTGGCAACGTCGAAGCTCATCAGCATGCGCCACTGGCCATAGCCACCCTGCCCGGCGAAGCAGTACTGGCAGCGCAGATTGCAGTCGTGAGCGATATTGATGCAGAGTGCTTTGATGATCGGACGGTCTTCGATCGCCATTTTGTAATTCTTATCCATCGGTGCAAAGAGTACTTCTTTGGCGATGAGTTCATCAAGGTCATCCATGACTTCATTGAGTTCGGCCTCTTCGTAGTCTTTGGCCAGATTCGCCAGAACCATTCCCCGGTTGGTTCCATTGTAATACGCGAGGACCTTGTACGTCACATCATCGACGACATGTACGATGCCGCTGTTCACATCCATGACGATATTCATGCCGTTCTGCTGGAAACGGTGGATCATTGGCTTAACGTTGTAATCCATGAAATGTTATTCTCCTTTTATTGGGTTATATGGTTTGAGGGTTAGTCCGTGAGGCGTACTGCCCCTGGATTGCGAATGAAAGAGGTTCGGCGGGTTCTATAGGTTCTATGGGTTCAAAGGGGAAGGAGCGGCGCATAAAGATCAGAAGCGCCGCGAAGTATAAATAGGGCGATGTCCGAAGGTGGTATTTAGTCACTAGTCACCAGTCACTCAAGGTTCCCAATCCCCAGCTACTCATCCTTGCTTTCAATCTGTAACAGGTTGGAACGGTTCCATGGGACGGTACCCCGCATCTCATCGGAATGCGCCGAAAAATAATAACGCCATTTTCTTTCCCCCACATCCATTCTCTCACAAGAAAAGCCCCCGGTCTCAAGGCCGGGGGCTTGGCCGTGCATCAGCTTATGCTCTCTTTGCTTCTGCTTCTTCCTGTTCTGTGCAGATCAGGTTGCCAATGGTGCAGCTTGTTTTGCAAGCGGACTGGCAGGAAGTCTGACATTCACTGCAGCCTTCGAATTTGATGGAGTCCTGCAGAGAAGACTTGTTGATTGTAACGATGTGTTTGGACATGATGTCACCTCCCTGAAACCAAGATTTCTTGCATTATCATACCATAGGTGAGGGTAAATGTACACCCTCTCGAGAAAAGTTATTATAAGGAAATGGGGCCGGGCAGGCCCATCGGTCCATTTTCCCTTCCATTCCTCATTTACAGCATCTGACAGATCCCGTAGATCGCGCCCACAGGGATAAGAGCCATCATGGCGAGCGCTCCGAAGCAGCCATTGCCTTTACCGTGTACGGTGAACCAGTCGTCCGCAATGCTCTTCATTTCCTGGAATTCTCTTTCGAGTCCCTGGAGGATGCGCCAGAGCTCGCGGCAGTCGGCTTCGGTCATTTCTTCGCTGGCATCGACCTCAAAGCCTTCCTCCGCCTCAGCTTCGCGCTTCTTGCGCTCGGCTTCCTTCTTCGCCTTCTCTTCCGCAGCCGCCATCTGTCCTTTGATGGAGGATTTCCAGTCGCCTGTCTCCTCTTCCGTTGGAGCGACTTCCACCTCTTCCTCTTCCTTCGGCGCTTCTTTCTTCGGCGCTGCCTCTTCCTGATCGACGACCTTGAGCAGTTCTGCCTTCAGGGCTTCCATGTCTTCGGTGTATTTATGAACGGCTGCATCCCAAAGTGCATAGTCGAGTTTCTTTTTGAAATCATACATCGTCCCCATTGTCGCCTGATTGAAAAGGAACTGGGTGTTGTCCATATCCGCAAAGATCTCGCCAATGCGTCCCTTGTGCTTGAACTTCGACTTGCCCACTTTGACAAAGTACATGTAGGTACCGATGTGCGCTCTCAGGTTTCCGATCGGGGTGTCGGATTCGTGCTTTTTATCAAAAAATCCCATGGATGGTTGCTCTCCTTACATTTTTATTTCTTCTTATTATATAGGGAACGAAGGGAAGGTTCAAGGTTTTTGAAAAGAGTGACCGATGACTGGCAGCTGCTGTCCAATCACTCAAATCCCCCTCAATACATCGCCTCATATCCTTCCCCCATCGTGATGAGTCCGATGCCCATAGCCTTCATGAGCGGCTCTACGAAGGGGAGATCCCGCAAAAAGAGGTCGTACTGCATCCCCTTTCCTACGACGAGACGTACCTCGAGCGTCGTTTCCTCCGACAGCCGAAGATCTGCCATCAGCTTCTTCCGATCGACCAGCACGAGATGCGTGAACGCCCGAAGTACGCTCCGAAGCAGGCTGTCGGACGGATCGACCCTTTCGAGTGCTCTCACGAGAGAGTACGTCCCCACCCCTGACGGATTTCCATCATAGAGCAGCATGGAGGGGCGTCCTAGCTCCTGCGACCGATTTCCCAAAAGCACGAGCGCGACAGGCAGCACTTCGCCAAAAGGCGGAAAGACGCGCTGCTTGCGGATCCTTTGGAGATCGGGATCCTTCATCATGATGCTGACGCGATTCCCTTCGACCAATCGGTAAAGACCATGCGCTACCCCCATCCATAGATCCCGATGCCCGGTGAGCCAGCCGGCTGCGACAGCCGCGTACGGCTCCTTCGTATCCGCCGTGAGTCCGAATCGATTGATATAGTCCTTCTGATACAGAAGCTCCGGATGCTTGGCATCTTTTTCCAGGAGCGAGATCAGCTCCGCGCGCGTCATCTGCGCCGGAGCCTGCGCTCCGCTCACGGGGACGCCGTACAGGCCATGGAAGAGATAAAGACAAAAAACACCGAGCATCCCGCCCAGCTGCTTCAAAGGAAGAGGCACCGGCTGTCTCCCCGCAGGCGTGAAGTGATCACTTCCTCCGCCGGTGATGAGCGTCACGATGGAGATCCGTGGCAGCTTTTCCATGCCGAGCATCTGCAAAAGAAGCGCTTTGTTCAGTGAGGTCTTGAGGCTCCAGCAGCGAAGGAGACGCGAAAGCGGCTTCTCTTTTTCCGGATATGGCCGGATCTCAAAGAGTGTGAGGCTCTTTCCTTCTTTATCGAGCGTTATAAAATCAAAGTATCCGATCTCCGCCATCGTCCCATCTGTCAGACGTACATCTCCGTCAAGCGGAATGGCATGGAAAAAGTCCTTTTCCAAAAGCAGCTTCTGCGCCATGCGGCTCCCTCGCTCGGAAGTCTTGCCAATAGCGGTATGCACCATGCCCCAATTCGTATCCGTCATTTTCAGTGCGTCTGCGTGAGAGACGAGATACGTGCTGATGATGTCCTCATAGGAGCGCCCTGTATCACTCGCCGCCCCGCCCTCTTGTATATAGTCCTTTACATACAGCTCGCCCGGACGCGCGAGATCCTTCTCCAGCTGACCGATCAATTCCGCTTCTGTGTATGCCATCGTGATCCACCTCCACTGCTATTGCTACTATCTTATCATATTTCGGAAACGGGTATAAGGAAATGCCGGAAAATTGCGGGAGCTTCCTTTCCCTTGGATGCACGGAAGGCAGACGCCAATCATTTCAGGCAATAAAAAAGCCCGCCCCAAGAGCGGATCGTTTCTGGAGCGGGTGAAGGGAATCGAACCCTCGTAACCAGCTTGGAAGGCTGGCGCTCTACCATTGAGCTACACCCGCATAAAAATGGTC
>FR879598.1:36257-49108 GCA_000434475.1 Dialister sp. CAG:486
GACCCCTTGGTCCCGAACCAAGTGCGCTACCAAACTGCGCTATGCCCCGACAATGTTTAGAAGTATAGCACGGAAATTCAGATTTGTCAATACATTTTTAAAAGCCCATGACGCATATCCCGTTTCCTGAATGCAGGCGCATACGCTCGGCATGATCCCTGGAAAACACGCAGCTTTCTCTGAAATAGCAAAATTCATTTGACAAACCCCCACTCCATTTGTTACAATATTTCATGTCAATGCCGGTATAGCTCAGCTGGTAGAGCGGCGCATTCGTAATGCGTAGGTCGCAGGTTCAAATCCTGTTGCCGGCTCCAGAACATGAACGCCCATGTGTATGCATGGGCGTTTTTTTGTGTGATCCCCATTCCATCGGTTCTCCTTCGCAGAGCACCGCCCGGGCTTTCCATGCTTTTTCCGCTTCCATGCGCATTCGCCAAAAGCATTTGTGATTGAAGAACATACAGACTATACTAATGACGTAGATCGGAGCTGCCACAGGCAGCCCTAACCATCAAGGAGGATACGATATGAAAACATACAAACAGGCTCCCGTCATCGGCTCGCGCCGTGTGGATGAGAGCGCAGAAGGCAGCCGCGCAAAGGTGTACTTCACCCGCGTGATCGATGCGGCGCACCTGATCTCGCTCTACACACGGATCAATGATGCCATCTATGGCAAAGTAGCCATCAAACTGCATACCGGTGAAAAGCATGGGCCGAATATCCTGCCGCGTGACATGGTAGCCGCCTTTCAGAAGCAGGTGAAGGACAGCACGATCGTAGAAACGAATACGCTTTACCAGGGAGACCGCCACACGACAGCCATGCACAGGGGCACCCTGCAGGTGAATGGCTGGACCTTCTGCCCCGTCGATATCATGGACGAAGAAGGGACTATCGAACTTCCGGTCCGTGGCGGCAAGCATTTCAAGACAGTCTCCATGGGCAGCCACATCGTGAACTATGACTCGATGATCGTCCTCACCCATTTCAAAGGACATGCCATGGGCGGCTTCGGCGGCTCGATGAAGAATCTCGCCATCGGCTGTGCGGATGGACGCATCGGCAAGAGCCAGGTCCATGGCGTCGATGTAAACAATCAGCCGGAAGACTGGAATGCCTGGCCAGGCAAGGAGCTCCTCATGGAGAACATGGCGGAATCCGCCAAAGCCACCATTGATCTCTTCGGCAAGCACATCGTCTACCTGAATGTCCTGCGCCGCATGTCTGTCGACTGCGACTGCGTCGGTCTCATCGCTGCCGAGCCGACGATCCCGGATATCGGCATCCTCGCCTCGACCGACCTTCTCGCCATCGATCAAGCATCGGTCGACCTCGTCTATCAGACCGCTTCAAATCAGGATCTCGTCAAGCGCATCGAGTCTCGCCACGGTCTCCATCAGCTACAGGCGATGAAAGAGCTCAAGATGGGAAATCCACAGTATGAACTCATCGAAGTGGAATGATAAAGGTTCAGCGGATTCTATAGGTTCAAGAGGTTCAAAGGGATTGGTGCGGCGCATCATAATCAGAAGCGCCGCGGAATTTTGATAGCGCTTCACGCCGTCGTCATTTCGAGCGCAAGCGAGAAATCTCTATGGCAGAACGCTCATTGCCTGCTGTGAGACAGCACCAAGACATCGTTTTCCCTCGGCGCATGCACGCTGATTTCCTGCGGTGCAGTAAAGATCCCTCGGCTACGCTCGGGATGACGATGCCGGAGAATCCCAGTGACTAGTCACCAGTCACTCCTAATCCCTAGCCACTAGCTACTCTTCCCTGCTTTCAAACTTATCCCCCGGGTCGTGCCGCCCCATAAGTCCCCATAGCATCAAAAAGCATTTTCCCCACGGAAAATGCTTTTTTGCTTTCATTTTACAGACCCTCGTTCTTTGACTATAATTAAGGAAACGCTGATTAAATCGCAGAGTCCGATTTGGCATGTATTTTCATGCAATGCTTCGTCATAACCCTCCTTAAATAGTGAGGATAGGATTATCATCTTTCCGGAGGTGCTCTCTATGAAAAAACGTACACTGCTCCTGACGCTTGCTGCCTTTTGGGCAGCAACTGCGATTTCTGCCAATGAACCCACGCTCCCCTTCACGGCCGCAGTCAAAGAAAACGGCATGTGGGGCGCAGTGAATGGTGCCGGCCAAGTCGTGATCCCGATCTCGTATGACCGTCTCGGCCTCTCACTCTCCAAGGCCGACGAGCAGGAGGAGGACCTTCTCTCTGAAGAGGGAGAAGGTGATCTCATCGAAGCAGAAAAAGGCGGACTTCGCGGATTCTTCACCCGCACGGGAAAGGAAGTCATCCCGATCTCCTATGAAAGCCGCTCCATCTGGAAAGAAGGCGCTCTCGCCGTCCGTGGGAAGGACAAGAAGATCTCCTTCTATAAAAAGGATGGATCGCTGATCTCTCGTGCCGCCTACGATCAAGTCTCCGACTTCGAGAACGGCATGGCGATCGTAAAGCAGGGCGCGACCTATGGCTATCTTTCGCTCGATGGAAGAGAAGTGAAGCCTGTCTATCAGGAAGCGCGCTTCTTTGAAGACGGTCTCGCTGCCGTCAAAGAAAAAGGACGCTGGGGCGTCATCGACATGACGGGCCGCTATATCGTCTCCCCGATCTACAAGGCTACCGGTGCTGCCTTCCAAGAGGGACGCCTCGCCGTCAAAAATCAGAAGAATCTCTGGGGCTACATAGATCGAGAGGGCAAGGAAATCATCCCTCCCGCTTACAAAGCCGTCTCGCCGGCCTTCAGCGAAGGCTATGCGGCTATTCTAGGCGACAGCAAGCTCTGGGGATTCATTGATACCGAAGGAAACGTCACCGCGAAGCCGCAGTTCAAAGCTGTACTGACCCCCTTTTCCGAAGGTCTCTCCGGTGTCAAGACCATCGACGGCAACGGCTATGCCAGACCTGACGGCACCATCGCCTTCATGGCAGACTATGACCAGCTTTTCCCCTTCAAGGACGGCCTTGCCGAAGTCAGAGAAGGCGAGGTGGAGACGCGCGCCGTCCGCAGCCGTCCTCCTATCTCCATCGGCATCGGCTGGGGATGGGGCGACTGGCTTGCCTTCCGCCATCACCATCACCCATGGGGCTGGGGATGGGGCATCGGCCTGCCCATCTGGTATCCCGGCCGGTACGACGATGAGCCTGTCACATCCGTCACGGAGAAGCGCGGCTATATCGACAAGAACGGAAAAGTCATCGCCAGCCCCGCCAATGACCGCGTCTTCTCCGCCGGAAGAAAAGGCATCCTCCTTTCAAAAGACGGCCGCTATGGCTGGGTCGACCGCGAAGGCACCTACATCGCTCATACCATCTATACCGGTCTGCTCCCCGATGAGGAAGACGGCGTACTTCTCGCCAAAGACGAAAACAAGAAATGGGGCCTCCTCTCCATGGAAGACGGTCACGAGCTTCTGCCATTCTCCTATAAGGAGATCCGATCCTTGGGCAGTGGTCTTTTCGGTTATAAGGAAGAGGACAAATGGGGCATCGCGGGCAAAGATGGAGCGCGCCTCACTGCCCCCCTCTACCTCGCCGTATCGAAAGCAGGAGAAGGCCTCCTTCCCGTCAAGACAAAGAACGGCTGGAGCTTCCTCACGCCTGCGGGGCATGAAGCCTTCCCTCATGACGACACCTTTTCCGACGTCACCCCCTTCTCCTCTGGTCTCGCAGGCGTCAAGGTCAAAGGCAAATGGGGGCTCATCGATAAGACGGGGCGCTATGTCATGCGCCCCACTTATGAGGATCTGGATATTTTGTGACAGTGGGACAGGCAACGCCATTCCGTGAAAAAACGCTGATCCGATCGCTTTGCGATCCGATCAGCGTTTTCTTATTCCTCCTCGATCTCGCCTTCGACCTCAAGATACAGCTTCTCGAGAGCATCCACAGTCTCCTCTTTGGCCTGCCACAGACCTCGCCGCGCTGCCTCAAGGAGCGTCTCGGTGATGCGGCTAAGCGCCCAGGGATTCACACGCTTCATCCAGTCCTGCACCTTGGGATCCAGGGCATAGGCAGCGGAGAGCTTCTCATACATCCAGTCCTCCATGACATCGCTCGTCGCATCCCACTGGAAACTGACGGCGACACGATTCGAAAGATCTGCCGCGCCTTTGTAGCCATGCTGCATAAGGCCTTCGATGAATTTCGGATTCACAGTCTCCGTGCGGAAAATGCGCTTCGCTGCCGCTTCGACAGTGCGTACCTTGATGCGGCTCCGATCGCTGCTGTCCCCTTCGTAGGCATGCGGTTTCTTCCCCGAGCAGCTTCTGACCGCTGCGATCAGGCCGCCGTGATAAGCATTGTAGTCATCCGATGACATCATATTCGTCTCATGGTTATCCTCATTCTTGATGGTGACTTCCATATGCGCGAGACGCTCACGGAAGAGCTCCGGCTTGTAGCTGCCATTTGACTTCGATCCATAGGCATGACCGCCCCATCGGATGAAAACATTCGCGAGGTCATCGAGGCTGTCCCAATTTTTCTCCTCCAGAAGCGCCGCAACGCCTGCACCATACGTCCCCGGAGCATCCCCGAAGATGCGGTACGCAGCCTCCCGCCACGCCTCTTCCTTGGGCGAGCCTTTCTCTTCCATGATCCGGCTGTCCTCAGAAATATGTTTCCTGACGTAATTATCCTCGTCATTCTCCGCAAGAGAGGCAGCGAGCAGCACCGCCCTGTCCATGAGCGAGACGACAGAGGGCATGGTATCGCGGAAAAGACCGCTGATGCGCGCCGTCACATCGATGCGCGGACGCTGCAGCTCCGACAGGGGGATGGGCTCCAAACGCTTCACATAGAGGCTTCCCGGCTCCCAGATCGGACGGATGCCCATGAGATAGAGAAATTCCGCGATGCACTGCCCGTGACTTCGCATATTCGCGCCCGACCAGAAAACCATGCCGACGCTTTCCGGATACCGGCCTTCGCTCTCGATATATTGCGAGATGACCTGATCCCCAAGCTCTTTCCCCACCTCCCATGCCGTCCTTGTCGGCAGACGCCGCGGATCGATGCCGTAGAAATTCACCCCTGCCGGCAGAAGAGAGACACCGCCCGCGTGCGGAGAGCCGGAGATCCCCGGCACAATGTAACGGGCAGAAAGCCCGCGAAGGGTATGCTCCATTTCCTTTTTTGTCTCTGCAAGGCGCGGATATACCTCCTCACAAACGAAACGAAGCAGCGGCTGCTCCCTCTCTGTCCCCAGTGCCTTCGCCTTCTCTTTGTCGAAATGCATGTCTGCCAGCTTGCGGACCAATCCCTCTGCCTTCCGCTGAAGGCGCGCCATCCACTCGCCCCCAGTGAGACCATTCGGATACAGTGTCTGCGCCTGTCCCAACAGCGTATCCACGGATGTCCCCTCCTCCTCAGCCAGCAGCTCACAGATCGAGGGGATGTCCCCATTCGGCAGACGAAGAAGAGCCAATATTTCATGGATGAGCGTTTCCCCCTTCGGCATCTCTCCCAGAATATGCAATCCGACATGGCACTCGCTATTTTTGAGATCCTCGATATAGCAGTGAAGGCGTGAAAGATACCCTGCCAGATCCGCTTCCGTATACGGCACCTCACCGTCCAGACTTGCTTTCTCCGCAAGCTCACGGATCCGTGGTACCAGCCGCTTCGCCGTTTCCGGTTCCGGTTTCTCAAAATGCGCGTACTCATCCATCGCCTGCTCCAGCTCAGCCAGCTCCTCATACGTCCCTGCCTCTTCCATCGGTGCAGGCAAATGATCCACAAGACATGCACCGCCGCGCCGCTTCGCCTGGATCCCCTCTCCCGTGATCGTCATATGGTAGGGATAGATATTCGGCAAGCTTCCCAGAGCCAGATCAGGATAGCTTCCTCTATCCATCCCCGCACTTTTTCCCGGAAGCCATTCCAGATTTCCATGCGTCCCCACATGGACCACGGCATCAGCTCCCCATACATCACGGATCCACTGATAGTATGCCAGATACTGATGCGTCGGTGCGATAAAAGGATCATGATAGATCTTCGACGCATCAAAGCCATACCCGCGCGGCGCCTGCACCGTGAGGAAAATATGCCCGTCCATCAGCCCCGGTACCAGAATATCGCCCGACTCCGTCGTCATGACCCTGCCAGGCGCCTTTCCCCAGTCCTTCTCCATCTGCCGCCGCGTCTCTTCGGGGAAGGTATCAAAGAAATCGCAGTAGAGCTTCTTTTGGACCTTCTGACACGCCGCCTCCTGCTCCTCTGTCAGCATCGAGCGGTCATTCGTCGCCTGCACCGTCAGCCGCTTTATGAAGGTCTCCGTGTCCTCCGGGATGAAATCGACCTGGTAGCCTGCCTCCTTCATGAAGCCGAGCAGACGGCGTACGCTCTCGATGCTGTCCAGACCATACGCACTCCCGATGTTCGAATTCTTCGGCGGGTAATTGTGAAAAATGATCGCGATCTTCTTCTCCGCATTCGCTTTCCTGTGGAGTCTCGCCCATGCCCCCGCCCGCGAGACCATCGCACGCATACGCTCGGGGATGGGCAGGTACTCCACCTCCCCATCCTCCTTCACATGCTTCGCAGCGATCGGCATCCCGTGAATGATCCCATCAAATTCCGGCATCGTGACCGAGATGGAGATCTCCATCGCATTCATTCCCTCCGGCGATGCCTCCCACTCCTGCTTCGGAGCGATCAGAGAGTAGGCCTCCAGCACAGGGACGCCCATTTCTTCCAGCGCCTTGATGGAAATCGACCCCGATGTCGTGAAGGAGAACTTCATCACATTCACGATGGCATCGACGAGAGGCTTTCCCTCCTTCATGAAATACTTCTCAAACACCTCATGGATCGTCGGCATCCCCAGCTTCGGATCCGGCAGACCATTCGTGAAGACTGCGATGACATTCAGCCCCTGCCGCTCCGCCTCCTCTATGAATGCCTTCTGGTAATGCAGGTCATCCCAGATCCACTCATCCCGATAGAAGAGAAGGCCCAGCGTCGGACGCCCCGCCTTGAGAAACATCTTCTCATACAGGGAAAGATCCGTCATGAACTTCTTCGCCATCCCCGGATGATAGATTCCCACCCAGCAGATCGGCGACGGCGGCTCCGCGTAAGGCGCCCCCTGATCAAAAAGGGAACGCACATAGAGCCACAGATTCTTGTAATTCGTCAGACCCCCATAGAACGAGTACGCCTTCATAGCCTCGATGTCCTTTGCTGCGACCCGCTCTACGCACTCCTCCTCTGCCGATCCAGCCGCATCCATGTAATACGGGATCCCTTCCCGCGAGAGAAAATGCATACACGCCGTCCAAAACTTCGTACGGATCGTATTTCCCATGAAACGGATCATGACCAGTGCGCTCCCGCGTAGTTTTTCTTCCCACGATGCGCTCCACACAGAGCCATCCTCCGTCTTTACGACCTGTGAGGATGCGGGCATCTCTTCATCCGCGATCAATTCGTCAAGCGCACGGCGCATCATGAAATAGCGACGATCAATATTCGTCATATAAATGATTTTGGGTGCCATAGGTGAGTCTCCTTATGCCTCATTCAATCATCCCATTCATCAGTCAAGCAAAAATGCAAACGGGCGAAATGCGAGAAGGGGTAAAATGTCCTAGCCCCTGATCCCTAGTCACTAGTCACAAACACTTCCGGATACACCGCCCGCGCCGCCGCTTCCACCGCGTCCACGACATGCTGGCTCATGACGTACTTATACTTCTCCGAAAAAGGCACGAGACGCCTCTCTTTGACCGCCGTCACCTCGCGAAGTGCAGGATTTGACAGAAGTCCTTCCTCGAAGGCCTTCGTATCATCCCCCGCCTTCACCCGCCAGGTGGGAAGAAGGATCACATCCGGGTCGATCTTCGGGAGGATCTCCAAAGAAAGGTACGCATCCGCCCCCTTCGGCACCTCATACACCGCTGCCCCATCCTTCACATGCGCGAGACGAAGGACATCCGAAAACAGCGTCCCCTTCTTGCCCAGGATCCCGCGAAATGACATGCCGAGAGCCACACGCTCCTTATCCGGTGAAACCGCCGAGAGCTTGGACGCAAGAGCGGCCAGCTTCGACTCCATGTCAGAAACCAGCGCCTCCCCCTTCTCCTCTTCGTGGACTGCTTTCGCGACGCCGCGCACCTTCCCCTTCATTGCCTCTACCGTCGTCGGGATGGCGGAAACATAGACAGGGATCCCCGAGTGCGTAAGTACCTCGACCGTCTGCATGGGCGTAGACGTCGAAGCGATCACCAGATCCGGCGCAAGCGCCAAAATATGCTCCGGCTCCATATCGACCGTCCGCCCGACCCGGCTGACCTCGTCCTTGGTGAGGAAACTGATCCCGTCATCTCCCGCATACTTCGAGTAGGCGCGTATGCGCCCAGGGGAAAGAAGCGCCGTCAGTATCTCATCCGTCCCATACGTGAGAGAAACGATGCGCGTGGGATGGATGGGCGCGGATATAGTGCGCCCGGCATCGTCCGTCATGCTTCGCGTCTCACTTTGCGGCGCGGGCGTGACCGAGCAGGCAGGAAGAAGGATCGATGCCAGCGCGGCAAGTATCGTAAAAAGAAATCTTTTCCACATAGCTTCCTTTTGGCTCATCAAATAAAAAGCGGCGGCAGCCTTTGGCTGTCAGCCGCTTCAGAAGATCAAATGGCGTCCTGAAGGAGATCAGAACTTATGAGAATAAGACAGTCTCCAGTTGTAAGGAAGTTCCAGATTGCCATATTTATTGGCATAGTTCTCATGATCGAACAGGTTATTCAGAGTCAAAGAGAGCGTATCATTGGGCGTCACATCGTAAATGGTATTCCATGTCACGCGAGACAGAGACGGGATCTGCGGATCAGACGTCTTTGGTCTGCTGGTATATTCTTCCCGATCGCCCAGATATTTCCAAGACAATGTGCTTCTGATCTTGTCCGTTCTGTAGGTCACGGATGCGACACCATCCAGTTTGGCAGAATCCTGTACCCACCCTTTCTTACCGGTTGGATCATTGATTTCTGGATTACCATACGACAGCCCGATACTGTAATCCCAATGGTTATTAACCACCTGGTCGTATGTCACTTCTACACCTGTATTTCTAAAATTGCCTTTGTTAATGGCATACTGCAACCCTGTATCTTTATCCTTGTCAGACCAGCCAAATTTATTTTTGAAATCCATATGATAGACAGAGAATTTCAAGCTCTGTGTATCACTAAAATTGTGTTTAATTCCCGTTTCATAAGTCCAACCTTTTTCCGGCTTGAGTGTATCTGATGCTGCTTTTTTGCCATAATAGGAATCAACCGTCGGCATCTGGAAGCCGCGGCCAATATCTACATACCAGGAAGTATTGTCATTGAATTTATACAGAGTCTGGAACTGCGGATTAAAAACATTCTGATCCGAAACGGGATCCTTAATGATCTCAGCACGCAGTCCGAGTGTCGCACTGAATTTCGGAGAGAACTCATCGGTATAAGACAGATAGAATCCATGATTCAGACGATGGGCTTTATTTGCTTTATTGACAAGTCCTTCATAGTCCTCTCTCTTGAATGTATAGCCGGCAATGAGGGTATCTTTCCCCAGTTCCCATGTTTTCTGTACATCCGTGATATAGCTGGACAGTTCAGCAGAAGAGCTCACAGGTACATTCTTAGCGCGATCGAAGCCATCCGCTTTACGATAATTGTATCCCACGATGGCTTTGATCCCATTCTCTTTTCCGGTATACGTCATCCCTACGGTAGCGCGTTTGTCATCATATCTATAGTTATAGGGCACTTTTTTCGATCCCAACTTGACATCATTGGTGAAGCTGCCTCTGGTGATATTCCCTTCCTGATACATCAGGTTAAATCCAACTTCCTCGCTGAGCTTAGCTGCCACAGCAGCTCGATTCGACTGCCCTTTACCGACCCACCAGTTGATCTTCGATCCTTCCGGATACGCATTGCTGTGGTTAATAAAATCGCTATACTCTCTCTGAAGCGAGACAATCAAATTCGGCCCCGCGTAAGTCACCCCATAATCATTATAGTAATTCCCCACGGTTCCTTTGAGCGTGACCGTTTCCTTTCCATCCTGTGGTGTCTTGGTCATAATATTGATGACACCACCCATGGCTTCCGCACCATAAAGTGTCCCTGCAGCACCTTTTACGATTTCAATCTTCTCGATCATATCTTTCGGGATACCCGCCAGTGAATTGTAGTTTTTCAAATTCATCGGGATGCCATTGACCATGACCAACGTACCACGATCGTATCCACGCACGACCGTGCGTCCAGAGCTGAACCCGAAGTCCTGCCCCGCATCCCCATACCCTGTGCTCTCTACGCCCACCTGAGACTGGATCGCATCGAATGCATTTTTATAACCGGCTTCTTCGATTTTTTTTGCCGTAACGACGGTGACATTGGCCGGCACATCCACATCCGCCTTCTCCGTTCTCGTTGCCGTCACGACGACCGGATTCAGCTCATACACTGCTTCACCGGCAGCAGACGCTATTCCGTATCCCCCCCATGAAATTCCGGCAAAAACAAGTGCTGAGAGCAAACATTTGACATCTTTTTTCATATATATCCTTCTCTCTTATAAATGACGCAGACGATTTCAGATATCCTGAAACGGACCATCAACGGCTGCGTAAAAACCACTGATAGAAAATAAAAAATGATAACCTGAAAACAAGTCCGGCTTCGGGTCTCAAGGTTCTCATTATATTAAACTATCTGAAGTGCATTATTATTGTTTTTATGTGTTTTATTATGAATCATAAATCTCGTATTGTCAAATTTCTATATTAGATTTAGACCAATAATGAGTTTAGATGATAGGATGAGGAATCTTTTCCCTTTCCACTCCTTTTCGGCACAAAAAGCCCCCGCACCGCTATGCGGCCGGGGGCTCTGTATTACTTCGTGAGTTCTTTTTCTATTTTTTCGAGCGCCATTTCAAGCGTATGCCAGCCTAAGGTCGCGCACTTGACGCGGACGGGCATCTTGGAAATATCCTTCAGCGTGATAGCGGCTTCGAGCTCTTCGAGCTCGCTTTCCTCCGTCACTTTGCCGCGGATCATATCGAGGAAGAGGCGGCAGAGGCGAAGGGCTTCCGGGATGGTTCTCCCCTTCAGGAGCTCAGCCATCATCGCGGTCGAGGCCTGGCTGATGGCGCAGCCGCTGCCGGTGTAGGCGAGGTCTTCGATGACGCCGTCCTTGATCTTGACCTCGATATCGATGTCATCGCCGCAGCTCGGGTTATGTCCGTGCTCATGGACGGTCGGGCATTCGATCTTGCGTTTGTTGCTCTTATCCTTGTTGTATTCGAGGATGAGGTCCGTATAAAGCTGTTTGAGTTCCATCAGTCGTCATACCCCATAACTTTCCGGACATCCTTGAGCTTTTCGAGGAAGTAGTCCACTTCTTCTTCCGTGTTGTAGAAATAGAAGCTGGCACGGCAGGAGGCATTGATGCCAAGGTAGATGTGGAGCGGCTGGGCGCAGTGGTGTCCGGTGCGGATGCAGATGCCTTCCGCAGAGAGGATCTGTGCGACGTCATGCGGATGGACGCCTTCGACTTCGAAAGCGACGAGCCCTTCTTTTTCTTCCGGATCCGTCGGTCCGATGATGTGAATGAAGGGGAGCTTCTTCATGCCTTCCAGGCAGCGGGTGACGAGGCGTTTTTCCTGTGCGCGGATCTCGTCAAAGCCGATGGCCTGCACATAACGGATGGCTGCGACAAGGCTGACAGCGCCTTCGACATACTGTGTGCCGGCTTCAAATTTGGCTGGAAGCTCGGCGTAGGTGGTTTCCTGCTCATGGACATCTTCGATCATGTCGCCGCCCATCAGGAATGGCTCCATGTCGTTCAAGAGCTCTTCCTTGCCATAGAGGACGCCGATGCCGCCCATGGAGCACATTTTGTGTCCGGAGAAAGCAAAGAAATCGCAGTCTAAGTCCTGTACGTCGACAGGCTTATGCGGCGTGGACTGCGCACCGTCTAAGACGACGATCGCGCCATGTGCGTGGGCTCTCTGGATGAGGGGCTTCGGATCAAAGTCGATGCCAAGGACGTTCGATACTTCAGCGAAGGCAAAGAGCTTTACTCTCGGATCGTCGATCTTTTTCAGCTCTTCTTCCGGGAAATGGCCGGTTTCCTTGTCGACGTAGATATAGTCCAGTGTCGCCCCTGTCTTTTGGGCGACGCGCTGCCAGGTGACAAGGTTTGAGTGGTGTTCTGCGATGGTGATCAGGATATGGTCGCCTGCCTTGAGATGTGTCTCCCCGTAGGAACGGGCTACGAGGTTCAAGGATTCGCTGGTATTTCTGGTGTAGATGATCTCCTTTTCGCTTCTGGCGTGGATGAAGTCACGGACGACCTCCTTCGAGGTATCGTAGGCTTCCGAGGCGGAAATCGCAAAGATGTGCGCGCCTCTGTGCGGATTCCCATTTTCATGGGTGGTATAGTCCAGCACCGCATTGACGACGGGAAGCGGGCGCTGCGTGGTGGCAGCATTATCAAAGTAGACGATCTGATGACCGCCGACCTTGGTTTTCAAAATAGGAAAATCATTTCGAATAAGTTCGCTGTTCATGATTCCTCCAAATATATGTGTAGCACCTGATTCAAACATTTCATGCAAGTGCCTTAGGGTTCAGGGTTCAGGGTTGTAGTGGCAGCTTCGCTGCAAAATATATATTTGCGGCGAAGCCGCCACCTTCATTCCTCATTTCTCATTTAAAGCGAGCCCTGAAGTTTGAAAGCAGGGATGAGTAACTAGGGATTAGGAGTCTCAAGTGACTGGTGACTGGAATGCCAGCTCATGGCATCGCCATTATTTATACT
>FR879599.1 GCA_000434475.1 Dialister sp. CAG:486
GTTCAGGGCGTCGTAGAAGGCTATCCGGACGGCTCTTTCAAGGGCGAAAGAAACATGACCCGTTACGAACTGGCTCAGATCATCGCTCGCCTGATGGCTAAAGAAGACCAGCTGAATGCAGAACAGCAGGCTACCCTCGACAAACTCGCTGGCGAATACGCTGACGAACTCGCAAACCTCGGCGTTCGCGTAGCAAACCTCGAAAAGAAAGTCGGCAACATCTCCTGGTCCGGCGATGCTCGTATGCAGTACCAGCATAACCTCGCTTCTCGCACTGAACATGCAGATACTTGGAATGGCCGTATGAGAATCAACGTAGAAGGCCAGGTCAATGATCAGGTCACTGTCAATGGCCGTTTCGTTAATGAAATGGACTTCAAAGATGGCGATTCTTCCGATACCAGCATGGATCGCATCAACGCAAAATGGACTCCAAATGATGCGACCTATGTCACCATCGGCCGTCAGGGCGTAGCTCTCGACGTGACCGGCACCTTCTGGGATGAAGATGCTGTATTCGACGGCGTCGCTGCCGGCTGGGACAATGGCAAAGTCGGCGTAGAAGCTGGCTATGGCCGCTTCAAGAGCGCTGAAAATGAAGGAGAAGGTTGGTCCGCTCAGGATAAGACTGAAGCTTGGTATGGCAAGCTGACAGGTCATATCGCTGATGCGGCTGACGTTTCTGCTTTCTACCTGAAGAACGCACAGAAACAGGATCAGGGTGCGCAGGTTGGTGAAAATGCATCCGCTTGGGGTGCTGGTCTTTCCTATGGCATCGGCGACTTCACCGTCGATGGCGACTATGTGAAGACCCAGAACACCCAGGCTGGTGATGCAGCTCTGTGGACCGCTGGTCTCACCTACGGCGAAGTCGATACCGACAAAGTCGGCTCTTGGTCTCTCGGCGCTCACTACGTCAAGGCTGACAAAGGTTCTATGTTCCTCGGTTGCTCCGCTCTGGATCTGGGTGATCAGCTGGGCTACGCTAACGATACCAATGTGAAGTTCTGGGTCGCTAAAGCAGGCGTAGCTGTACAGAAGAATGTCGAACTCGACGCTTACTACAACTTCGCAGCCAAAGCTGATGAAGGCGAAGATCCGGAAGATACCTGGGGCATCGAACTCAACTACGCATTCTAATCTCACCTCTGAGACTAAAAAAGAACTCCTTCGGGAGTTCTTTTTTTATGGGAGATTCACGTGCGTGTCGCATCTAGGAAAACGCTGATTCAATCGCAGAGTCAGATTCTACAAGAATTTTTATACATAGCTTCGTCATAGCCTTCCTTACATAGCGAGGCTCTTTATATATCGCTTCAGGAGGAAGACGCAGAAGTATGGGAAGGTATAGATGTTTTCCCGGCACCCGATATTCCCGCGGACGAGCTTGATGCCGCGATGGATATCGCCGTAGTTCGGGTTCTTGATGAGCTGGCGGAGGGAGGCGGCCGCGCCATTTCCTGCTTTCACTTCCAGCGGGATGAGTTCATGTTGGCTGCGGATGAAGAAATCTTCTTCCAAGCTGGAATTTTCTTTCTTATAGTAGAAAAGGGGAAGCCCTGCTTTGAAGAGTGCTTCGGCGATCATATTCTCATAGAGCGCTCCCTTATATACACCAAGGTTTTGGTTGGCACGGAGGTCTTCTTGCGCTTCTTCGTCCAGAGAGGCGATGAGCAGGCCGGTGTCTTTGAAATAAATCTTGAAGCGGGAGCGATCTCCATTTCCTTTGAGTGGAAGCTCCGGGAAGTTCAGGCAGTAGCAGAGGTTCACCATGCCGGCATCATTCAGCCACTCGATGGCGTCCATGTAGCGTGAGAGGCGCGCACCACGAGCGACTTTTGTGATTTGGAATTTCTTGTTTTCCTTGGCGAGCTGAGCCGGGATGCTGCGGAAGATAGAGAGGACCTTCGTCTGCTCCAGACCCGGAAGGTACTTGCGGATGTCTTCCTCATAGTCCAGAAGCAGCTGGCGCTGTTTGGGGAGAATTTGTGAGAAGTGCCCCTGCTCGATGTAGGTTTTCACGACTTCGGGCATGCCGCCCAGGAGGCAGTAGTCCAGGAAGAGCGCTTCGCATTGGTCTATTTCCAGCTGGGAAAAAGGGGTGAGGCTTTGCATGTGGGAGAGCATGTCTGTGGTGAGACTTTTTCCATAGCCCTTTGCCCAAAGAAATTCCTCAAAGTCCATGGAGGTCATCTCAAAGTCTTCCTTGTAGCCGACACTGTTGCTCTCGATCCTGCGGTAGTTCAGTCCCAGCATGGAGCCGCTCAGTATGACATCGTAATTTCCTTTGAGCTTGAAAAACTTCAGACTGGTGGCGATGTCAGGAAATTCCTGGATCTCATCAAAAACGAGAAGCGTCTCGTGCGGAATCAGCGCCGCCTCTGGCGAGAGGATGGAAATATTGCGGAGAATGTTTTCCTCGCTGTAGCCGTCAGATAGGATCTGTTTGAATTTGGGCTCTTCGACGAAATTGATGTAGAGAATATGCGGATAGTGGGATCTTGCAAAGTGCAGGATGGACTCCGTCTTCCCGACCTGCCGCGGGCCTTTGATGATGAGCGGTTTGCGATCATTTGATGCTTTCCATTCTTCCAGAAAAGCATCTATTTTTCTTCGTAGATACATGGTATCACCTCATGCGATAAAATCAGGGGATTTCATCTCATTGTACAATTTTATGGGGCATTTTTCAATGTAGTTGTACAATTTCATGAGGGTGTTTTCGGGATAAAGTGTCAATTTTATGAGCGTATTTTCGGTGCTCGTGTACAATTTCATGTAAATGGCAGACACGGGCTTGGTGCATTTGAGGCTGACTGCGGCATGGAGGCGCCGGGACTTCGATGTTCCCTTGCTGTAGTCAGTCCCGTATGAGCGGACTAGCTGCTTGTTCATCGGTCTCCCTATTCCCCGCTCTGCCAGCGGCCTCTTCCCGAGGGGAAGGGGCTTTTGTGTGGCGATCCGAAATCGACTATGATTTACCTTGCGTCTTTTGGCCAAAATGAGTACAATAGAACCATCTAACTGATGCTGGCTGGAAGGATTGGCGGACTCCGATGCGGGGGTCCGCTTTTTGATTGGCAGCGGCTGAGAGTGGAGATGCCGGTCATTTCATACCATTCCCCCTTCCCATGGAAGGGGGATGCCCGAAGGGCAGGGGGTTGGCCGAAGGCGAAAGAGAGCGAAGCCAACCTCCGGCGCTACGCGCCACCTCCTTCCAGAGGAAGGAGGGAGAAGCGGGATGAGTAACCCATCCCCGCCTTCCCATGGAAGGGGGGAGAAGTAGCAAAAACCTATCTACTCTCCTTTTATAGGAAAGAGTGTTTTGCAACAGGTATGCCTATGATTACAAATCGCCCCCGTGTTTCTAAGTCCATGCGTATCCGCTCGCGAGAACTTAGAAATCAAATGACTCCGGAAGAAAAGCAACTATGGTATCATTTCCTGAGAACATATCGGCCTAGAGTAACAAGACAGTATGTGCTGGGACCGTATATCGCTGATTTTTATTGTGCAAAGGCTGGGCTGATCATCGAAATCGATGGAAAGCAGCATTGTACAGAGTCAGGATTTGCGCATGATACTGTAAGAACGCATTTCTTTGAGAATTATGGATTAAAAGTAGTGCGATTGACCAATTTTCAGATTCATTTTCAGTTCAATGAATGTTGCCAATATCTGGAAACCATTCTCCGTGAACGGATAATGGAGCGTGCTATTATGGGTGAGTAGCGCATCTACCCCCTTCCCATGGAAGGGGGATGCCCGAAGGGCAGGGGGTTGGCCGAAGGCGAAAGAGAGCGAAGCCAACCTCCGGCGCTACGCGCCACCTCCTTCCAGAGGAAGGAGGGAGAATGCCGCCTTTCCTGCATCGTCATTTCGAGCGGAAGCGAGAAATCTTTTTCGTTCGCGGTCAGGCAAAAGTTGTGAGGGAAGCGGGGAACGGGAAACACCGTATGCTTCATGTGACTGGGGATCACGGTGCTTCATGCAGATGGATTTACGAAGGAAAACAGCAAACGGCAAACGAAAAAGATCCCTCGGCTGCGCTCGGGATGACGAAACGAGGAAACGCTTCCCGCCCATTCCTTTTCAATCCAGAGCAGAAGCCAATCTCTGCCCCTTCGGGGCACCTCCTTCCAGAGGAAGGAGGAAAAAGTGGTAAAAACCTATCTACCCCCTTCAACGCCTGTCCCCCTGATTCAAGTTTTCCAAAGGAGCCCACTATGAACAACATGCTTTATCTCACGATCTTCCTTGGCGTCATGACGGCAATGGCGCCGTTGTCGACGGATATGTACCTGCCTTCGCTGCCGGAGATCGCTTCTGATTTTCATATTTCCACTTCGATGACGCAGTCGACGCTCACGATGACGATGGTGGGGATGGCGGTCGGGCAGGTCCTGGGCGGGCCTGTCTCGGATCGGCTGGGGCGCAAGGTACCGCTCCTTATCGGCATGATGGGCTTCACGATGGCATCTTTGGGCTGTGCGTGGACGGAGGAGATCCATCTCTTCCTGGCTTTCCGTTTTTTGCAGGGGCTCTCCGGCGCTTTCGGCATCGTGATCGCCCGTGCAGTGGCGCGTGATGTGGTGGAAGGGCCTGCGCTGATGCAGTTCATGGCGCTCCTCATGATGGTGAATGGCCTCGCTCCGATCGCGGCGCCTGTCGCAGGGGCGCAGGTTCTGCGTTTCACGGACTGGCACGGGATCTTCATTTTCCTTGTCGGGATCGGGCTGGTGCAGATGGGCTTGACGATGCATTTCAAGGAAACGCTGAAGAAGGGGGAGCGTGTGCGAAGCTTCACGGAGGGCTTTGCCGCCTTTGCCGTGCTGGTGAGAAATCGCTATTTCTTCGGCCAGTGTCTTCTGCAGTGTTTCTACTTCGGCGCGTTCTTTTCCTACATCGCGGGATCCGTCTTTCTTTTTCAGAATATCTATGGCGTCTCGCCGCAGACGTACAGCTATATCTTCGGCGGCATCGGTCTCGGTCTCATGCTGATGGGCGTGCTTCCGGCGAAGATGGCAGGGGTGGTCGAGGAAATCACCTTTCTCAAGGTATCACTCGTGGTGCCTTTCGTGATGTCGCTCTTCTTCCTTGCGGGCATTGTACTGGGCGCGCCGATCGGTTACACGCTCGTTGTGCTTTTCTTGACCGTCATCCCGCTCTCGCTCATGGGGGCGTCGTCGACCTCGCTCTCGCTGTCCCGCTGCGGAAAGAATGCGGGGAGCGCGTCGGCGCTTCTGGGCTTTTTCAATATGATCCTGGGCGGCGCGCTGATGCCGCTCACGGGGGTCGCCGGCGACCACTCCGCACTCCCGATGGGGATTATCATGGTTCTCTGCTATGCTCTTTCGCTCGTCGTTTTCCGTCTGATGATCTGGCCGGAGCATAAGAAGTGAGAAGTGGTGGTGCGGCGCGTCTTATTTGGATGCGCCGCTTTTTTG
>FR879600.1:0-650 GCA_000434475.1 Dialister sp. CAG:486
ATGCTTCGGTTGCTCCTCATCTCACGCTCTCCGTTTGACCGTTGTGCAAGGAAGATTTCTCGCTGCGCTCGAAATGACGAGGGGTGGGAGGACAGTGATATGGGGAAGGGCATTCTCTCTTTTGGCTTCCCCCCACTTTTTCTACAAAACGCTCCCATTTCCTTAGAAAAGAACGCCTTAGAAATCACCATTCCCCACCGATACTGTCTGCTTTTTCACACCGCCTCGCACCGCGCGGCAGCTCCATGGATTTCTTAAAAAATAAAAGGGTTTCCCCTCATTTTTTACAAATTTGAAGAAAAATGGTAAAATACAGGAAGTTTATGGAGGTGATAATTCATGCGTGCTATCTACAAATGGAGCTCGATCCTGGCGCTTTGGATACTTGCCATGGTTCCGGCTTCTGCAGAAACATTGCACGCAGGGATGAGTGGGGATGCTGTGACAGCCCTGCAGAATTCCCTGGTAGCGGCCGGTTATCTGGCCCGCACCGTGGATGGAGACTATGGCTCCACCACAAAGGAAGCAGTCTATTTATTTCAGAAGGATAAAGGCCTGAGCGCGACCGGCGAAGCCGATGATGCGACCAGAGATGCCATTCGACGTGCCGAAGGCGCAGGCTATCGGAATGGTGGGGGCGTCGTGTATGC
>FR879600.1:663-6847 GCA_000434475.1 Dialister sp. CAG:486
GGGGATGGTGGGGGCGTAGTGTATGCAGAAGGAAATCGCGGAGATGTGATCTCCGATATGCAGCAGCGCTTGCAAGAGGCCGGCTCTCTCAAAGGCGACATCGATGGCGTCTACGGGGGAGATACCGTGAAGGCGGTGAAGGACTTCCAGAGATCCCGTGGATTTCCTGTATCCGGTGCGATCGATGAAGTGACCTATCGTGCACTTCGGGATATCAACGCAGGGACGCCGGCGCCTGCGGTCTCCTCCGGCGGGGAGTCTTATGGTGTCGGCGACCGCGGCAACGATGTGAAGACCATCCAGCGGAAGCTGAAACGCCTCGGCTATCTTGAGGGGGAGGCAGACGGCATCTATGGCGGACAGACCGAGGATGCGGTCACGGCTTTCCAGAAAGAGCAGGGGATCTCCGTCACGGGCGGCGTGAACAGCGAGACCCGCACGAAGCTGAATGAAGTCTATGTGGCGCAGACTGGAGACTATATCCTCTCGGAGGGGGCCAGGGGAAAGAGAGTCATCCATCTGCAGAATCAGCTTCTTCTGCACGGCTACGATCCCGGTGTCGTTGACGGTGTCTTCGGCGCCGGTACGGCAGATGCCATCCGCAGGCTGCAGGATGAGACAGGCCTTGAGACCACCGGTGTGGCAGATGAAGATGTCTGGGATGCTTTGGACAATGCGCCCTATTTCCGCGGCAAGTATACGAAGACCTATCACATGAGATCGACGGCGTACACGCCCTATGACGGGGGCGGTGAAGGGCATACCGCTCTGGGCGGATTCGCCGGCAAGGGGCATGCCGCCGTAGATCCGAGTGTCATCCCGCTTGGCAGTATCGTCTTCATCGAAGGCTATGGCTACGCCATCTGCGATGATATCGGAGGCGCGATCCATGGAAATATCATCGATGTCGGTGTCGATACCCTCGCGCAGGCTTACCAGTGGGGGACGAAGAGCCGCGTCAAAGTGTATCTCGTGAGATGAGTGACTGGTGGCTAGTGACTAGTGACTTGGGTTAGTGCTTTGGAGCAGAAAATACCGTGATTCCGTGTCGTATGGAATACGGGATTTCCTGCTTTTGTTTTTGCTCGAAATGACGATATGGGGGAGGAGACCTTGCGATGGGGCAGCTTTCTACGGGAAAGAATGAAAGGGAATGTGAGATCGCCCGTTCTCTCGTTTCGTCATCCCGAGCGGAGCCCTCGATCTTTTACGCACTAGCGGTGTCCTGCACCGTATGAGGAAAAGAGAAAATCGCTTAGGTGCTTCGGCGGCTCCTCCTCTCACACTCTCCCTTTGACCGTTGTGCAAGGAAGATTTTTCGCTGCGCTCGAAATGACGATACGAGAAGGAATATTGTGATAGAATAATAAAAAGCTTGAGATGAAATGTCTCAAGCTTTTTTTGTGACTGGTATTTCCAGACGATAGCAACTAGCCCGTCCTTCATCATCCAGACGTGGTGTGACGAGAAAAGGAACGTCGGGGGAAAGGGAGAGGGCCTGCATCGTATTTTCGATGGTTGAAAGGACGGCACTCGGAAGAGGGAACTGCGGCGAAGGAAAGATGTAGGTCAGATAGAGTGCGGCGGGGAGGGTGAGGGGATTCTCCATTTCTCGGCTTGGCGCATGGGGCGAGATCAGCAGCAGGTGGTAGGCGTAGGGTTCGCACAAGGCGGCGAGCGTGTTTACGGCTGGGCTGACGGCGATTTCCAAATCTTTGTCGAAAAGGTGAGCGGCATACTCCGTGATGAGAAGGGCACTCTTTTGACAGGCATCTCGGAAAGATGTTTTGGCAGGGAAGAGGGGACTGCGCTGCATGAGGCGTACTGGCTTGGGAATCAGCATGACCTGCTCCATGGGATGGCTGCGGCTTTCCGTCAGATGACGGATTTTCCGTTTCAGGCTTTCGATATTGCTTTGCATGGCACGGATCGCTTCTTCCTGCTCCATAACTTTATCGGACAGGAGTTCGATCAGTTTACCGCGTGAAGGGTGCTGATTGAATACCCCCATCTCTGCGCCCGAAATGTGAAGATTTCTGAGAGATAAGAGTTCTGCAAAGGGGAGAATCTGCGCTGCTTCATAGTATCGATAGCCTTTCTCGCTGCGAAAGGCGGGAGAGAAGATCCCTTGATTGTCATAGTAGATGAGGGTCTGTTTATCGATGTGAAAGAGCCGTGCAAATTCCTGCGGCGTGTAGTGATTTTTTCCTTGCTTCATGAAACATGAGTCCCTTCTATGAGAAGTTTATACCTGCTATAGACTTTATAAAGACTGGATTAAAGATAGCTCTATCTTAGCATAGAGAGGAGAGGGGTTCAAGGCGGGGGGGAGGAGAAGTGATGTGAGAGGAGCGTTTTTTCGTGTCGTTATCAGAAGGATCGCCCGGAGTATTCCGTTTATCGTCATCCCACGCTCGTTGTTTTACGGGTGTGCAAGGAAGATTTCTCGCTCCGCTCGAAATGACGATACGGGGGTATTCTCGTTTCGTTGTTTTTACTAGCGGAGCTTTTACATGACAGTTGAGCAGCCCCTTGAAGAAGGGGCGCGCCGAAGGCGGAGGATAGACTTCCCGCAGGGGCAGCCTTCTACGTAGCGGAATGAAAGCGAATGTGAGATGAGCGTTACCCCGTATCGTCATCCCGAGCGGAGCCTACGGATCTTTTTCGTTTGCGGTATGCTTTCTATACATACACGTTTGCAAGAAACACCGTCATTCCAAGTCATGTGAAGTACGGTGTTTCCCGCTCGCCGCCTTCCTTACATTGTTCGTTTGACCACGAACAAAAAAGATTTCTCGCATTCGCTCGATATGACGATAAGGGGGAGGTGGCATTTTCATTAAGAAAGATTTTTTGATTTCTATAAAAAGATACTTGACTTTATAGAAACTATACAGATTACACTTATTTTGTTCAAGATTGGCGGTGATAAGATGCAGCAGCTGAAAAAGATCGACTTGGATGAGATCTGGCAGAAAGAACAAGGCTGGAATGCGAAAAGGAAATCCGGACGTAAATTTGATGACGAGGTAGAGCTGCGATTCTGGGAAGACCTTGCACCACATTACGCAGAGCGCTTCAACCTCTATCGGGATGTGTACGGGCTTGGAGACTGGATCCATGAGAAATTCGGAGAAAATCAGCGCATCTTAGATGTGGGCTGCGGATGCGGTAATTTCACCATTCCTATGGCGAAATACAGTCGGGACATACTCGCGGTTGATTTTTCACCAGCCATGCTCCGCGAGCTTTCGATCTCCTTACAAAGAGAAGGCCTCACGAATGTGAAAGCGGTCCGCTCGAAATGGGAAGACTTCGAAGAGCCTTACGATGCGGACTACGTCCTCTCTGTCAATTCCTTATACCGTGTCTGTTATATGAGAGAGGCACTCGAAAAGATCGCCCGCTACGGGAAGAAAGGTTTCATCCTTGTCCGTACGCTTCTGAAACCTTATCTGTATAGTCTCTATGATGAGCTTTCGCTGAATTATCGCCGAAACAATGACTACATGCTGATGCCCATGATGTTCTGGAATATGGGAATCCATGCGGAAGTCTCTTTCACGCACTATGATAAGGTGCTCCGCTATGCCGACTGGGAAGCGGCGGAGAAAGAAATGGTGGAGGATCTGGGCGAAATGTCGTACTTGAATTATAATACCGAGCTTGAGCCGCTTTTCAAAGAGCGCGCCGAGCAGGATGGGAATGGTTACGTCTGGCATTCGAAACGAATCGTGGAAGTGATCTCGTACTTTCGGGAATCGTGAAATATAGGTTCTATCGGTTTAATGGGTTCAATGGGGCTAGCCCCTAGCCACTAATCCCTAATCCCTAATCCCTAATCCCTAGTCGCTTATACTGCTTTCTTTCCCCTGCGCGTGGAAACTTGGATACACGGCGCTTCGGGAATGGAATATATCTTATGTTATGCTGGCTGTTTACGTCGGCGAGTTTTTTATCGAGGAGAGATCTTTATGAAAAAAGGAAAAACGTTGTCGTGCCTCATCCTTGGAACTCTGGCTGCTGCCGGAATTTTAGGGGGGGGACTGTCTTTGCAGAAGAACCTGCGGTGACGCAGCTCGCTGAAGTCGTTGTCATTGGTGACAGAAATAAGGAACGTGAAGTCCTGCCTGGCGATTTCGTCTATACCAAATCGCAGACAGGTTTTTTGAGTGGAAAAAACACGCTGGACGTCCCATTTACGCAGATGAACTTTACCGAAAAAGCCATGGAAACATTCACCGGTCCGGATAAACCGATGGATGCGCTTCTTGCCAATTCGCCATCTGTTCGTCAGTCGGGATCGATCCTTCATGGCGACTTTTTCTTCCGCGGTCTTCGTACGAATGGCACGAATTTCTATGTAAACAATGTACCGGGCGTATTTACACAGTTTAATACCCCACTGTATCCGATTGAATCGTTGGAAGTACTTTCCGGACCAAACGTAGGTATTTATGGTACAGGTGTACAGTATGAAACGACGAATCCGGGCGGCATTATCAGTGTGAAGACGAAGGTGGCTCCGGATGAAAGAGTACTCGACTACACGCAGACGATTTCTGGCCGCGGTCTCTTTGGAGAATACCTTGACTATGGCGAACGTTTCGGGGACAAGAAGGAATGGGGCGTTCGTATCACGACAGAAAACCTCAATGGCAGAACGTCTGTCAAAGGGACGAAAATCAATGGACAGGGTATTTTTGCCAATATCGACCATACCACGGAACACGCGAAGGATAATCTCTTCATCGGCTATAGAAATCTGGACATTCAGGGCGGGCTGCGCTGGTTCATTCTTGACAGCGGTGTGACAAAACTGCCGGCCGTGCCGAAAGGTTCGAACGATTACAGCTTTGATGGTATGGTGAAATCGACACATGGCTGGCTGATGACATACAACCATGACCAGAAATTCAATGAACACTGGGATGGGTTCTTCAACTTCGGGATGCAGAGAAATGATCTCGACCGTAACGTTATGGCGAATGGCGGCAGCGGCTATGCGTTAAAAGAAGACGGTACTTTGACTGTAACAGCTAAGCCAGGAGGGACGCCACAGGAGTATTATTACTGGCAGGTGGGAACGACCGCACATTATAATACAGGGGATGTGAAGCATGACATTACCCTGTCGTATAATCAGGCATGGAGAAATAGAAAAAGTGCGTACAACAATGGCTCGCTGGTAAATATTGGTACTGGTGACCTGTACACTGGCATTCATCAGACATTGGCTGCACCAACAAAGTTCGATACCCGCTGGAATAATAAGACACGCGTCAAGAGTTACTCTCTGGTCGACTACATGACTTATGAGAAGTGGAATGTCGTGCTGGGTGTCCATAAACATGAAGCAGTGTCAAATGCATATAAATATAAAAATGCAAACAGCAGCGAAGTAACAGGCATCGATAGAGTGGAAAGCGATGACACCAGCCCGACTTACGGATTGATCTACCATCCAAACGAAAATATGTCTATCTACGCGAGCCATTCCGAAAACTTTGACTGCGGTACGGGCGTCAACACCACATTTGAAAACTTTGGAGACGTTCTCCCACCTCTCAAGACAAAGCAGAATGAAATCGGCTTCAAATACATGAAGAATGATCTGCTCTGGACACTGGCATACTATGACCTGAAACAGGATAATCTGATTAGCGTCTATAAGTCGGGATTTAGCAAACCTTTCCAGTCTAAAGACGGGGAAGCACGTCATAAAGGCGTAGAATTTTCTGTGAATGGCAAGCTGACTGACAAGTGGAATGTCTTTGGCGGTCTTTCCCACCTTGATGCCAAACAGGAAAAAACAACAAAAGGTCAGCTGGACGGTATTCGTGTCAACGGTACCAGCCAGTGGACGGCTGTCTTCGGTGCGGAATACAATCCGAATGAATCCTGGAGCATTCTTGGCCGCGGCATCTATACTGGCAAAACTCCAGTCATGAATGAAAAAGTCTGGGCGGGTGGCTATACCATTTTCGATTTGGGTGCTACCTATAAGACACACTTCGGCAAGACTCCGGCAGAACTTTCCCTGATGTGCAACAACGTCTTTGACAAAGACTACTGGATGGTTTCTCGCGGAAATCAGGTCTATCTCTCCCTCCCGCGCACCTTCACCTTCACAGCAAAACTCCACTTCTAATATATATGTATAATAATAGGCGGCCTTGCGGCC
>FR879601.1 GCA_000434475.1 Dialister sp. CAG:486
GGCGGCGAAGCCGCCACGAGAGCCCTGAACCTTGAACCCTGAGCCAAATGAAAGCAAAGTAAAAAGGGGTTGTGAAGAAATGAGGATTCATTTCTTCACAACCCCTTTTTTATTATTCTGCATCTTCCGGCAGTTCTGCGTTGGTGTACACTTCCTGTACATCATCGAGTTCTTCCAGTTCATCGGTGAGGTGCTGCATGGTCTGAGCAGCATCGCCTTCGAGCTTGACATAGTTGTCTGGAACCATAGCCAGTTCGGAAGCTTCTGCTTCGATGCCTTCTTTTTCGAGGGCTTCGGAGACGGTGAGGAAGTTTTCCGGAGAGGTCGTGATTTCATAGCTGTCTTCGCCGGTAGTGACATCGTCAGCGCCCGCATCGAGAGCGATCATCATGACGGTGTCTTCATCGGCTGCGTCTTTGGCTACAAGGATAGAGCCTTTTTTCTTGAACATCCAGCCTACGCATCCCGGTGTGCCTACAGAGCCGCCGTGATGGGTGAATGCATGACGGATATCTGCGGCTGCACGGTTTCTGTTATCGGTATTGCATTCGACGATGACAGCTGCACCTCCCGGGCCGTAGCCTTCGTAGGTGACTTCATCGAAGCCTGCACCGCTGGCAGCACCGACGCCTTTAGCGATGGCACGCTGGATATTTTCCTTCGGTACATTGTTCTGTTTAGCCTTGGTGAGGGCCAGCTTCAGACGCATGTTGCCGACGGGATCACCGCCGCCCATGCGGGCTGCGATGGTAATTTCCTTGGAGATTTTAGTGGTGATTCTTGCGCGAATGGCATCAGTCTTGCCTTTCTTGCGCTTAATATTTTCCCACTTAGAATGTCCGGACATAGTACGTTATTCCTCCTTTTGATTCCACCATGGTTCGCCCAGAAGGCGGTCGAGGATGATGGCTACGGCGCTGCGCACGCACAGATGGTTGTACGTACCCGCTCCGTAGATGGGTTCCACGATGTAGTCGAACTGTTTCATCATTTCCTTGGTCATGCCAAAGCCTGTACCAAAGAGGATGAAGATCGGCGTATCTTCTTCGTGGATCTTCCTGCGCATTTCTGTGTAGGAAACAGTATTTGGATAGACCCGGGCGTCCGTGGTCACGATGGCCGGTTTTTTGCCTGTCTCTTTTTCGATCCAGGCGATGGCATCCTCCAGGGTCGGGACCAGTTCCGTTTCCTCGAAGGCTTCCTTCCGGTTGATATTGTAATGCACGCCGCCGCCGGTTTTCCAGTGGTTCATGATGCGGCTTGCCATTTCACGCTGTGCTTCGACAGGATGCACGATGAAGTAGCGCTTCACATCATAGGTTTTTGCCGTTCTGGCTATGTCATGGAGGTCATAGTTGGTCAGAGCTGTAGTGACGACTTCCATGTGCTTATTATAAATGGGATAGTGGATGAGCCCGATATACACAGGTGCCATTACTTCTCCTCCTCTTCTATTTCTCGCATGAGCTTCTGATCGGTCTTGGTCAGTGTGAGCTTCTCTAAGAGATCCGGGCGGCACTTCAAGGTGCGCCTCAGTGCTTCTTTTCTGCGCCATTTCGCAATGTTTGCATGATGGCCGGAGAGCAGCACATCCGGCACTTTCCAGCCGTTGTAATCAGCCGGCTTGGTGTACTGCGGATACTCGAGGATCGGCTCATAGAAAGAGTCGCTCTGTGCGCTTCCCGCATCGCCTAAGACGCCGGGCACCATGCGGGCCACGGCATCTGCGATGACCATCGCGCCGAGCTCGCCGCCCGTCAGGACATAGTCGCCGATGGAAATAAGCTCATCTGCAAGATGCTCTTCGACGCGGTGATCGACGCCTTCGTAGTGTCCGCAGATGAGCACCAGATGGTCATAGTCGCGATACAGCTGTTTTGCTTTGTCCTGCGTGAAGGGCATGCCGGCCGGCGACAGGAAGATCACACGGTCACGCGGCCCTTTTTCCGGCAGCACATGATGTGAGGCATCAAAAAGAGGCTGGCACATCATCAGCATCCCAGCCCCACCTCCACAGATCGTGTCATCGACTTGTCCATGCCGGCTCTTGGTGAAATCTCTGGGATTCGTCACTGCCATCTCCATGAGGCCGCCTTCCAGAGCACGTTTGATCATGCTCTGATGGAAGAAGGCTTCTATGAATTCCGGAAACAGCGATAAGATATCGATTTTCATGGACTTACTCCCATTCCAAAAGCTTGACTGTCATGGTGCCGCCTGCAGGGTCTACATGAAGGATACAGGGCGGGATCGCAGGGATCAGGGTCTCCTTTCCCTCTTCGGAAATGACGCTGTACACGTTATTTGCCTTGGTCTCGATGATTTCCTTCAGGATACCGACAGGCTCACCCTCTTCAGTCACGACCTTAAGTCCTAAAAGCTCGTGGTAGTAGTAGGTGCCGTCTGTCCGCTTTGGCAGCGCCGAGGCAGGCACTTCGACTTCCATGCCACGCATGAGCTCGGTCTGGTTTCTGTCTTCTACGCCTTCCACATGGAGAATATAAATATTCTTGTGCGGACGGCAGGACATGAGCCGATATTTTTTTCCCCCGATCCAGAGATACTCCAGCGAACGGATCACTTCCGGCCGATCGATATCGGGGAACATACGCAAATCACCCCGCACACCATGCGGGGCTACGATTCGGCCGATGAGTACCTTGACATCGGATTTCATATCATTCACGGAAAGCAATAATCTTACCGTCTTCAACCAGGATTTCCCCGCCTACGATGTTATTCATATCGTCACCGACATGAATGGTCACGAGACGGTTGATCGGTGCGCGGTTGAGTTCTGCACCGATAGCCAGCTTTTCCAGGTGTTCTTTATCGTTCGTCAGCTTTTCCTTCACCTGCTGCATCTGTGCCTTCTGGGCTTCAAATGAAGCACGGAGCTGGGAAGCTGCTTGGATATTGACTTTAGCCTGTTCAGCAATGCGGCCGTTTGCCTGAAATTCAAGCTGAGCCATATCATGTTCGACACGCGACAGGTTCGTATTGATTTCATTCAGCAAAGTGGTCTTCAGTGCCTCTGTCAGCTTGGACTTCACAGCGACAGGGACAAGGATCTGCATTTCATCCATAGGGCACCCCTTAGATAATATCGACAGCGACCTTGCGATTTTCACGCAGAGCCCCTGCTTTGACTACGGTGCGGATGGCATTCGCAATCCGGCCTTTTCTACCGATCACTTTGCCCATGTCTTCAGGAGCGACGTGGACCTGGTATATCTCCAGGCTGCCTTTCTGAAGAATGGTGACGGTGACGGCATCAGGATTTTTGACAAGAGCCTTAACCAGTGTTTCCACCAATTCCTTCATCTTGCGTCCTCCTTATTTCTTTGCTTCTGCAAACTTAGCGAGGATGCCGTTCTTTCTCAGAATGGAACGAACAGTGTCGGTCGGCTGTGCGCCTTTTCCAAGCCAGGACAGAACCTTTTCTTCATCGATCTTTACCGGAGCGTCCAGTTTAGCCGGGTCGTACCAGCCGATGGTATCGGTCGGTGCGCCGTTTCTAGCTGCTTTGGAGTCGATAACGATAATGCGGTAGAATGGATTCTTCTTAGCGCCCATACGGGTCAGACGAATTTTTAACATTGATATTTCACCTCCTTGAAATGATCTCGATTATTTACGGAACATCCCTGAGAGACCGCCAAGGCCGCCCAGTTTGGATGGATTTAACTTTTTCGGGTTCATACCCTTCATTTTCTTCATGGTCTTCTGCATATCAGCGAACTGCTTCATCATGCGGTTCACATCCTGGATCTTGACGCCGGCGCCTTGCGCGATACGCTTGCGGCGGCTGCCATTCAGGATCTTCACATTCGCACGCTCTTGCGGAGTCATGGAGAGGATGATGGCTTCGATGTGCTTCACTTCTTTGCCATCAAGGTCGATGTCCTTCAGCTGGTCTTTGAATTTGCCCATGCCCGGAAGCATCCCGAGGATGTTCTGGAAGGATCCCAGCTTTCTCACCTGTTTCAGCTGGTTCAGGAAATCGTCAAGGGTGAATTCCCCTTTACGCACCTTCGCCGCTGCGTCTTTCATGGATTCTTCATCCATATTTCTCTGGGCTGTCTCAATCAGCGTAGCGAGGTCGCCCAGGTCGAGGATACGACCGGCCATACGGTCCGGATAGAAATCCTCAAGGCCGCCGTCGAGTTTTTCGGACACACCGATCATCTTGATCGGCTTGCCGGTGACGGTCTTGATAGAGAGCGCTGCACCGCCTCTGGCGTCGCCATCCATCTTCGTCAGGATGGTGCCGTCGATGCCCAGATTTTCATCGAAGGCTTTGGCGGTATTCACGGCATCCTGACCGGTCATGGAGTCAAGGACGAGAAGGATCTCATGCGGATGGACCTCTGCTTTGATGTTGCGAAGCTCAGCCATCAGCTTTTCATCGATCGTGAGTCGCCCTGCGGTATCGAGGATGACGACATCACGGTTGTATGCCTTGGCTGTATCGATCGCGTACTGCGCGATGTGGACCGGATCCACATTCGGCGGCATGCGATAGACCGGAACATCCGTCTGCTCCCCCAAAACTTCGAGCTGCTTGATCGCTGCCGGACGATAGACGTCGCAGGCTGCCATCATCGGACGGTGGCCTTTTTTCTTGAACATCAGAGCGAGCTTGCCGGCAGTCGTCGTCTTGCCGGCGCCCTGCAGGCCGACCAACATGATGATCGTCATGCCGGAGGAAGACAGAGTGATCTTGCTCTGTGTCCCGCCCAAAAGCTCTGTCAGCTCGTCTTTGACGATCTTGATGACCGTCTGGTCAGGCTTCAGGCTGCCGAAGACCTCTTCCCCCATCGCCTTTTCACGGACGTGAGCGATGAAATCTTTCGCCACCTTGAAATTGACATCGGCTTCCAAAAGCGCGCGGCGGACCTCACGAAGCGCCCCATCAATGTCACTTTCGGAAAGTTTGCCCTTCCCGCGGAGATCTTTGAATGCAGACTGCAGCTTGTCTCCTAAATTTTCAAATGGCATCCGGTCACCTTCATTCTGTCATCACTTTCAAAAGACTCTCTGCCTCTCCCCGCTCTGCCTGGGGAATGAAATGCAGTAGCCGTAAGGCAGCCTTCTCTCTCTTCTTACGAAGGGAGCAGGTGTGAAGCGCCGCCTCATAGGAAAGCAGCTGCTCTTCTCCATGACGCATCGCATCATGAACCGCCTGACGGGAAATATGGAAATAGTCAGCAATCTCAGCGAGCGTGAGATTTTCATTATAGTATAAGTCGAGGCAATCCTTCTGCCTCTTCGTCAGGAGCTCTCCGTAACAATCAAGGAGCTCTCCCTTCTCTACGATGTTTTCAATAGACATAGTTCATCACCACAACGGATGTTATTATACAGGAGAAAAATGCTCTTGTCAAGGGGTTTTGCTTGACAAGGCTTTTTGAGGTTCGTGGTTCAGGGTTCAGGGTTGTGGTGGCGGCTTCGCCGCAAAAAAGAAAGCCAACCCCGCCTCGCTGCGCTCGGCAGCCCCTTCCAAGGGAAGGGGCTAGCGTGGACACTCCCTCCTTCCTATGGAAGGAGGTGCCCCGAAGGGGCGGGGGTTGGGTGGGGAAACGGAAGGAGGTGCCCCGAAGGGGCGGAGGTTGGATGGGGAAAGCGGGATGAAAAAGAGCGGGGGAGATCGTCTCAAGCAGGCAATTTACGAAAGTACCCGAGCGCCGCTGACGCGGTCCCCCTTCCCCCATGGGGAGGCTGCGATACGAGAATACCGCTTCCCCCATAACGTCAAAGCGAATACACGCATATTCTGATGTCTCCTAGTCTAATCTCTAGTCACTCATCTCTGCTTTCAAACTTCGGGGTTCACCCATTCCATGACAAAAGCGGCACTGCATGACTCGCAGTGCCGCTTGTATTTATAAAAACGCTGATTAAATCCGTGTTTCCTTATTTCTCCATTTTCACGCCGGCCTTCTTCAATGCTTTGAATGTATAGTCGAGAATGTTGTACAGTGTCTCGCCGTCTTCTGCGGTGAGCTTCTTCGGATCGATCCGTTTCATATCCTTGTAGTAGAAGGCGAGCTTCTCACCGATGGCTTCGATGGCTTCGGCTTGGTTCTCCTTTGCTGTATCTTTCTCTTCGACGGCACCCGCCTGGACTTTGAAGAGTTCTTCCTGAAGGCGCGCATTCTCGTCTTCCAACGACTCGATGGTGAGCTTCAGTCCTTCATTGTCATCGCGTTCCTGCGACAGATTCATCTGCAGGCTTTCCACAGTGCCCTTCAGCACCAGGATCAGCTGCCGTGCCACTTCCATGGCTTCCAAAGTATTTGCGTTCTGCATGCGTATCGCCTCCCGAGAAAAAGGGTCCATCCGGTGCAGCAGGCTCGGAAGAGCCGACGTTTGAAAATGGATCGTTTCAGAAAGACGGGAAAGCCCGACGAACCTCTTACGCCGCTGTCCATGATGGCTCAGACTTCATTTCCCTTATTCTACCACAACTCTGTCTGTCTACTGTAAACTTTTCACAAATTTTTGGACATGCTCTCGATAGGCAGGGCCGTTGGTGGCCATTTCCATCGTGTGACCGGCGCTTTGGAAAAGATAGAGCTCCTTTCTGGGACTGCCGGCTTCGGAGAAGAGGTCTTCTGCTGCGCCGTAGGGGATGAGCGTGTCGGATTTCCCGTGGAGGATGAGAAGCGGTGAACGCGCTTTGGCAGACTGCACTAGAGGATCGAGATCGCGCAGCAGCTTCCTGTCATGTACAAAGAGCGCCGCCTGAAAGAATGGATTCAAGACATCCATACCGAGCACCAGACGATCATCGCCTGTGTAGCGCATGATCTTTTCGCGGCCGAGCTCCATCAGGCTCGCGTACGAGCTGTCTGCGACATAGAATTTCATTGCCGAGCCATCCTTGCTGCCGCTGTAGAGAAGCGCCATCGCTGCGCCAAGAGAGATCCCGTGGATGCCGATCTGCATCGAGGGGTCTTTCGCTTTCAGAAAATCGACCCATGCATTCAGGTCTTCTATGTCATGCACGCCCCAGTCCGGGTACTCGCCTCCGCTCTCGCCATGCCCGCGCAGGTCGACCATCAGGACGGAGTAGCCCATCTCACGGTAGATATCCGCATATGGCACGCACATGGAACGGTTCTGGTACAGACCATGCAGCAGGATCACCGCACGGTGGTTTCGATTTCCACTTTCGATGTACGAGCCTTTGAGCCGTGTACCGTCCTCTGATGGCACCGTCACCGACTGCCAGCCGTAACGATTCTCCATCGCATGAATCTGCGAAAGATCCCGCCGGTGATTCTCGATCCCCAGAATCTGATCCCACGGCGCGTGAAAAAGCTCTTCATACGCCATATTTCCAGCAAATCCTCCCGCCAAAAGCAGCAAAAGCAGTGCTGTATAAAGCAAGCCTTTGAAAAGACTAAAAAGACAACCCATACCTATCCCTCAATCAGGCAGCGCCCGTCAACCATCACACATCAGCGCGGGAAAAAGATCTCGTGCCATCTCTCAAAGAAGCAACCCCCTTCATGCCCCTTTCCCGTCTATGGAACAGCTATAAGTATAGCACACTCTCCAAGAGGGTGTGCTGTCTTCCGCGGCCTATCCCCCTAACGGGCGGTTTCTCATTCGTCCCGGATCCTTCCCTTAGCCACATTCGGCGCAAGGATCCTCTCCTTCGCATAGTGCCAAAGGACGCGGGAGCCCTTCGGCGTCAACTCATTTCTTTTATAGATCTTGGAAAGCGATACACCGAACTGCTGCCATGCTTTCCCATCCGTGTAGTCATTCAGCATCATCGGCTGGATATTATCCATCGTGTGAGCAAAGCGCGCCTCCGCCGTCTCACCGGCCTCAAACTCCTGCCAAAGATCATAGAGCTTCCTGCCCTTCTCCTTCGGCAGCATCCCAAAGATACGCGCCGCCCCTTTCTCTTCCTTTGCGTGCTGCTCTTCCTTCGACACGCCGCTGTAGGCATACGTATCCCCCGCATCGATCTCCACGAGGTCATGAATGAGCAGCATCGTCACCGTCTTCAAGACGTCGATGGGCTCATTGCTATACTCAGAAAGAAGCACCGTCATCAGCGCCATGTGCCAGGCATGCTCCGCATCGTTCTCCCAGCGCACCGCACCTGTCACATACGTCTTCCTCTCGATCAGCTTCTCCTTGTCGATCTCACGGAAGAAATCGAAAAGCGCGTCCAGTTCTTTCAATTTTTCATCCATAGCTCGTCCTCTTTGGTATAATGGAATGTATTAAATGATGGTTTAATGTTTTTTTGGGGGTAGCCCTAGAAATCAGGGATGAGTGACTGGTGACTAAAAATTAGTAGCTAGGGATTAGTGGCTAGGGATTAGGTTTTCGATACGAGAAAACCGCTAATTTCAAATCTCCGCGGCGCTTAGGGAAACACTGATTAAATCGTTGTCTGACTTGGCTCTTGTACTTTCATGCAAGGCGAGGAATAAGCCGCCGCGAATAGCGAGCTATTTAAGGTGGGTTATGACGAAGCATTGGACGAAAATA
>FR879602.1:0-1888 GCA_000434475.1 Dialister sp. CAG:486
AAGACGTTACGTAGCTAACGATTTCCTTAACTTAATGGCATTACCCCTGAGGCGAGACAAGCATACACACCAACTATTGTGAGCGTATACATCAATAAACAAATGATTATAAAAAATGAAAAATATAGAAAAATAGCAAAAATTATATAATATAAAATATAAGAGAATGAAATCATATAATTTATTAAACATCGGATTGCAAATTACATGAAAATGTATGGATGATTTCACAAATCTATTGGTCATTAAGCATGGATGCGCCTATAATGTAGTCATTGATTTTAATAGGTCAGGGCAATGGCGTCCATGGGGCGGCCGCTCTGGTGCAGGAGGGAAGAAATGAATCTGTCTATTCAAATTTTCCTGTCATTGGTCTTATCTGTGGTGGTAGGACTGATGCTGGGAGAGGGTGCGGCGGCTCCGGTCAAGATGTGGATCGCGCCGATCGGCACCATGTTTATCAATCTCATCAAAATGATGATCGTTCCGGTGGTCTTCTGTTCTCTCATCGTGGGCATGACATCCATGGGGGATATGAAGAAGCTGGGGCGCATCGGAGTGAAGACACTCGTCATTTACATGGTGACGACAGCGATCGCGATCGTGATCGGCTTTGCCGTCGCTATGGCGATCGAGCCGGGCATCGGCATGGCTCTGCCGACGGCAGAAGCACCGAAGGTGAAGGAAGCGCCGTCGATCATGCAGGTCTTTGTCGCAATGATCCCGTCGAATCCGATCGCTTCCATGGCGAAGGCGGACATCCTTCCGATCATTATCTTTGCGCTCTTCATCGGGGCGGGTATCATTTCCGTCGGCGGAAAGCGTGCGGAGATCCTGATCTCCTTCTTCGATGCGATGGCTGAGGTATGCTACAAGATCATCGCCATGATCATGCGTCTTGCACCGATCGGCGTCTTCTGCCTGCTGCTTCCGGTCGTCGTCATGAATGGCCCGAAGGTGCTGCTTCCGCTCTTATCGGTCATCCTCTGTATGGCGATCGGCTGCTGCATCCATGCCATCGGTGTATACTCGACGCTTGCCGGTGTCTCTGCACACATGAATCCGCTCACATTCTTCCGCGGCATGTCGGAAGCTATGGCGATCGGCTTCACCACCTGCTCTTCTGCCGGTACGCTTCCTGTCAATATGAGAAATGTCCAGACGAAGCTGGGGGTCAAGAGAGATATCGCTTCTTTCGTCCTTCCGCTGGGCGCGACCATCAATATGGACGGGACGGCTCTTTACATGGGCGTTTGTTCCCTTTTCATCGCGAATGTCTTCGGTATCCCGCTGACCTTTGATCAGATGATCATGATCGTCCTGACCGGAACACTGGCTTCCATCGGTACCGCAGGCGTACCGGGCGCTGGTCTCATCATGCTGGCGATGGTCCTGCAGTCTGTCGGTCTGCCGCTCGAAGGGCTGGCACTGGTAGCCGGCATCGATCGTGTGCTCGACATGTTCCGTACCTGCCTCAATATCACCGGCGACGCAGCGGTCGCTGTGGCTGTCAATGCGACAGAGAAGGATGCGGAAATGGAATAAGCCGGTAAGTGCGGAATGGATCTGAAATGGTGCATCTCATCGATGACCTTCTGATCAGGCGCTCCGTATTTCCAAATAACAAGCATAACAACTCTATACTGACTTGGATGATCCATGGGGAAAAAGACCGAGGGCCATGCCCGAGGCTGCCGAAGGAGTAACACTATCAGGCGTTCAGTGAACACGAAACTTCATGGGGACAGATCTCTGGAGATCTCTTCAATGAGAGCCGAAGGGGCATAGGCGGAAACGCTGTAATCTCTCAGGCCAAAGGACAGAGCCGATTTCATGAGGAAAGCTCATGAAGCCGGTTCTGTTTTTATTTTATACAGAACCGGCTTTT
>FR879602.1:1914-4007 GCA_000434475.1 Dialister sp. CAG:486
ACAGAACCGGCTTTTTAGGGAAACACTGATTAAATCGTTGCCAGATTTAATTCTTGAATTTTTATAAAATGCAAGGAATGATTCGACGCGAATAGCGCGCTATTTAAGGAGAATAATGACGAAGCAGTGTATAAAAATTCTTATGAAATCTGACTCTGCGATTTAATCAGCGTTTCCTTAGGTTCACAGGCGACCCTTTGGGTAGCTCACTCTTTTCAGAGAAAGGGAAAATAGGAGGAAACATGATGACAGATATTTTGAACCAGATCGACGGGCTCGTGTGGGGGCCATGGCTTCTGGTGCTTCTCGTTGGCACCGGGGTACTGCTGACCTGCCGGCTCTCGCTCCTGCAGGTATTGAAACTGCCGCGCGCGCTGAAGCTGATCTTCTTTGCGAGAAACAAGGGCGATGGCGACATCGACAGCTTCAAGGCGCTCTGCACGGCACTCGCTGCGACGGTCGGCACGGGAAATATCGTCGGCGTAGCGACGGCGATCAAGCTCGGCGGCCCGGGCGCGCTCTTCTGGATGTGGCTTGCCGCTTTCTTCGGCATGGCGACCAAGTATGCGGAAGGCTGCCTTGCGGTCAAGTACAGAGGGGTGGATGACCAGGGCAATATTGCCGGCGGCCCGATGTACTATATCGAAATGGGTCTTGGCAAGAAATGGAAGCCTCTCGCTGTCGCTTTCGCCATCTTCGGCATCATGACGGCCATGCTCGGCAGTGGTACGACCACGCAGATGAATGCGATCACGGCTTCCGTGCAGGCAGGATTCGGAGTCTCCACCTACATCACCTGCGCCGTCATCACGGTTCTTGTCGCGATCATCACCTTTGGCGGCTTGAAATCGATCTCCAAGACAGCCTCCAAGATCGTTCCGGCGATGGCAGTCGTTTATTTCATCGTCACTGTGATCTTCCTCGGTCTCAATGCGGGTGAACTGCCGCATGCGATCGCTCTCGTCATCGACGGAGCCTTCAATGGTACCGCAGCGGCTGGTGGCTTCGCAGGCGCCGGCGTCATGCTCGTCCTTCGAAGCGGTATCGCCCGCGGCCTGTACTCGAATGAGTCCGGTCTCGGCTCTGCGCCGATCGTAGCGGCGGCAGCAAAGACCAAGTGGCCGGCCGAGCAGGGACTGATCTCCATGACAGGCACCTTCATCGATACCATCATCATCTGCACCATGACCGGCCTCACCATCATCGTGTCCGGCCAGTGGCTGGGAGAGCTCAATGGCGCCGAGCTCACGCAGGCGGCTTTTGCGTCCACCTACGGTGCTTTCGCTCCCTTCCTTCTGACGATCTCCTTAACGCTCTTTGCTTTCACCACCATCATCGGCTGGAACTACTATGGGGAACGCTGCTGGGAATACCTCTTCGGCACGAAGACTATCCCTGTGTACCGCGTGTGCTACATCGCCGTGCTGGCTTCCGCAGTCTTCCTGAAGCTGGAAGCCATTTGGGCGCTGGCTGATATCGTAAACGGCCTCATGGCCATTCCAAACCTCATCGCCCTTCTCGGGCTTTCGGGCGTCATCGTTTCTGAGACGAAGAAATACTTCGGACATCTCGAGATCCGCGATGCCAGACTCGCAGCGTATAAGGAACGCCGCATCGGGAAAAAGGCAGAAGTATAATGGGGAAAAGATCCCGTCGGAGTCACTCCGGCGGGATTTTGTATTGAGGGGAAGGGTTCAAGGTTCAGGGCTAGCCTGTGGGGCGTGCTGCCCCCTTGACTGGGGATGAAAGCTTTGCTTGAATGAGAAATTAGAAATGAGAAATGCGAAATGGCGGTGCGGCGCATCAGAATATAGAAGCGCCATAGAGTATAAATAATGGCGATGCCCGAAGGTCTGCGGATAAGCAGGTTTCTCGTTTGGGATTCTCTGATATCGACCGCCTGACCGCAAATGACAAAGATTTCTCGCTTCGCTCGGAATGACGATGCTAGGATACCGCATCACCCACTATCTTAGGGCATTGCCCTATTTATACTTGCGGCGAAGCCGCCACCACAACCCTGAACCCCGAACCCTGAACCCCGAACCCTGAACCCCGAACCCTGAACCCCGAACCCTGAACACCGAACCCTG
>FR879602.1:4098-8041 GCA_000434475.1 Dialister sp. CAG:486
TCCTTGACCGCCGCCGAAAACTACGCTACAATAAGTAGTCATGGAAATTCGTAGAAGCTCTTAGAAAAGGCGGCTTTCTATGATATAATAAATAGGATTATAAATAGAACAAAGGGGGCGGTCAGTCTTGGAAAAAAAGGTCATCATCAATGTCACTTCTCTGCAACGGAATGAGGCGGGAAAGGATGAGAAAATCACCCTGGAAACGCCGGGCATCTATGGCGAGAAGGACGGTATGAAGTACGTTTCCTATGAGGAGACCAAGCTGGCCGGCATGGAAGGGACGACGACCACGCTGGAGATCCACAAAGACCACGTGCGCCTCATCCGAGACGGCAGCTTCCTGCAGGAGCAGGTCTACCGCATCGGAGAGAAGAACCACTCCCTGTACGAGACCCCGATGGGCACGATGGATATCTACGTTGTGACGCGCGAGATCGAAGACTCGATCGAGGCGGGGAAGGGACGTATGCGCCTTTCCTATGATGTGGAGCTGAAAGGCCTGTTTAACCATTTGAATGAAATTATTGTAGAAGTTCGGGAGGATCCGGAGGATTCATGGAAGTCAGAGAAGAACTGAAAGAAATCATTGAGAAAGCGAAAGAGGCAGCTATCGCTGCCGGTGAACTGCCGGAGGGCGATTACGCAGCTGTACAGCGTCTGGAAGTGCCGAAATCCAAGGAATTTGGCGATTATTCCACCAATGCGGCTATGCAGTGGGCGAGAACAGCGCACAAAGCACCGCGCATGATCGCAGAATCCATCGTGAAGCATCTGGACACACCGCTGGTCACTCGGACGGAGATCGCGGGTGCCGGCTTCATCAATTTCTACCTTGCCGCAGATACGGTGTACAGCGAGCTGAAGCAGATCCTGAAGGCTGGCCCTTCCTACGGGGATCTGCCGAAAAATAAAAAAGACCGCATCCTTGTCGAGTATGTCTCGGCAAATCCGACCGGCCTTCTCCACATCGGACACGCCAGAGGCGCTGCCTATGGCTCGGCGATGGTGAATCTGCTGCGCGCGGCCGGCTATGATGTACTGTCGGAATACTATGTGAATGATGCCGGCAACCAGATCAATCATCTGGCGGAATCCATCAATGCACGCTATCTCCAGCTCTGCGGTCTGGATGCTGAGATCCCGGAAGACGGCTACCATGGACAGGATATCATCGATACAGCGAAGAATATCCTTGCCAAGGATGGCAAGAAGTACCTCGATATGGATGAGAAAGAACGTCTGGAAATCTTCAAAGAGCTCGGCCTTCAGGAAAAGCTCGCCGACCTCAAGAAGGATCTGCAGGAATTCCACGTCGACTTCGACAACTGGTTCTCCGAAAGATCTCTCTATCCGGATCAGGTGAATGAAGCGCTCAAAGTCCTGAAGGACGAAGACAATATGTACGAGAAGGACGGCGCTCTCTGGCTCCGCACCACAAAGAACGGCGATGACAAGGACCGCGTGGTCATCCGCACGAATGGCGTGCCGACCTATTTCTGCTCCGATATCGCCTATGTAGGAAATAAGATCCGCCGCGGCTACAACAAGCTCATCGATATCTGGGGAGCGGATCACCATGGCTACATCATCCGTCTGAAGACAGCCATGAAATTTTTGGGCTACAACCCGGATGATTTCGAGATCATGCTGCTCCAGATGGTGACACTTCTCCGCGACGGACAGCCGGTCAAAATGTCCAAGCGTACTGGACAGGCCGTATCGCTGCGCGAGCTGATGGAAGAAGTCGGCACCGATGCAGCGCGCTATTTCTTCTGTGCCCGCACACTGGACTCCCAGATGGACTTCGATATCGACCTGGCCAAGAAACAGTCCAGCGATAACCCGGTCTATTACATCCAGTATGCGAATGCCCGCATTCACAGCCTCTTCCGTCAGGCGAAGGAAGCCAAGGTCACCTGGGATCCCCAGTTCACCGGCGTCGATTTCACCTGCCTCAAAGAAGAATGTGAAATGGATCTGATCAAAAAGATGGAAAACTATCACCAGCTCGTCGATGGAGCCGCGAAAGAAAGAGCTCCGCAGCGTATTGCCAAATATGCGTACGAGCTGGCAGCCCTCTTCCATCATTTCTATAGAGAATGCCGTATCCTTGGTGTAGACAGCGAAGTCACGCAGGCGCGCCTCGGTCTCATCACCGCCGTCCAGTACGTCCTGGTCCACGCCCTCACTATCTTAGGCATTACCGCTCCGGAAAAAATGTAAGGAAAGGATAGGCTTCACAGATTCAAATGCTTCGCGGCGTCATAGGATGCGCCGCACCATACCTTCGAACCTATCACAGCTCATTTCCTGGTCACCAGCGACCAGTCACTCTTCCCATCCACCCTATCTCAAAGGAGGTCCCATGACAAAATACATCTTCGTAACAGGCGGCGTCGTTTCATCCCTGGGCAAAGGCATCACCGCTGCATCCCTGGGCAGACTGCTGAAGAACAGAGGCTACAAAGTCACCATTCAGAAATTCGATCCTTACATCAATATCGACCCGGGCACCATGAGCCCGTACCAGCACGGCGAGGTCTTCGTTACCGATGACGGCGCGGAAACCGATCTGGATCTCGGTCATTACGAAAGATTCATCGATGAAAATCTGTCCAAGGCATCCAATGTCACCACAGGCAAGGTCTATCAGGCAGTCATCAACAAAGAAAGAAAGGGCGAATACTTAGGCTCCACCATTCAGGTCATCCCGCATATCACGAACGAGATCAAAGACCGCGTGCTCCGTGTCGGCAGAAATGACAATGCAGACATCGTCATCACGGAGATCGGCGGTACCGTCGGTGATATCGAGTCCCTGCCATTCCTCGAAGCCATCCGTCAGGTCAAGAAAGACGTACCGAATCGAAATGACGTCATCTATATTCACGTCACACTCGTACCATACATCGAAGCCGCTGACGAACTCAAGACAAAGCCGACCCAGCACTCCGTCAAGGAGCTGCGATCCATCGGCATCCAGCCGGATGTCATCGTCTGCCGTACCGTGAAGGCACTCTCTCCGGATATGAAGAGAAAGATCGGTATGTTCTGCGACGTAGAGCCGGAAGCCGTCATCAATAATCTCACCGCCAAGAGCATCTATGAAGTACCGCTCCTTCTGCAGGAAGAAGGCCTCGACCACATCGTCCTCCAGAAGCTTGGTATGGAAGACACCAAGTGCGACATGGAAGACTGGAAAGCGATGGTGGACCGCATCGTTTCCTCCGAAAAAGAGGTCAACATCGCTCTCGTCGGGAAATATGTCGAACTCCATGACGCCTACCTCTCCGTCGTCGAATCCCTGTCCCATGCCGGCTACGCCTTCGGCAACAAAGTCAAAGTCCACTGGATCAATTCTGAAGTCCTCGAAGAAGAGAAACCGGATCTTCGCGAAGTCTTCCAGGGCATCGACGGCATCGTCGTCCCCGGCGGCTTCGGCTATCGCGGCGTCGAAGGCAAGATCGACACCATCAAATATGCGCGCGTCAATAAGATCCCGTTCCTCGGCCTCTGCCTCGGTATGCAGTGCGCCGTCATTGAATTTGCCAGAAATGTATGCGGCATGACCGGCGCAAACTCCTCCGAATTCATCCCGGATACCCAGTACCCTGTCATCGACCTCATGCCAGACCAGGAAGACGTCACCGAAAAAGGCGGCACCATGCGCCTTGGCATCTATCCGTGCAAGCTCAAGGAAGGTAGCAAAGCTAGAGAACTCTACGGCGGTCAGGAGATCGTCTACGAACGTCATCGCCATAGATACGAAGTCTCCAATGCCCTGCGTCCGGAGCTTGAAAAAGCAGGCCTCGTCATCTGCGGCACCAGCCCGGACGGACGCCTCGTCGAAACGATCGAGCTCAAGGATCATCCGTACTTTGAAGCCACCCAGGCTCATCCGGAATTCAAGAGCCGCCCGAACCGTCCGCACCCGCTCTTC
>FR879603.1 GCA_000434475.1 Dialister sp. CAG:486
AGAACAGCTGCGACCTGAGCCGAAGGATCTCGGCGAAGCCGCTACCTTCACTCCTCACTCCTCATTCCTCATTCGAGCAGAGCTTTCATTCATAATCCAGAGACAGCACGCCCCACGGGCTAACCCTGAAACCCTATTTTTCCAAAGAAGGAGCCCTTATGAAACCGTACTCATATACCATTTCCAAGCCCTCCGAGATCGGAGGCGTCATCCGTGCCTTTCGTTCCCTTGGCGCGTCCGGATGCTCCCTTCTGATCTCCATCTTCACCGCCTACACGAAGAAAGATGGCCTTCAGAAGATGGTGGATGCACTGTCTCTATCCTTTCCGGAGGCGGAGATTTCCGGGATGACAAGCAGCGTATGCATCGAACAGGGTGTGAACCGCACCGAAAAGATCATCATCCTTTTCGAAGTCTTCGAAAAAACATATATCCACACGATCTGCTTCGACCATGCGCCGGGGAAGGAGGACGCTGTCGGATGGGCCGTGATGGATGAGATCAATAAGATCTCCCGGCCCCTCTGCGGCATTGAGATCCTGGCCTCCCAGAGCGATCACCGTTTTTCCGACTTCTCGCCCTTCCTGAACGTACTGACGCACGAGCTGCCATCGACGCTTCCCGTCTGGGGCGCACTCGCGGATTCACAGACCTGGCCGAACCATACCTATGTCTTTTCCAAGAAATACATCTCAACGGCCGGGCTGGTCCTTCGCGTCTATACAGGCGATATCTCCATCATGCTCAACCATGTCCTGGGCTTCCGCCCGCTCTCTCGTCCCCTGACCGTGACCGCGATGGACGGCCCTATGATCATCAAAGAGCTCGACCACAAACCTGCGGTCTACTACTACGATAAATACATCCACACCCCTGATTTTCAGGAGCAGTCGCTCCCATTTCCGTTGCTCCAGCTGGCGGATGGCTATGTCCATGCACACCTGCCGCAGGGACGCACGCTCGATGGCGGCATCCTTTTCAATATCCGCTGCGCCGTCGGTACAGAGATGCGCCTTTCCTACGGCGACCCGGAGCTGATGCTCGCAGAAACGAAGAAGATCTGGGAGCAAATGCATGAATTCGGAGGCGAAAGCGCGCACATTCTCTCCTGCGCCGCGCGCTACCAGTTCCTCAATAAGAACCTCGGCGACGTCCTTGCCAATTACAACCATGTCACCCCTTCCTTCGGCATCTACGCCCATGGAGAAATATACCGCGCCGGGCAGCGTCTCGTCGCCGCCCATCTGACGGGAAATGTCGTCGTCTTCCGCGAAGCAGAAGAGGCGCAGCAAAAGGATGTCTCCTATAACCCCGTCCACCTGACGCAGCACATGTCCCATCTCCTGCAGATGGCGACCTTCGTCAGCACCGCCATGAAAGAGCTGGAAGAGACGAAGGACGCTCTCCAATTCGCTGCGACCCACGACAGCCTCTCCGGTCTTTTCAATCGCGGTGCGATGGAAAAGTACCTCGCCCAGTACGTCAAAAACAATGCGGGGATCGGGATGCCGCTGTCTGCCATCATGATCGATCTCGATCATTTCAAGGAGATCAATGATACCTATGGCCACTCCATCGGCGATGCCGTCATCCGCACCCTTGCCGATCTCATGAAGAAGCACACCGCAGGCAGAGGCTACGCCGGCCGCTGGGGCGGTGATGAATTCCTCATCATCCTTCCCGGCTCCACGCTGGAAACGGCGGAGACGCTCTCCATCCACATGAAGGATGACCTTCTCCACGCCCATGTCCTCCCGGACGATTCCCCCGTCAGCGCCAGCTTCGGTGTCACCATTGCCCGCCCTGGCGAGCTTGAGCAGAGCTTCTACAAGAGGGTCGATAACGCGCTCTATACCTCCAAGGAAAGCGGAAAGAACCGCATCACCATCTTCGATGCCAATGGAACGGCAAAGGCGCTGACGATGCAGGAGACTGGTGACTGGTGACTGGTGACTGGTGACTAGGGACTAGGGACTAGGGATTAGGGACTAGGGATTAGGGATTAGACTAAGAGACGGGGAGACTAGGAGACATCAGACATCAGACTTCTGATGTCTCACTTCTAACGCCTCAAGCGGGCATTGCCCCATATATATTCGCGGCAAAGCCGCCACCTCAACCTTGAACCTTGAACCCTGAACCCTGAACCTTGAACCTTGAACCCTCTTTCGCTCAATCCAAGGGCGGCACGCCCCTAGGGCTAACCCTGAAGTTTGAAAGCAGGGATGATTAGTGGCTAGGGATTGGGAGCCTCGAGTGACTAGTGACTAGTGACTGGTGATGGGGGTGTCTGTGAAGAAATGGGGATTCATTTCTTCACAGACCCTTTTTCATGCTGTCATTACCAGTTTCTGAACTTAGCCGGTGGGTTGTAAAGACCGCCGGACCAGTCCACAAGGTCCTTCATATTCTTGGCAGCGAGGAGGTCGCGTGTCGCCTGAGACGGATCGATCCCGAAATCTTCCGGCAGCTTGACGATGCCTTCCTTTCTGAGCTTCTTGGTGATCTCCGGATCTTCGAGCTTGCCGACTTCCGTCTTGCCTGCTACCGCACGGATCGCATTCATGCGTTCTTCCATGTTGTGGCACTTGTGGAGGTAAGCGATGCCGACTTCGGAAACGATGTGGGTGAGGTCATCGGAGTAGATCATGATCGGTTCGAGATCAAGGTTTGCATTCTTCTTCAGAGCGACGGCGTCGAGCTGATCGACGAAGCCCGGGAAGCCTTTTTCAGAGACGGTCGTGATCATCTGGACGACGAGCTTCTTGCCGCGGTTGCGGTCGCCCATGAGTTCGTAGCGGTTCGCCACTTCTTCGCCCGCTTTTTTCCATGCCGGAGTGACATGACGGCGGCCTTTGGCATCGCAGCCCATGTTCGGAGCGCCGCCGAAGCCTGCGACATTGTTCTTGGTCGCGGTGGAAGAGTTGCCGAAGCGGTCGATCTGCATGGTGGAGCCGATAAACATATCAGCGGCATAGTGACCGGCAGCCTGGCAGAAGGCACGGTTTGAACGCATGGTGCCATCCGGGCCGACAGCGAAAACGTCGCTTCTGGCTTTGATGTATTCTTCCATGCCGACTTCCGAGCCGAAGGAGTAGATGGCCTGCGCCCAGCCGGTCTCAATGGCCGGGATCAGGGTCGGATGCGGATTCAGTACCCAATGGGTGCAGATCTTGCCGCGCAGTCCCAGAGATTCACCGAAGGTCGGGAGCAGCAGCTCGACAGCAGCGGTATCGAAGCCGACGCCGTGGTTCAGGACTTTGACGCCGTATTCTTCGTAAATGCCGCGGATCGCCATCATAGCCTTTAGGATACGTTCATTCGAGATCTTTGCCGGATCTCTGGTGAAGAGCGGGTTCAGCATGTATGGTGTCGGGCTTTCGATGACGAAGTCGACCCAGTCAGCCGGGATATCGACACGCGGGAGCTTGTCAACGATCTGATTGACCTGGAAAATGACGATGCCCTGATTGAATTTCGTCGCTTCGACGATCGCCGGGGTGTCTTCGGTGGAGAAGCCGGTGTAAATGTTGCCGGCTGCATCCGCATAGTCAGCGCAGACGAGGGAAACTCTCGGCACGAGGTCGATGAAGTAGCGGGAATACATTTCAAGGTAGGTATGGATAGCGCCGAGTTCGACACCGTCATTCTGGACCATCTGCGCCAGACGCTTGCCCTGGCTGCCTGCATAAGCGAAGTCCAGCTTTCTCGCGATGCCTTTATCAAAAACGTCCAGATGTTCCGGAATGGAGAGGGTGGACTGGATCATATGGAGATCATGCACTTTGGACGGATCCACCTTGCAGAGCTCTTTCGCGAGGAAATCCGCCTGTTTCTGGTTATCGCCTTCGATATTGACTTTATCGCCCGGGCGAAGGACCGCTTCAAGGACTTTGACGGTATTGGCTGCGTCAACGATCTTTCCCTCTGCATACGGAGCGGCAGCTGCAATGCGTGCTGCGGTATCGTCTCCTCTGGTGTGCCAGTTCTTATTGCATGGTTTGATTTCTAACATGAATGGACTTCCTTTCAATAAAAATAGGGTTGTACAGAAATAAGTATATAAGTATACAGGTTTTCATTATTATTGTTGTTGTTTCTTCCCTATCATAACAAATAGGGGCGGTAAGAGGAAAGGGGGGTTGGGAGCTAGTGACTGGTGACTGGTGACTAGTAGCTAGGGATTAGGGATTAGGGGCTGGTGACTGAAATGCCGCTTTCGGGCATCGCCCCATATATACGCGGCGAAGCCGCCACCTTCATTCCTAATTCCTCATTCGCGCAGGAAATCGTCCTGATTTCCACCGAGAAATCCGACCGCTCTCTCTTCTATACGACGAGCGGGATCATCGAGTCGAAGATGACGCTCCGCGACATCGAGTCTCTCCTCTTCCCCCTAGGCTTCTTCCGCACGCACAAGGGCTACATCGTGAACCTTTCCATGATCCAGGAAATCCAGAATCAGGACAATGGCACCCTTCTCCTGACGCTTGCCCATTACCCCAGAGAAAAAGTGCCCGTCTCCAGGCACTATATCAAGGACTTCAAGAATACGCTCCATTTGGTTTAGATAGGAGAAGGTATTCCTGATCTGTTCAGTCCGCACTCAGTCTTCCAAGGCCGGCGTGGATACAGGCATTTTTCTGAAATGGGAATGTTGTTCAAAGCTGTAAGCAATTTCAATGAGCACCGGTTCGCTCCATGGCCGCCCAATGATTTCCATCCCGACAGGAACTCCAATCGGTGCCTCTGGTGAGGGGGCAAATCCGGCAGGGACGCAAATGGACGGGAAACCTGTTGATGAACAAAGCACGCCATTTCTCTGCAGCTGATTGCTGCCAATTTTGCACACCAGTTGCTGCTGGTGGGGATAGACCATGGCATCCAAGTGCAAGTCTGCCATGATTTTCATGACTTCCCGGCGTACGGCAATTTTGTTATACATTTTTTCTAAATAACGAGGACTCCCCACCTGCCGTGTCATAGCATCTCTCATATTTCCTTCCGAGAATGGATGGAAAAGTCCCTTGTCCAAAATATCTTTCATAGAGTGAACGGGCCATTGGGGAGGTAATGTTTCCAGATAGCTGTTAAGATCATGGCAGAAATCATCGAGGTGTACCGATACTTCCTCATTCAGATACGGCTGGTCGATCTGGTTTTCCACCTCGACCAAGGTCGCCCCGTGATCTCTAAATACCTGCAATGCAGTTTCAATCACTTGATTGGTAGATTCATTGCATTTTTCTTTTCCAAATAAACTTTTGAGTATCCCGATCCGCTTTCCTTCCATGCCATCTTTTTGTAAATGGTCGATGTAGCTGTCTCTTTTCTGCCCTACGCTCCATGCCGTTTCTGCATCCTTCTCATCGTAGCCGACAATGACATCCAAGGTCCGCACAGCATCTTCTACTGTGCGGCAAATAGGACCTGCTGTATCCTGTGTCAGAGAATAGGGGATAATCCCAGCGCGCGATACCAGTCCGATGGTCGGGCGGATCCCGACCAGACTATTGGCCGAAGCAGGAGAGCGAACGGAATTGATCGTATCCGTCCCCATTCCGATAATCCCAATATTCGCTGCAATAGAAGCACCTGTACCGCCGGAAGATCCCCCAGGAGTTCTTGTCAGATCATAAGGATTGACTGTTTGTCCTAAGATCGAACTGATCGTTTCACCCCAGATCGCAAATTCATGTAAATTAGTTTTCGCCAAAATGCATGCCCCTGCCTGTTTCAATTTTTCTGTTACGAAAGCATTCTCTGTCGGTACCCATCCATTCAATGCAATAGAGCCTGCTGTGGTAGGCATGTCACTGGTATTGAAATTATCTTTCAGCATCACCGGGATCCCATGCAGGGGACCTTTTAAAGCATGATGTTCCTTCAGATAAGCATCTGCTGCAGCTGCTTCTTCCAAAATGTTCGGATTGACACAAATGATCGAATTGATTGCCGGTCCTTTCTTATCATAGGCTTCGATCCGCTGTAAATAGAACTTCATCAGCTCAACGGCTGTCAAAGAACCATCCAAATATGCCTGGTGTACTTTTGAAATCGTTGTTTCCATGAATTCAAAGTGTTCCATTTTTCTTCTCCTGTTCAATCATAACCTAATGCTCCTGCTTACTCGCGGTTGGTAGTTACTGTGACGGATCGTCTATCGCGAGACAAGAGAGAATATCCCTTATCTGATTTCTCACCATCTATTCTGGTGAATAGCCACGCCTATCTCATAACAACGCGGCTGCGAAAAAAATGAAGCCTGATAAAATCATGATGCCGATAGAATATCCCATAATATCCTTCGCCTTAAGACCCGTTATTCCCAGAAGAGCAATCGCCCAAAATGGCTGTGCCATATTGGTCCAGCAATTCCCATATGCCACCATCAGCGCGGTCTTTACCAAATCGGCTCCCATCATTTTGGCCGATTCCAGAGCCACCGGCCCCTGTACAGCCCACTGCCCACCACCGGAAGGAACAAACATATTTACGATCGCGGCGGATAAGAAAGTCCACAGATAGAAAGTACTTTCTGTGCTGACTGCTGCGATCCCATTGGCTAAAACCATGACCAGACCGGAGTATTTCACAATGCCAAGGACACCGGCATACAGAGGAAACTGAAAAATGATACCTGCCGTACCGCCCACGGCATCTTTCACTGCCATGACATAATTCGCAATATTTCCATAAAGCAAAATACCGCCGAAGAGGAAAATAGCATTTAACAGGTTAAAATCTAGCGCATTGAAGCCTTTGGTATAGAAAGCATAGAAGATATAAATAAATCCAAGTAGCCCCAAAGCCCAGGCCAGAATTGGGCTATAGTTTAAAATATCTCCCACCGTAGCTTTGGACGGACGCTTCTGCAGTTTCAGGTCTTCCTTTTCAATCGCTTTGATCGCATCCTCATCCAGTGGCTGATAGTCTGATGGATTCTTAGGAAGAAGCAGCGTCGCAAAAAAGGCAGGCCCGATAGCCAGTGCGATGGTGACGCAGATATTTGTCGGATTCAACATGTAATCCGTCATAGGAACTACGCCGATCAAGTCTTCCATGATATGGCCTGGAGTTGCGATGAAGAGACCCACCGAAGAAGACAGGACACCCTGCCAAGTCATCTGCCCTACATACGCGCCAGCAGCCATCAGACCATATTCGAAAGGAATCTTTTTATCTCGCAGATTCTTCGCTAATTCCTTCGCTAAGATGGCCCCTACAATAAGGGATAAGCCCCAGTGCACAAAAGAAACCAAAACACTGACCAATGTCACCGTAAACACAGCCGACTTCGCACTTTTCGGAATCGATGCAATACGGTTGATCCAACCTTTGACCAAAGGCGCATTGGCTACGCAAGAGCCAGTAATGACAATCAAAGCCATCTGCATGGAAAAGCCAAGCAATTCCCAAAACCCTTTGTACCAATTTTGAACCATCTGCATCGGTCCCTGATCCGTCAGTGCGATGCCTAGGCAAAAAGCGATAAAAGTCAGTGCCACTGCAAAGATACTCGCATCTGGCATGTACTTTAGAGATAACCGGAGAAGCACATTCCCCATCTTCGTAATGGGCGTTTCATTTTTAGATTCCAAACCACTTGATTTAGTCATTTCAAAGCCTCCTTATTCACGAAAACAACATATGCACTGCCTTTTGGCACACCCCCCTTAAGGCAGAAAAAAAGCAGAAAAGACGCACACGATATCATCGTGTTGATACTTTTCTGCTAAAATCAATTCCTTTATGCTATACTGAGATACTTTATGAAATTGTAAAAATCAATCTCCAAGGATTTGAAAACCGACCCCTATCGTTTTATGGCCGGAAAGTTCATGCATAGCCAGATTACCATAAAAGCTTAGGGCGAAATGATTTCCTTTGCGAGCAACAGCAGCTTTGAAACAGAAATTCTGCCCGATCGCATCGGAAGCTCTTGTGCTTTGTGTGACTTCCAGTACACAGTGCGCTACGGGATGTACATGTTCCCGTTTCCTTTCAATGATATTTGTATTCAAGCATAAATTCACTACGCTGCGAATGATATTGCTTTGAGAAGAAATACCAAATCCTGCCACGGTGGTGGCAGCGCTTTTGATCCCCCTTTTCTGTAATTGCAGGATCAAATCCCTTTCCATCTTTTGATCAACAGTCATAGCTAATAAAACGGCCATGCGGCATAGATCTTCCCCTTCACGCGGGTCTATCAGAAAATCTCCCCATTGAATCACAATAAACCTCCCCACAAAAAAGAAGAAAGAAAACAAACACAGATAGCCTCATGCTACTGGTTTATTAACTTTCTTCCTGCTGTACTTAATCAAGACGCTACATCATAGAATTTACTTTTTATACTGTTAATAGTCTAGCAAAAATAGGATGAATATTCCAACAGATTTTATCTATAATTACGAATAAAAATTTTAGTAGGAAAACTTTGGCTCACTAAGGAAAAACGGATCCAGGAAACTCCGATGCAATCACAACATCAGCCCCATCAAAATTTCCTGAATCGCATTTCTCAAATCCCCAGTCCTTAGCCTCCCAGAAGTGCGAGCATAATGCCGCCGGAGATCGCGGTGCCGAAGACGCCGGCGAGGTTCGGACCCATCGCATGCATCAGAAGGAAGACGCGGCGGCTTTCCTGCTGCCCCACGAGGTGGGAAACGCGGGCGGCGATCGGAACGGAGGCGATACCGGCAGATCCGATCAAGGGATTGATACGGCCGCCTGAGAGTGTATTCATGAGCTTGGCACAGACCACGCCGCTGCCGGTACCAAAGGCAAACGCCACAAGGCCGAGGAAGATGATGAGGATGGTCGAGGACGTGAGGAAGGTATCCGCAGCCATGGTCGAGCCGATGGCTACCGTCAAGACCAGCGTGACCATATTGAGAAGGGTATTGGCAGCCGTTTCCGCCAGCTTGCCGACGACGAGGCATTCGCGCAGGAGATTTCCCAGCATCAGCATGGTGATGAGCGGCGCGACCGGCGGCAGGAACACATTGACGATGAGCGCCATCACGATCGGGAACGCGATTTTCTCGAGACGAGACACATAGCGCGGCTGCTTCATCATGATTTTCCTCTCCTCCTTATTCGTGAGGAGCTTCATGATCGGCGGCTGAATGAGCGGCATAAGAGCCATATAAGAGTACGCTGCGACAGAAATCTGCGGCAGGAGATGCGGCGCCAGCTTCATCGTGGTGTAGATCGCCATCGGACCATCCGCACCGCCGATGATGCCGATCGAGGCTGCTTCTCCCAGATGGAATCCAAGGAGCTGTGCGCCGATCAATGCGACAAAGATGCCCAGATGCGCAGCCGCCCCCAGAATGACGAGAGAAGGATTGGCGATCATGGGGCCGAAATCCGTCATGGCGCCGACGCCAAGAAAAATGAGCGGCGGCAGAATGAGCTGCTCCACACCCTGATACGCAAAGTAGAAAAGCCCGCCCGGTGCAGTCAGTGTCGAGCCCGGTACATTGGCCACGATGCAGGAAAAGCCGATCCCTACCAGCAGAAATGGTTCGTATTTCTTGATGATGCCCAGATACAGCAGGACACATCCGGCAATGATCATGACCAGATTTCCCAAAGTCAGATCCAAAAGTCCGGTCTGATGCAAAAGCTCACTCATCAAGGTCACAAATAACTGATCCATGATCTCAATCCTTTCTTTCCTTCACTTCTCCGAGCTTATTCAGCAGAGGGAAGAAATGGAGCACCACACCGATGAAGGAAATAAACACAAAGCTCAGTAAAAAATCAATGGCGGAAAGAAGCAGTGCGCCGCCTAACGTATCCGGTAAAACTGCCATCATCTCATCCCCTTGATCTCTTCATTCGCCTGACGGATCAGCAGCAGGCGTGTACGTTCTTCCGCCCTGTCCAAGACCGCCTGCTTGAGTACGATCGCTCTCTTGTGGAGGCCGTGACCGATCTCTCCCTGCTCATCCCACGCTTTGACCTCGAGCGTCACATCATGGTCCGTCAAAGCGATGACCGATGCATGGACCGTCACCGTCATGCCGAGGCTGGTCGGTGCCGTATGTACAAAATTCACCGACAGTCCGATGCTCGCATAGTCATCGGGAAGATAGGGATCGATCGCTTTGATAGATGCATCGATCGCCCAATGGATCAGCCTCGGTGTAGCAAGCAGGCTTTTGAAATCATTATCGTAATTATCGGAAGCATCCGACTGTTGTACCACGCGACGTGCTATGGCATTCTGTCCTACCGCAATAAAATCATTTAAGTCAATCATGGCTATCCCTTTCTGTACCACATCGCCCGCTGGGTGATATCCCTTTTTCTCATACTTCCCCATTTCCCGGCTCCATGGCTGCCAGAAAGCAGGAAAACGATCTGCAACGTTTTTTCACGTTTCGACTGTGATTATAACCACGAATTCATAGCTTGTATAATACTTTTATATGCTATATTTATAGCTTGTAGTATATATTATGGCTTGTAAATTATATAAAATTGCCATCTTCTGCGTATGAATTTTATTTATTCTTCTGTGGAAAAATCGAAGAAATTTTCATTTTTTACCCATAACATCCAGTACAACGATCTGCCGACTCTGATCTGTTATTCC
>FR879604.1 GCA_000434475.1 Dialister sp. CAG:486
CCACCCCCGTTGAACCCTCTGAACCTGTAGAACCCGCTTCCCCATCTTTCGCCAACAATCAAGGGACAGCACGCCCCCGTGGGCTAACCCATAACCCTGAACCCCGAACCCTGAACCCGTTCCCTCTTTCCATTCCCTTTTCCCCTTATTTATGGTAATATGGTAGCCATAGACTATATTTATAATGAGGTGCAGGAATGAATATCATCGACGAACTGAAATGGCGCGGGGCTGTGAATCAGCAGACTGACGAAGAGGGTTTATACAAGCTGGTGGGAGAGAAATCGATCTCTCTCTACTGCGGGATCGATCCGACGGGGGACAGCATGCACATCGGGCACCTGATCCCATTCATGATCCTGAAGCGTTTCCAGCTGGCGGGGCATCATCCGGTCATCGTCATCGGCGGCGGCACGGGCTCCATCGGCGATCCGTCCGGCCGTAAGACGGAGCGTGTGCTCCAGTCGGCGGAGCAGGTCAAGCACAATGCGGAATGTCTGACGAATCAGATGAAACGGCTCTTTGGAGAGGACGGCTTCACGATGGTGAATAACTATGACTGGCTGTCGCAGATCTCCCTTTTGGATTTCCTTCGTGACTATGGCAAGCTTTTCAATATCAATACGATGCTCGCCAAGGATGTCGTGGCATCTCGCCTCGATACGGGGATCTCCTTCACGGAATTCTCTTATCAGATCCTGCAGTCCATCGATTTCAAGATGCTCTATGACAAATACGATGTGCAGCTGCAGATCGGCGGTTCGGACCAGTGGGGCAATATCACGAACGGTGTCGACCTTATCCGCAAGATGGAGGACAAGCACGATGCCTACGGCCTCACCATCCCGCTGATGCTGAAGGCAGACGGCACGAAATTCGGCAAGACGGCGGGCGGCGCCGTATGGCTGGATCCGAAGAAGACCTCGCCTTATGAATTCTATCAGTTCTGGTTCAATCAGGATGACCGCGATGTCGTGAAGTACCTGAAGTATTTCACCTTCCTTTCGAAGGAGGAGATCGATGCGCTTGAGACCGAAGTCGCAGAGCATCCGGAGCGTAGAAACGCGCAGAGAAAGCTCGCAGAGGAGGTCACCCGCTTCGTTCACGGCGAGGCAGGCCTTTCGCAGGCAGAGAAGGTCACGCAGGCACTCTTCTCCGGTCATATCGAGGAACTCTCCGGCGAGGAGATCGAAGGCGCTTTCCGCAATACCAAGGGCGGCGAAGTGCATGAAGAGAGCATCAATGTCGTCGAAGCGCTCGTTGAAGGCGGCGTAGAGAAGTCCAAGCGGCAGGCCAGAGAAGATGTGAAGAATGGCGCGATCCGCGTGAATGGCATCCAAGTGAAGGATACGGAAGCAGCGATCTCCGCGCATCCGAATACGAATGGCCAGTTCATCATCATCAAAAAAGGAAAGAAAAATTATTTCTCGATCCGCATCGTGAAATAGCTCGCAGGAAGCAGCAGACGAAGGTCTGCTGCTTTTTTGTTTAGGGGGAGAGGGCGGCCTGTGGGGCGTGTCGCCTTTTGATTGCGGATGAAAACTCTGCTTGAATGAGAAATTAGAAATGAGAAATGCGAAATGG
>FR879605.1:0-1950 GCA_000434475.1 Dialister sp. CAG:486
AAAACAGCTTCATCCATATTCTCCTTTATAAACTTGACAGGGGCTGATCAAAAAGCGAGTGTGTCTTTTTTGATGCACGGAAAATGCTGCGCGGGAAAAGCACCTGCTGCTTACTTCCCCATCCGTTTCCTGATGTACTCCATCACATAGTACATCGCTTTCTCTGCAGCAGCATAGCGGACACTCTTCCGCGAGCCCAGAAAATGTTCTTCATATACCTCTGTACCATATGCGCCGGAGACAGCGAGGAAGACGGTGCCGGAAGGCTCGCCGCGTTCCCCCCTTCCGGGACCCGCGTATCCTGTCGTCGAGACTGCAATGTCTGATGCATACAGGCGGCGGCTGCCCTCTGCCATCTCTTTTGCCGTTTCTCCGCTGACTGCCGTATAGCGGGCAAGTGTCTCCGAAGAGACCCCCAGCACATTTTCTTTGGCCTCATTCCAGTATGTGACCGCACTTCCTTTGAAATAAGCAGAGCTGCCCGGAAGATCCGTCATCAGCTTTCCGATGAGACCGCCAGTGCAGGACTCGGCAGCGCTTATGGAAAGATGCGTCTTTTCCAGAAGAACCACGAGGTCCTCCCGCACATGCTGCTCAATGTGATAGTCAGCTACGGGGAGTCGCTTCCTGAGCTCTGTCACCAGCGGCGACATCAGCGCATAGGCCGCCTCTGCCGTTTCCGCTTTCGCCGTCACACGAAGGGCGATATACCCCGGTCGTGCAAGAAGGGCTATGGTGGGATTTTCCTGCGCCAGGATGAGGTCCATGATGGTCTCTTCGATCTCCGCCTCCGTCCTTTCGGGGATCGGCAGGATCATGGAGCGGATCGTCCCCATCTCTCCCAACCGTTTTTTGAGTGAGGGGAGCATGTGTTTTTCTGCCATCCTCTTCATCTCAAAAGGAGGTCCGGGAAGGTGTACCAGAAATTTCCCGTGATGCGAAAGGAGAGAGCCACTGGCAGAGCCGGCTTCATTTCTGAGGAGCTCCGCGCCTTCAGCAAACCACGCCTGGCGCGAAAGAGAGGGCAGATAGGGGCGTCCCTTTTCTTTGTAGTACGCGGCAAGACGCACTGCCTCTTCCGGAAAGAGAACATAGGGAAGTCCCAGTACCTCGGCTCCGATCTTTTTCGTGATGTCTCCCTGCGTTGAGCCAAGGCCGCCCGAGGTGATGACAAGATCTGCTCGGGAGAGTGCCGTAGCAAAGGCCGCTCTCATCCGCTCCGGATTATCCCCCACCGTCGTCATAAAGGCGACAGTGAATCCATGTTCATTCATGAGCTCCGCCAGATAACGACTGTTTTCGTTATCGATCTCCCCTAGCAAGAGCTCGGTGCCAGTGGTAATGATTTCAGTGATCATGCATGTCCTCCTTGATGGGCTGTAGGAAGAAAAGGGATCGGGGTAAAAGTGACTGGTGGCCTGCATGCTGCTTTCGGGCATCGCCCTGCCTAACTATTGGCGGCGAAGCCGCCGAGAGCCTTGAACCCATCCACCTGAACCTTGCATCTTTTACTCCTTCACTTCTGCGATCAGATCATACGCATATCCGTCGATAATATGGACATTCACGAAATCGCCCGGCTTGAGATCTCCCGGGTCGTCGATATACACATTCCCATCGACTTCGGGCGCCTGATAGGACGTACGGCCCTTGGCCTGTCTATGTCCCTCACCATCCTCGATGATTTCCTCGACGAGGACCTCCGCATCAGTATCGATGAGGCGTTCATTGTTTTCTTCCGAAATCCCGGCCTGGATCGCCATCAGCTGATGGTAGCGGTCTTCCTTCACCTCTTCATCGATCTGATCTGTCATGCGCGCCGCAGGCGTACCATCCTGCGGGGAGAATGTAAAGGCCCCCATATCGTCGAATTTGATCTCCCGAATGAAGTCACAGAGTTCCTGAAAATCCGCCTCTGTCTCTCCCGGGAATCCGACCATGAGCGTCGTG
>FR879605.1:1956-21964 GCA_000434475.1 Dialister sp. CAG:486
TCTCCCCCGGGAATCCGACCATGAGCATCGTGCGGATGGTCATGCGCGGTCTGGCAGCGCGGAGCTTGCGAAGAAGAGCATAGATGCTCTCCGAGGAATCGCGGCGGTGCATACAAGTGAGCACGGCATTGCTGATATGCTGGAGCGGGATATCCACGTACTTGCAGATCTTATCTTCGTGCAGGATGACGTCCAAGAGTTCATCATCAAAGTATGTCGGATAGAGATAGAAAAGACGGATCCACTTCACACCCTCGATCTTAACGAGCTCACGAAGGAGGCTTGCCAGATTCGTCCCTAGGTCGCGTCCGTAGCAGGAAAGATCCTGCGCGATGAGATTGAATTCACGCACCCCTTCAGCTGCCAGACGTCTCACTTCATGGACGATGGAAGAGATCGGGCGGCTTCTCATCGGCCCGCGCACGTAGGGAATATAGCAGAACGTGCAGCCATTGCTGCAGCCTTCAGCGATCTTCACATAGGCGGTATATTTCGGCGTCAGCGATGCACGCGGGATGAGCTCTTCATTCGCGCAGGGAATGGTACCGAATTTAAACACCTTTTCCCCGTCATTGGCATAGGATTCATTCACGGCATCCAGAATATCCTGCCAGGAGTCTGTACCGATGAAAATATCGACTTCCGGGATCTCCTTCGCAAGTGCTTCCTTGTACTGCTGTGAGAGGCAGCCGGCAGCCACAAGACGTTCACAGACACCTGTTTTCTTGTATTCCGCTGTTTCCAGAATCGTCTGGATCGACTCTTCCTTAGCCGGATCGATGAATGTGCAGGTATTGATGATGATGACATGCGCTTCTGCCAGATCTTCGGTCAGTTCATAGCCGGCCTTCTCCATGATGCCCACCATCATTTCCGTATCGACCAGGTTCTTCGAGCAGCCCAGGCTGATAAATCCTAATTTCTTCGTCACTTCTTTGTTCCTCCAAATCGTACTTTTTCTCCCCATAGATTCAGCAGATCCTTTCTGCCTTCATCCAGATATCTTTTTTCTAATTCCCAAAAAACGAGTTCATTGCCGGCCGCATCGGGCTCCGCCGCATCATCATTCACATAGATGAAGTAGTTCCCGTTCTTTTCCATGATGCTTTTATATTTCACAGAGTCAAGAAGCCAGTCTATCAGGCGCTCGCCCCGCTCAGGATGTGCGCTTTCTGCCAGAAGCCCTGTCCCATAGAGGTACCAGGGAGCGCCATCCTCCGGATAAATGATCATGACAGGCATTTTCTCCCGCTTCGTGCGAAGGACTTCATTCAGCCCGGAGATCCCGATGTCGCACTTTCCCATCGCCGCCATACGGGACGGCGTAGAGAGATACTTCCCATATTGTACAAGATGCTGCTGCGCCCTGCCCAAGAGTTCCATCGCATAGTCTGGCCCGAAGTGCTCGATGAGACACATCAGGAGATCCTTCGACATCTCGGCGGCGATGAAGTCCGTCATCGAAAGCTGTGCCTCTTCCCTCGTGAAGACCTCTGCCCACGTATAGGAAAATGTCTTCTGCTTCTTAAGAAAATCCGGATTCACCGCAAACACGATGGGATCCACCCAAAGACCTGTCCAATACGCCTCTTCATCCTTGAAAAGATTCAGCGCCGTATCCGTACGCGAGGATGAATAGGCTGCGAGCTCTCCGTTCTCTTTCATCCGCATCAGGATATCCTGACTGGTGATCACCACATCCGCTGCCTTTTCCTCAGCAGAGGTCTTCTTTAATAGATCTGCGCCAGATACATAGGAGATCTCTACAGCAAGCCCCTGTTCTTTATAAAAAGCATCTTTCACCGGATCAAGCACATCCGGTGAAAGATCCGTCAGCACGACGACTTTGCTCACAGGATGCTGTTCCTGGCGCCGCTCTGCTTCCAGATTCTTCGCATAGCGGAGAATCCCCCAAAAAGCACCGCCTGCCAGCAGGAGAAACAGTAAGACGGAGCATAGACGTTTCAAGATGGATCACCTCATTTCGATACAGGCTCTATCAGAGAAGCGGCGGAAATGTGCAGCTGGTCCCCGATCCGCAGTCACAAGTATGGCGCTCTTTTCAGAAAACGCCATACTTGTGCAGACCGATTCTCTAGTCCGAAGGCTCTTCCTTCTTCCCGCCTGCAAGAATATCAGAAAGCTGCTCCTTATCGACAAGAATGTCTCTTGGCTTTGCCCCTTCCGCAGGGCCTACGATACCGAGGCGCTCCATGGTATCCATAAGACGGCCGGCCCGGGTATACCCGATGCGGAATCGGCGCTGGAGAGCGGAGACAGAAGCACGCTTCGTATCGAGCACCCATTCCGAAGCCTCCGGCATGAGATCATCCTGCTCTTCGACCATTTCGTCCTCTTTCTCTGTTTTTTCCGGGATAGAAAGATCGATCGGCTCATAGACGACATGGCTTTCCTGACGGATGCATTCCGCCCTGACATAGTTCACCACATCCTCGACCTCTTCGTCCGAGATGAATGCCCCCTGGATACGGACAGTACTGAGCGCTCCCGCCTGCTTGAAGAGCATATCGCCCTTGCCGAGCAGCGATTCTGCACCGCCCTCATCCAGAATGATGCGGGAATTGAGGCCCGACTCGACCATGAATGCGATACGGCTCGGAATATTTGATTTGATCACGCCGGTGATGACATCGGCTGACGGTCTCTGCGTCGCAAGGATCAGATGGATGCCTGCGGCACGCGCCTTCTGCGTCAGACGCTGGATCAGGACTTCGACTTCTTTGGCCGCAACGTTCATGAGGTCGGCAAATTCATCGACGATCAGTAAAATATAGGGCATCTTTTTGTCAGGATACAGCTTATTATACCCTTCGATATTTCGCACCTTCGCCCCGGCAAAGAGCTGGTAACGGGCCTCCATTTCACGGACAGCCCAATTCAATGTGCCCTGCGCCTTCTTCATATCCGTCACGACTTCCGTGCGCAGATGCGGGATGCCATTATAGACAGACAGCTCGACCACCTTTGGGTCGATAAGCATGAGCTTCACCTCATCCGGGCGGCTATGATAAATGATGCTCGTGATGATGGAATTGATGCACACGCTCTTGCCGCTGCCGGTCGAGCCTGCGATCAGAAGATGCGGTGCTTTCGCCAGATCGGTCACGACCGTCTTCCCGGTAATGTCCTTTCCCAAGGCCACAAGGATGTGGCCCTTGCCATGCTGAAAAGCATCGCTGGCAAGCACATCATGAAGCGGCACAGAGGCCGCCTTCGTATTCGGGATCTCGATGCCGACCGCAGATTTTCCGGGGATCGGGGCTTCGATGCGGATATGTGTCGCCTCAAGCGCCATGGCGAGCTCATTCGAAAGTCCTTCGATCTTGCTCACGCGGACGCCCATTTCCGGCTTGAGCTCGAAACGCGTCACCGTCGGCCCCACGCTGTAGTGGACCACCTTCGCCCGGACTCCGAAGCTGGCAAGCGTCGACTCGATGAGTGCCGCCTTCTGTCCTGCATCCGCCTCTCCCTGTCCCGCATCCGTCCCCGCATGAAGAAGCGAGAGCGGAGGGAACTGATACACCGGCCCCGTTTCCGCAACTGGTGCGGGATGAGCCGGGTCTGCTGAGACGGGCGCGGGCGGTATCGGATGAATGTCCTCCTCCGGCTTCTCTTCCCCGGCCAGCTCTTCAGCTGGTTCTTCCAGCGGTTCTTCTGCCACTTCATCCTCCGCTTCCGGCAGCGGCGGTATCGGCAGCTCTTCCATGTCCTTGACCGGCTCCTCTGGCGTCCACGGCTCTTCCTGTGCTTCTTTATCCGCTTCTGGGGCAGGTTCTTCTATAGGTTCTTCTATAAGCTCTTCTAAGGAAATCGGTGGCTCTTCCGCATCCGGCATCTGCGCAGGGACCGCCATATCTTCTGCCGGCGGGTGCTTTTCCGGCGGCGCTGGCGCGGCATCTCCCTTTTTTTTGTTTTCATCCGGCGATTCTGCCGCATTTCCTTCATTCTTCTTGTAAATGAACTCCGTCGGCTTATCGTCGAGCACTTCCAGCCGAGCAGCGCTTCTCGCAGCATCCAGCGCCGCTTTCTTTTCCCTGAGCCGCGTGGCTGCGGCTTCGATCTTCTCGCCTGTTTTCTTTCCGAGTACCTGCGCCTTCGAGCCCACTTTCTGCGCGCCACGCGAAAGCGACCAGTGCGTCAGCAAAAGCACATCGATCACGATGGCCCCGAGGAGCACCAGCGTCGTCCCCCAGTATCCCATCGCGTCATGAAAAAAGACGCAGAATCCCGCCCCGACGATCCCGCCATAGGTGAGGATCGACTGGATATCCATTTCTCTTCCAAAAGGAACCAGAAAATGATGCACCGCCATGAAGAGGAGCAGCACCAGCAGGATGACCAGCGCAACGCGCCTGTCCCAGGAAATTCCTTTCGATGTCACGGCATAGCGCCCACCGAAAAACATCATCAAAAGGGCGCAGAAAGGCGCGCCGAATCCGAAGAGGAAATGGCTGCCTTTATTCGTAATATCTCCGAAAAAACCGGTACTGTCGCTAAAAAGACTAAAGAGAATGAAAAGGCCGAAGAGGAAGAGGATCACACCTGTGATCTCATAGCTCTTCTCCTCGCTCTTCTGCACTCTCGTCGTCCGTCTTCGGCTTGCTGTCTTCTTTTTCATGGATAAATGGTTATATCTCCTTTATTAGGTCGTGGGGCGTGCTGCCCTTTGCTTGCATATGAAAGAGGTTCAGCGGGTTCTGTAGGTTCAGAGGGTTCAGCGGGGGGTATTTAGTCACCAGTCACTTTAGATTTCTAATCCCTAGCCACTAGCCACTAGTCACTAGTCTATCAGTCACTTACTTCCCTTTCTTCTCGCCCACCAGGCGCGCACCATGTCGCCTTCCTGCCCGAGCGGGCGGGGCTTGTAGTACTGGTGTCCTACGAGCTCATCGGGAAGATACTGCTGCTCTACCCATCCGCCGAAATCGTGAGGATATTTATATCCGATGCCAAGCCCCATCTTCTTCGCTCCGCTGTAGTGCGAGTCCATGAGGTGCGCGGGGATGGACCAGTCCTTCCTTGTCTTTTCCTCCCCTTCGGCGGCAAAAATGCCGGAGCAAGCACTATTGCTCTTCGGCGCCAGACAAATATAGAGTACGGCTTCCGCAAGGATGATCTGCGACTCAGGAAAACCGACCATTTCCGCCGCCTGCGCCGCTGATACCGCCACCTGCAGCGCTCGCGGATCTGCCAGACCCACATCTTCCGCTGCGCAGATCATGATGCGCCTTGAAATGAAGGACGTCTTCTCTCCTCCGTCGATCATACGCGCCAGATAGTGCAGCGCTGCATCAGGATCGCTCCCCCGCATGCTCTTGATGAAGGCAGAGACGATATTGTAATGGTAGTCCCCCTGCTTATCATAGCTGGAGATCTGAACACCTGCCACCTCGCCGATCTCCTTCTCTGTCAGAGAGCCTCCATCCATCAGCATGGATGTCGACTGCTCCAAGAGATTCAGCGCGACGCGCGTATCTCCTGAGGCGTAGGCAGCAATGAGAGCAAGCGCCTCCGGTTTTGCCGTATAGCGATGAATCGCCAGACCATACTTTTCATCATCGAGCGCGCGATGAAGCACCGAGACGATCGCTTCATCAGTAAGCCGCTTCAGATGGATCAGCCGCAGACGGGAGAGCAGCGGCCCGTTGATCTCAAAATAGGGATTCTCCGTCGTCGCACCGATGAGGATGAATGTCCCATCCTCCACATAGGGCAGAAGCACATCCTGCTGTCCCTTATTGAAACGGTGGATTTCATCGATAAAAACGATCGTCCGCCGCTGGTAGTACGAGAGCTCTTCTTTCGCTTTGGAAACAACATCCCGGATCTCTTTGATCCCGCTCGAGGTCGCATTCACCTTGATGAAGCAGCTCTTTGTCATTTCCGCAATGACCGATGCGATCGTCGTCTTCCCACATCCCGGCGGGCCAAAAAGAAGGAGGGATGGGATCGTATCCCGCTCTATCATGCGATAAAGGAAAGACTGCCGCCCAACGGCAGCATCCTGTCCGACGATGTCTTCAAGCCGCCTGGGGCGCATGCGATCCGCCAAGGGGGCATACCGCTTCCCCGCCTCCGGGGACATGTCGAATAAAGAGTCCATGTGTATCACATCTTTCAGAATTGAGAGCAGTAAAGCAGCGAAAAGCAGTCAATGCTACCGGTCATCCGTCACTGCTTTCCTGCCAAATCGTATAATACCTTCGCCACCTGATCCGCACTGCCGCTCGGAGCGACGCTGCAGGCATCTGCCATTTTTTTCCGAACGAGCGGGTCACGAAGGATAGCGCGTACCGAGTCTGCGAGTTCTCCCCGCTTCACCCATTCCGCGCAGCCAAGGTTCTTCATATGCATGGCATTCGCACGCTCCTGTCCGGGCAGCGTATTGACCAGCACCATAGGGAGATGCATCACCATCGCCTCTGTACACGTAAGTGCGCCCGGCTTTGTCACAAGGATCTCACTCCTTGCCATCATCTCCGCCACTTTATTTGTATAGCTGTGAAGCTCCACGGGATGCTTTAGCTTCTCGGCAAGAGCAGCCACTTTTTCGTAGAGACTGATATTCTTCCCGGTCACGACGATGAATTTCGAGATCTCTTCCACTTCATCGAGACGGGCGATATTATCCACGACATTACCGAGCCCGAGGCCACCGCCCATGACGAGTACCGTCCCCTTTTCAAAGGCCTCTCTCTCCTTCGCTTTCTCGTAAAAAGCGCGGCGCACCGGGATACCTGTCACATGAATGCGGCTGCCATCGATATCATACGTCTCCAGCAGGTCCTTCAGATCCGGCGTCGCGACACAATACCCGTCAAGATAGCGGTCGATCCAGAGCTGGTGGATATCGAAATCCGTGATCACGCCGAGCAGCGGGATCGAGATCGAGCCCTCCGCCTTCAAAAGGTCTGCTGCCCCTGCCGGGAAAGGATGCGTGAAGATCATCGCATCCGGCTTCGTGGCCATGATGAGATTCTTCATTCTGCGTTTAAAGGAAAGTGACAGCATCTTCTGCGAGAACTGCCCGAAGCGGCTCATCTGCGAATCACTGTAGAGATGGTCATACATCTCCGGAAAGACGTCGATCATTTTGAGATAGCCATCCTTGATGATGTGATCGATGGAGAAAAGATTGCTCGATACGAAGTCAAGGACCTGCACCGAGTCCGCTGGATGCGTGCGCTGGATCGCTTCCGCGATGGCACGCGCCGCCTGGCTGTGCCCCGTCCCTATACTGGCCGTCATGATGTAAAACTTACGAGCGATCTCCATTTCGTCCCTCCCTTTCGTTACTTTTCCACCTTCGATTATAACATAAAGGCGCAAATCAGCGGAGACGTCACGCATAAGGAAAACCGCTTTCTGACACGCAAAAGGCGATGTGAAATAACGATCATCTCATTTTCGCGTTCCATCTGCCGCGGGGGACTTGCAGCTCTCATAGGAGTGACCGGGAAACCTTATCCCAGCTGTCTTTCATGCCATAGTCAACCCTATCCGCCCCTTTCGGGCACCTTCCCCTAGAGGGGAAGGCTGTTTTTATACTTTGCGGCACTTAGATCCTTCGACTCAGTTCTCATATTTTCAGATAAGCCATTTTTGAACACACGACGTTTTTCTCCGCTCAGGATGACGAAATACGCCGCACCACCCCCTTTGAACCTTTTGAACCCTCTTGCAGCATAGGTGTGCATCCTTTCCGCTTCATGTTCAAACTGTTCAGTATAGTGAACAAATTTCCAAAAATGGAAAAACTTTTCAGTATAATGAACAAAAAGAGGTGAGACAGATGATACTACGAGAACATTACATTTCCCAGATCCGTCCATTCTATGACAGTGATCTGATCAAGATCATCACAGGGATTCGCCGCTCCGGGAAATCGGTCATATTGAGTCAGATCAAAGAGGAGCTGGAGCAAGCGGGACGGCAGGTTCTTTCTCTAAATTTCGAAAACACGCGGCTGCTGCGGGAGATTCCTGATGCAGACAGCTTGATTTCCTATGTGCTGGCCCGACAAAAGGAGGGCAAGTGCTATGTGTTTCTGGATGAGGTGCAGTTGGTCAAGGATTGGAATCTAGCCTGTCGCACGCTGCGCCTGGAGAATATTTCGCTCTTTGTTACGGGCAGTAATTCCAAATTGTTGTCGAAAGAATTCACCAAGGAATTGTCGGGGCGATATGTGGCGTTCTGCATACGGCCCTTCGTGTACAAAGAGATAGCAGCGTATGCCAAAGAACTCGGAGAAGAGGCGCCGATCAGTGAGTACCTTATTTATGGAGGATTTCCGAAGCGTCTGGAATTTCGGGAGAAAGAAGCCATGCTGCGATACTTAGAGGATCTGCACCGGACGATTGTCTTGAATGATATTATGAATCGATATCAAATCCGCAAAGCGGAAGTGTTCCGGCGGTTGGTCGAGTACATCATGGTTTCGAATGGGCGTATCTTCAGTGCCAATTCGATTTCAAAATATCTGCGCAGTCAGAAAGTACAGATTTCTGTCAACACGGTTATGAAGTACTTGGGGTATCTGGAGGAGGCATATGCGATTCGCCAAGTCTCACAGTATTCTCTGAAAGCAAAGAAGAAACTGGACTTTTTTGAGAAGTTATATGATGAAGATGTGGCTTTCAATACGATTCATCAGCCGTTTGGACGCTATGATGTGACGCATAATCTGGAGAATGTGGTGTATAACGAGCTTATCTATATGGGTTATGAAGTGTATGTATATAATAACAGGGGACAAGAAATCGACTTCATCGCAGCCAAAGGGCAGAGGGAGTATCTAATCCAGGTGGCATACACGGTGGCGGAAGAGAAAGCGTATGACAGAGAGATGGGGGCATTTGCGGGACTTGATAATGCGCGAGAAAAAATCCTCATCACAAATGATGATTTTGATTATTCGACCAGTACCGTGCGTCATGTGAAACTCAAAGATTTTCTTCTCATGCAATCATTGGATGAGAAATAGATCGATGGATCAAACTGTTCAGTATAGTGAACAAATTTCCAAAAATGGAAAAACTTTTCACTATGCTGAACAGTTTTTTGATTTTTGAAAAAGTTTTCAGCAAGAGTGGACAGGGATGCAAACGTCCTGCCTTCAGGCATCGCCTCCTATAAATATGCGGCGAAAGCCGCCACCTTCTCCGTTGAACCCGTTGAACCCTGAACCCTTTACTCCATTTACGTTTTATTTACAATCTAAACCAGACTTGTACAGCACCTATTCTTTCTTTTTTACATCCATCCTTTAGACTACAAATATCAACGCAAGAGAAAACAAAAATAAAAGGTATGTCTCTAAGGAGGACACAAAATGAAACTCAAAAAAATGATGGCACTGGCGCTGGCTTCTACCGCTTTGATCGCAGCAGCAGGCTGCGGCGGAAACAGTGAGCCGGCAAAGAGCGGTGCTGCTTCCGGCGCGAAGGTCACAGGACAGGTCACTTCTTCCGGTTCTTCCGCACTGCTTCCGCTTGTAAAGGATGCGGCTGCTAAGTTCAAGAGCAAGAATCCGGAAGTATCTCTGACTCTGAATGCCGGCGGCTCCGGCACAGGCTTGAAGCAGGTCGCTGAAGGCTCTGTCAACATCGGCAATTCCGATGTACCGGCTGAAAAGAAGCTGCCGGCTGAAAAAGCCAAAGGTCTCGTAGACCATAAGGTCTGCACCATGACTGTTGCTGCCATCATCAATCAAGATATCGCTGACAAAGTGAAGAGCCTGACCTCCCAGCAGCTGCAGGATGTCTTCACAGCCAAAGTCACCAACTGGAAAGAGGTAGGCGGTCCGGATGAACCGATCGTCCTTGTCACCCGTCCGACCACCTCCGGCACCCGTGCTCTCTTCACGGAACTGGCACTCGCTGGTCAGGAAGAAGCATCCAACAAATCTCTGGAAACCGATGATAGCGGTACACTGATCCAGAGCGTCGCACAGACCAAGGGCGCTATCGGCTATGTCGCTCTTCCATACCTTGTCAATAACAAAGACGTGGCAGCTCTTGCGATCGACGGCGTGGCACCGACTCTGGAAAACACCTACAATGGTACTTACAAAGTCTGGGGCTATGAACACATGTACACCAAGGGTGAACCGACCGGCGCTGTCAAAGCCTTCCTCGACTACATTCTCTCTGATGAATATGGCGTAGAGATCGAAAAACAGGGCTACGGCGTTTCCTCTAAGATGAAGAAATAAATGGGGGGGGTTAGCCCGTGGGGCGGCTTATCCACTGATTGTGGATGAAAGCTTTGCTCGCCAGTTAGGAGTTAGGAGTGAGGAGTGCTGGTGCGGCGCATAAAAATATGGAAGCAAATGCGAAATGATAGTGCAGCACATAAAAACAGGGAAGCGCCGCGGAGGTTTGAAACTAGCGGTTTTCTCGTATCGCAAACCTAATCCCTAGCTACCAGTCACTAGTCACCAGTCACCTGTAATGCCTGACTGCTAAGCTCAGCCCTTTGTCCAAACAAATTTAAGGAAACACTGATTAAATCGTTATCAGGTTTCATTCTTGGATTTTTATACAGAGCGAGGAGACATTCGACGCGAATAGCGAGCTATTTAAGGAGGATGTTGACGACGCTATGTATAAAAATCCATATGAAATCTGATTCTGTGATTTAATCAGCGTTTCCTTAATACGATTTTGCAATAACGCTTACAGAAGACGGGGAAAGTGGCTGCTTGGAGCAGTCGCCTTTCCCGTTTCTATCAAGGAGAATGATCCATGGTCCCGATTTTTGAAAAAGGAGTCAATATGGAGGGCAGCGGTACGAACCAGCATATGTTCCGAAGAGAATACTTTGGCAAAAGCCTCTCGACTCTCTGCGGCGGATTCCTGGTCGTCCTGACGATCGCCATCGGCTGCTTCCTCTTGGCGAAAGGCATGCTTTCGTTTACACAGTTTCATCACTCTGTGAGTGAGTTTCTCTTCTCTCCGGTTTGGAAACCGACGGATACCGAAGTCGGCGGTGGACAGATCGGCGCGGCGATCTACATCTGGGGTTCTATCCTGACCTGCGCGGTCGCACTGGTCATTGCCATCCCTTTCAGCCTTTCCACGGCGATCTTCATGACACAGATTTCTCCCAGAATCGGGGAAAAGATCATTCGCCCGGCGGTAGAGATCTTCGTCGGGATCCCGTCTGTTGTTTACGGCTGGGTCGGGCTGGTCGTTTTGGTACCGCTCATCCAGAAGGTATTTGATCGCTCTCATGGGCAGTCGGTGCTGGCGGCAGCGATCGTGCTTTCCGTCATGATCTATCCGACGATCACTTCCGTCTCCGCAGATGCCATCCGCAGCGTGAATCAGAAGTATATCGAAGGTGCCTATGGTCTTGGCTCTACCCGCTGGCAGATGATTTATAAAGTGCTTCTCCCCGCTGCGATGTCGGGCATCCTGACCGCTATCGTGCTCGGTTTGGCCAGAGCTTTTGGCGAAGCACTCGCTGTTTCCATGGTCATCGGGAAGACGCGCGCATTCCCGAAGAGCCTGCTTGACCCGACGAACAACCTGACGTCTGCGATCGCTTCCGATATGGGCGGCGCTATGGACGGCGGCGAATTCAATGCAGCCCTGTGGTCCATGGCACTCCTGCTCTTTATCGTTTCCCTTCTTTTCATTCTGATCATTCATCTGATCGCTGCCAGAAAGGAGAACATCTGATGAACCCGAATTCTTCCCTTTCTGCGGATGAGCTTCGCCAGGTGAGCGGCTCACTGAAGAGGGCGCATATGTCCGATCATCTCGCGACGGCTGTCTTCTATGTGGTGTCCGGTGCCTTCGTCCTGCTTCTCATCGCCTTCACGATGTATGTGGTCTGGGGCGGCATCAAAGCCTTCCGTCCTGAGATCTTCTCTTTTGAGGCAAACGGCATTGGAAATCAGTTTTTCAACACCGTTTATCTCGTTTTCCTCTCTCTTGTGATTTCTGTACCGATCGGCATCTTTGCCGGTGTGTACATGGCGGAATATGCGCCGGAAGGTCGCATCATCCATGCTCTTCGCATCGCCATCGAGACATTATCCTCTCTCCCTTCGATCGTAGTCGGCCTTTTTGGCTACCTGGTCTTTATCATCATGGTCGGATCCCAGTGGAACCTCTTCGCAGGTGCTTTGGCGGTGTCCGTCCTGTCTCTGCCGCTTATCACTGCGACCACCTATGATGCGCTGAAAGCACTGCCGCATGGCTTCAAAGAAGGCAGCCTTGCACTGGGGGCAACCCACTTCGAGACCATCTGGAAGGTCATGCTGCCGTCGGCCATCGGACCGATCGTGACCGGCATCATCCTTGCAGCCGGCCGAGGCTTCGGTGAAGCTGCCGCGCTCCTTTATACCGCAGGCATGAGTACGGATATCAGCTGGCAGGTGTGGGATATCACATCGCCTGTCTGCCCGCTGAATCCATTCCGCCCGGGTGAGACGTTGTCCCTGCAGGTCTGGGCGTCCCGCACCGAGGGCGTCGGCGGATCTGCCGCTGATACAGCGGCTGCAGCTTCTGCTATTTTGATGCTCATGGTGCTCTCATTCAGCATAGGCGCTCGCCTCATCAGTCACTACATTACTAAGAAAACAGAAGGAGAACATGCATAATGTATTATAATGGAAACTCAGTCGCTGTCCCGGCTCCTGCTGGCTCAACAGCCATCTCTGTATATAACAATATAAGTTTCGATTGCAAAAATGTCGATCTTTACTATGGCTCTTTTCAGGCCCTGAAGGGCATCAATCTTCGCATTGAAAAGAACCAGATCACCGCACTCATCGGGCCGTCCGGCTGTGGGAAATCGACGTTCCTGCGCTCGCTGAACCGCATGAATGACCTCATCCCGTCCTGCCGTGTAGAAGGGGAGATCCTTCTTGCTGGTGTTGATGCGTACAAAGATATCGATCCGATCGTTCTTCGCCGTCATGTCGGCATGGTTTTCCAGCAGCCGAATCCATTCCCGAAGAGTGTCTATGATAATGTCGCTTATGGTCCTCGCCTGAAAGGCATCACCAAGAAGGCGGATCTGGATGAGATCGTAGAAAGCAGCCTGCGTCAGGCTGCCATCTGGGACGAACTGAAAGACCGCCTGCATAAGTCTGCCCTCGGTCTCTCCGGCGGTCAGCAGCAGCGTCTTTGCATTGCCAGAGCCCTTGCCGTAGAGCCGGATGTTCTCCTGATGGATGAAGCGACCTCTGCCCTCGATCCGATCTCCACAGCGCATATCGAAGAACTCGCTGTAAAGCTCAAGGAACGCTACACGGTCATCATGGTCACCCATAACATGCAGCAGGCACAGCGTATCGCTGACAAGACAGCCTTCTTCTATCTTGGTGAAATGGTCGAATACGGAGAAACCAGACAGATTTTTGAGAATCCGCAGAAAGAACGGACGATCCGTTACATTTCCGGTAACTTTGGTTGATTTCATATGATAAAATAAAAAGGAATACTTCACCGGCGGGTCAGAGACGATCAAGGTCTCTGGCGTGCCGGCTTTTGGATAGCATAATAATTAGAAATTAGAAATGAGAAATGAAGGAGCGGCGCAAAAAATAATAGGGCGCCGCATGGGGTAAGATAATTAAGGAAACGCTGATTAAATCGCAGAATCTGATTTGGTATGTATTTTCATGCAATGATTCGTCATAACCCTCCTTAAATAGCTCGCTATTCGCGCCCCCCCTATTCTTTGCTTTGTATGAAAATACAAGAGCCAAATCAGACAACGATTTAATCGGTGTTTCCTCCATTCGTTTCGGCGCTATATAATTTGTGCGCCGTACTACCATTTCTCATTTCGCATTTCTAATTTCTCATTGATGCCTATTGCTAAAATTGAATGTTTTCGATCATGAAACAGGAGACAAATCATGCCTTTAATTTACTGTGTAGAAGATGATGAAAGTATTCGCGAGCTGGTGAGCTATGCGCTTCGGGGACAGGGGTACAGGGTCGAAGGCTTTGGCGATGCTAATGCGCTGTATGATGCGCTGCAGAAAAATATACCTGACATGCTGCTCCTCGATATCATGCTTCCGGGCGAGGATGGGCTGACCATCCTGAAGAAAATGAGAGCGCCGGGGAGCGGAGCCATGCAGACGGTCCCGATCATCATGATGACAGCGAAGACAAGTGAGTTCGATATCGTAAAAGGACTTGACTGCGGAGCGGATGACTATGTGACGAAGCCTTTCGGCATCATGGAGCTGCTCTCTCGGATCCGTTCGGTCCTTCGCCGAGCCAAAAAAGCGACGGAGCCGAATAAGAAGCTGCTCTCTTACGGTCATATCGTAGTGGATCAGGAGCAGCACGTCGTCACAGCAGGCGGAAAAGAGATCCAGCTGACTCTCAAAGAATTCGACCTGCTCTGTTATCTCCTGCTGAACAAGGGCATCGTCCTGTCCCGCGATCAGATTATGCAGTCGGTATGGGATTCTCCTTTTGAAATGGAAAGCCGTACCATCGATATGCACATCATGAGCCTTCGTCAGAAGCTTGGGGAAGAAGGCTCTCTCATTCGCACGGTCCGTGGCGTGGGCTACAGGCTGGGGGATAGAAAATAGGGAAGAGGCTTGGGGGTAGCCCTTGGGGCGGAGCGCCCTTGGATTGCGGATGAAAGCCTCGATTGAATGAGAAATTAGAAATGAGAAATGCGAAATGGTGGGGCGGCGCATAAAAATATGGAAGCGCCGCGAAGTATAAATCATGGCGATGCCATGAGCTGGCATTCCAGTCACTAGTCACCAGTCACAAGTCACTCAAGGCCCCTAATCCCTAATCCCTGATTTATAACCTATTACCTATGGAGTCATGCATAGGCGGCTATGCTGCTCTATTTTATATTTCTACTAATACAACTCACGTAGGAGAAACACATGAGAGGAAGAATTTATAAAAGTCTGCTCTTTATGGGCATCATATCCGTGGTCGTGACATTCATACTCTCGGCCATCTTATATTACCAGGGCATGCAGGAGCAGATCAGTGCAGAGCTCGGGCGCACGGCGCATGTCGTTTCCGGTGCGATCTCCAAGGACAAGGAAGAGAGCAGCATCGAGTATCTGGACTGGGTCTTCAAAGACAATGAACGTGCCATTCACATCGTCTGGCTCGATACCGATGGCTCTGTCATCTATGACAGTGACCAAAAGGAGGAGGATTACAAGGCAAGCGGCGAAGTGAAGGCGGCATTTGCGACGGGCAGTGGACACGAAGTGCATAAGGACTCCTTTGACAAGCCGAAGAGCTATTATGCTGTCAGAGCAGATGACGGCACGGTACTCCGGCTTTCAAGCGGACGCATGGTGAATTACAAAGGCTACTCCTCCTACTTGCCGGAGATCTTCATCTTCCTCCTGGTCTTCACCGTGGGCTGTCTGGCTGCTGCGGAACGGGAGACAGAAAGCATTTTGAAACCCTTCCATCTCTTGGGCGACCTCGTGCAGCGTATCATGAAGGGGGAGAAGGTGGACGAGCTGCCGCCGGAATATAAGGAACTGCGTCCTCTCATCCGCAAGGTCGAAGAGCAGCACAATGATATCGAAAACTATATGGAGGATATCGAAGAGGAAAGAAATACGATTCGCATCGTGGTCGATACCATGACAGACGGCATCATCCTTCTGAATGGCAGCCGCGAGATCATCGATTACAATAAGACGATCGAAGATATTTTCCATCCGAACGAAAACAAGCGCTTCCGCCGTATAGCGAGCCTTTATCATGATGAGGACTGGCTTCGCGTCATCGGCAAAGCCTACCACAGCGAGGGGAAGCAGGAGTACACCATGTACCTTTTTGATAAGCCCTTCCGTATGGTCATGAATCGGATCGTACTGACTGACGGAGAATCCGGTCTTCTCATCGTACTTCGTGATATGACGGCTTCTTATATGGCTGAAAAAATGCGCCGCGAATTCTCTGCCAATGTTTCGCATGAGCTGAAGACACCGCTGACCTCTATCAGCGGGTTCGCAGAAATGATTGCCAATGGCATGTACCAGAAGCCCGAGGAAGTGCGGCTCTTCGGCAGCCGCATCGTGAATGAATCCCAGCGAATGCTGACACTGATCGATACCATTATGCATCTTTCCAAGATCGAGGAGACAGAGACCACCATCACATGGAAGACCGTCGCTGTGGACAGCCTGGTGCGGTATGCAGCTGATCTCATTTCTCCACAGGCAGATGCCAAGCATGTCAAAGTGCACGTGGATACAGACCCGCTTTATACCTATGGCAATGCAGCGCTTCTCTCTGAGCTTATCATGAATCTCCTGGATAATGCGGTGAAATACAACCATGAAGGCGGGGATGTATACGCACGCCTTTCACCGGAGGGGGCAGACAAGATGATCCTTACGGTATCGGATACAGGCATCGGCATCCCGAAGGATAAGCAGGGACGCGTCTTTGAGCGCTTCTACCGCGCTGAAGAGAGCCGGAACAAAGCGACCGGAGGCAGTGGACTGGGACTTGCTATCTGCAAGCATATCGTAGAAAAGCACAAAGGCATGCTCTCTATCGAAAGCATCGAAGGGGAAGGCACGACCGTCACTGTCGTCCTGCCGAGAATGAGCGAAGGCGACGTGGATCGGGAGCACGCTGAAGCGATGACGGCCAAGCAGGAAGCAGCAGATGCAGAGTCTGGTCGTCTCGCCGCCAAAGAAGCCGAAGAAGACAGAAAGGCCATCGAAGCCGCGGGTGATGTCAAAGGCGAAAAGGCGGGAAAAGACGTACACCATAAGGTCAAGAAGCCGAAGAAAGAGAAAGAAAAGAAAGAGAAGGGACGGAAGAAGGACGAGAAGAAGAAGAAATAATGGATCCGGGCAGCTCCATCGAGAGAGCCGTGGATTTCACCTTGAAAGAAGCACAGCAGTTTCTGCAGGGGCTATGGGGCAAAGAGGGGCGCGTGTGATAAGCACCCGAGAGGTTTTGATCCCGCATGCCCTCTTCCTCTTCTGCATTTTTTCCTATTGACTTGGATCGATTTCTGTAGTATCATATTCCTTGTAATTGATTGCAAGCAGAAGTCATCCGCTTCTCACCTTACATGGCGCAGGCTACTAAGGTTTACGTATGAACTCAAGGCGGACGGCAGATGCTGTCCGCCTTTACACTTGCAATGATTTCTATTTCGGAGGTGAAAAGAATAGGTAAGGAACTTCGCATCAATGAACAGATCCGCGCCAGAGAGGTGCGTGTTGTCAGCGATGCAAATGAACAATTGGGGATCATGACGCTCCATGAAGCGATTCGCATGGCGGAAGAAAAAGGACTTGATCTCGTCGAGGTGGCACCCAATGGCCGTCCACCCGTATGCCGTATCATGAACTATGGCAAATACAGATATGAACAGCAGAAACGTGATAAAGAAGCCAAGAAGAAACAGAAGGTATTCCAGATCAAAGAAGTCAAGCTTCGTCCAAATATCGAAGACCATGATTTCTTTGTCAAACTGAAGAATGCGCAGCGTTTCTTAGGTGATGGAAACAAAGTCAAAGTGACCATCATGTTCCGTGGCAGAGAAATGACCCATCCAGAACTTGGACAGGATGTTCTCGACCGTTTCGCTAAAGAACTGGGTGATACCGTTGTTCGCGAAAAGCCACCGAAATTAGAAGGGCGCAACATGACAATGATCGTTGCCCCAAAAGCATAACAAAGGAGAGTACAAAATGCCGAAAATGAAAACCCGTCGCGCTGCGGCAAAACGTTTTACTGAAACCGGATCCGGTCAGTTCAAGAGAAACAAAGCATTCAAGAGCCACATTCTCGAAAAGAAGTCCCCGAAGAGAAAGAGAAACTTCAGAAAAGCAGCACTGGTTTCCAAGTCTGATTACAAACGTGTAGCAAGATTGCTTCCAAACGGCTAATAAGGAGGATATAAGAGAATGGCAAGAGTAAAAAGCGGCGTTACCGCTCATGCAAGACATAAGAAGATTCTGAAACTGGCTAAGGGCTACAGAGGTGCTCGTCACACCCAGTTCAGAAAAGCAAACGAACTGGTCATGAAGGCTCTCTACTATGCTAGAAGAGACCGTAGATCCAAGAAGAGAGAATTCCGTAAGCTCTGGATTGTCCGTATCAATGCAGCAGCTCGTCAGAACGGCCTGACCTACAGCAAGCTCATCGCTGGCCTGAACCGTGCTGGTATCGAAGTGAACCGTAAGATGCTCTCCGAACTCGCTATCAGCGATCCGGCTGGCTTCACCCAGATCTGCGAAGCAGCTAAAAACGCTTAATCCATAAAAATCCGTCTATGACGATCTGTCACGGACGGATTTTTATTTTGGGTGAAGGGCGCTTGAACGGAAAAATAAAAAGTGACGGGGTCCCTGTGAAGCCTTTTTCCGTGATCCATCGAAATAGAGCCGGTCATTTTATGCTATAATGACAGCAAAGATCCAAGCGAGGTGATGCCAATGACTATACAACAAATACTCACGTTCCTTTCTGCGAAGGGGCTGCTTCATGAGGATGAAGCGTTCACCATAGCAGGCGGGGAAGAGGCAGCATCGATCTCTCTTACGCTGCCGCATCTTCTCATCTTAAAGGATGTGACAGAAGAGGAGAAGGCCATTCTGTCATCGAGGCTTTCTATGCTGTATGAGAAGGAGAGCACACTCATCCTCCTCTCTTCGGAAGGCCGTATTCGCAGGCTTACCATGGGTGAATTCCGGCATGACCTTGGGAAGGAGCCATTTCTCTTCCTTTTCGACAGCCGCAAAGCAAGCGGGAAGGAACCTACGCCGTTCACACTGTCTCCGCTCGAGGAGACGATGGATATGCTGCTGGCACCCGGCGGCTGCCCCTGGGATCGCGCGCAGGATCATAGATCGCTTCGTACCTATTTCCTGCAGGAGGTCTATGAAGTGATCGATGCGATCGACAAGGATGATATGGAGAACCTGAAAGAGGAGCTGGGCGATGTGCTGCTGCAGATCGTCTTTCATGCGCGCCTCGCGGAGAAGGAAGGCTTCTTCACTATGCAGGATGTCGTGGACGGCATCAATGAGAAAATGATCCGCCGGCACCCCTTCGTTTTCGAGAAAATCACGGTGGAGGAGACGAAAAAGCTCCTTGGAGATTGGGAAACACGGAAAAGATTGGAAAAAAACCGAAAATATCTGCTTTCCGGCGTCTCAAAAGACTTGCCAAGTCTGCTTTTAGCATGTATAATTCAAAGGAAAGTTGGTTCCCATGGACTGACAGAAGCCCTCGAGGATGGCGCACTTTCTGCGTCTTGTGCTGAAGAGATCAAGGCAGCCGTAGACGGGAAGGGAGCTGTTGATAAAGAGCTTTCGGTGGGGCGTTTCCTTTTTGCGTTAGACCGTGTAATACATGCAGAAGGGGTAGAACCTGAACTGGCTCTCCATCGCTACGCCAGATATGTCATGGATCAGCTGAGAGCCTTTGAAAAGGGCCTTTTCCAGAGAGGGAAGAGCCTGATGGACATCTCGCCCGAGGAGGCTCAAGTCTTGTGGCAGGATTTCTGCCGAAAGACGGATACATCAGTGCTCCCCTAGCCCATTGGAGCTGAGAAGCGGTGTGCCCTGTGCACCACTCTTCTTTGTTGGCAAAAGCCATCATTATTAAAGGAGGATGTTTAGTTATGAACAAAACAGAACTCATCACTGCTGTCGCTCAGGAAGCAGAAATGACCAAGAAAGATGCCGAAAAAGCAGTCAAGGCTGTCATCGATGTCGTATCCGGTGCTCTTGCCAAAGGTGAAAAGGTCCAGCTGATCGGCTTTGGTACTTTCGAAGTCCGTGAACGTAAAGCTCGTGAGGGCCATAATCCGTCCACACAGGAAGTCATCAAGATCCCGGCTTCCAAGACTCCGGCTTTCCGCGTTTCCAAACAGCTGAAAGAAAAAGTCAATGTAAAACCGGCTAAAAAAACCAGAGCTAAGAAAGCAGCTAAGAAATAAGATGGTACAGAAAAAGGAGCTGTGAAGAAATGAATCCTCATTTCTTCAC
>FR879606.1:0-6798 GCA_000434475.1 Dialister sp. CAG:486
CTTCAGAACCCGCTTAACCTATGAAGATTCACGTCAAAGCCCCCGCTCAGCCATCAAACCGGCGTGTAATTATCCTTGTTCAGACGTTCCGAGAAGCGGGCGATGGAAATGTCATTCCCGATATACGCTCTCTTCAGATCATAGGGGAAGCTGCCGACATGGACACGGCCGGCGTCTGTCGTGACAGCCATCTTGATACCGGCCTTCTTGCAGATATCAATGACTTCATCGTCATAGTCGCCATAAGGATATGCCAGCCAGACATTGTCGATCCCGAGCTGGTACTTGAGTGCCTTGTTCGCCTCGACGATCTCCTTCTCTTTTTCTGCACGGGTGGCAAGATTGTGGAGCTTAGGATGCGACAGCGTATGACTTGCGATGGTGACAGCATGGCTGTTTGCCATTTCCTTCAGCTGATCCCAAGTCATGCGGTTATACGGCTTTCCTACATCATCGGTGATCAGGAAGAGCGTCCATGGGAAGCCATACTCCTTCATGAGCGGATATACGATGGTGTAGCTGTCCAGATATCCGTCATCGAAAGTGATGCAGACAGGCTTTTCCGGAAGAGGCGCCCCCTTGGTGACATAGTCATAGAGCTCCTGCATGGTGATCGGATGGTAACCATGATCACGCAGATAATTCATCTGGATACGCAGATTTGCCTCGGTCATGATGGCCGCATTGCCCTGTTCGTCTCCGATCATGTGGTACATGAGGACGGACACGCCCTCCGGTACGTTGTACTTCACATCCGCTGCGCGATGCACGACAGCGACGCCGGGCTTCAGATTCGGATCCGGTGCTTGCGCCGAAGCCGCTGCCGGCTGAGAAGACGCTGCCTTCTCTTCGCCTTGTCCCCCACAGCCCGTCAGTGCAAAAGCCGACAGTGCGAGCAGCGACGCCGCTGAGAGAGCTGCTGCTTTTTTCCATTTGCTATACGAGAAATCCAATGGTCAAACTCCTTTGTATCGAATTGCTATAGTTTTCCTATTATGACAACACTATAATATTTTACTACGATTTTGCAAGAAAAGAAAGCGTTTTGCCAAGAACCGTAAGTGTCAAGTTTTTCTCGGTACTTTAAGGGATGAGTGGCTAGGGATTGGGGATTAGGGATTAGAAGTGACTGGTGACTAAATACCACCTTCGGGCATCGCCCCATATATATTCGCGGCGAAGCCGCCACCTTCATTCCTGATTCCTCATTCAAACGAGCCTTTCAAACCCAATCAAGGGAGGGCACGCCCCACGGGCTCACCCTTTTCTCGCTGTGTTATAATAAAACCATATGAGAGAGTATCGTTACGCACGTGTAAGACATGTATAAGAAAGGATATCTATGAAATATTTCAAACTCATCCTGCTTGTGTTTTCGCTTCTTCTGCTGCCTTGGGCGGGCAATGAAGCATGGGCAAAAGATGCAGAAATCACCGATCTTCGCTGGACAGCCAGAAATGATGGCGATCCCCCCTTCGTCCGTATCGTGACAGATCTCACGAAAGCGGTACAGGCGGAGGCTGCGATAGACAAATCCGGCAAAAACTTCGAAGTCATCCTGAAGAACACCCAAAAGAGCTTCAGCGGCTCTCAATACGATATGGATCCGCGCGCCATCGATTTCACTACAGTTTCTGAAAAAGACGGTGACACCTACATCGACGTCGCCCTCACCAAGCCGCAGAAGATCGATGACATCCACGTCTTTGCCCTTCGCCCGGATGCAAAGCTGGGGAAACCGCACCGCCTCGTCATTGACATCCCGATCCAGGGTGCTAAAAAGAGCTACACGAAGCCGGCAGCAAGCGCCGAGAATACGACGACCAAAAAGCCGGCAGCCAAGAAGCCCTCTGCCGAGAAAGAGGTCCCCCCGCAGAAAGTCTCTGTACCTGCCGATGCCCGAAAAATACTCAAAGGCAAGATCATCTGCCTTGACCCCGGCCACGGCGGCACGGACGTCGGTGCCATCGGACACAAAGGAAATAAGGAGATCTACGAGAAGGATGTCACCCTCTCCATCGCCCTGCCGCTGCGCGACATGCTCACCTCTGCCGGTGCGAAGGTCGTCATGACCCGCAGCACAGACAAGGACGTCTATGGTCCATGGGCTGACGATGACCCCGAGCTGCAGGCACGCTGCGATGTCGGAAATCAAGCGAATGCAGACGTCTTCGTCTCCATCCACATCGACTCCTTCTCCAATGGCTCTGTCGATGGTACCACCGCCTACTACTACCCCAAGACCGCAAAGGACCTGATGCTCGCCCAGATGCTGCACCAGTCCACCATGAACCTGCTCTCCATCCCTGACCGCGGTGTCCGCTCCGGGCATCTCTATGTAAATGTCAATACAAATATGCCTTCCGTCCTGATGGAAATGGGCTATATCAGCAACGCGCACCGCGTCCAGATGCTGACGTCGAGCTGGGGGCCGAAGAGTATCGCCAAGAGCCTCTTCAAGGGGCTGGTGGATTATTTCGCCGCTCTCTGAAACTGCTTCTTACCATTGTATGAGAAATGAAAAGGGAGGAAACACTGATCCATTCGCTGGATCAGACCGATGCTTCCCAAAGGAGCTCCTATGAATACTTATTATGCACTGATCGTCCCGATCATCCTCACCGCTCTTCTTTCCGGCTGCGGTGGAAACAGCAAACCGCAGAGCGCGGGACAGGTCGTCCCGCCAGCCGCTTCCTCGAGCCAGATCCCCGCCGAAAAAGAAGCCAGCCTCACCTACTACCTGCCCACAGAAGACGGCCTTCACATCCTTCCTGCCACGGTCAAAGTGAAAGCCGCTGACCGCACTGCGAAGACAGCCATCGAAGAAATGCTCCGCGCGGATCGAAAATCCAAGTATCCTCTCATTCCTGCCGGTACCCGCTTGAAGAGCGTCCATGTCGAAGACGGCACCTGCACCGTGAATTTCACGAAAGAGCTGAACCAACTGCAGGGAGAGACCGGACAGTCCCTCTTCATCGCCATGACTGTCGATACGCTGACCGAATTTCCCAATATCAAGCGCGTCGAATTCCGCGCGGAAGGGCAGCTTGTCAAGTTCCAGATCGATATGAGGAAACAATTCCTACGCGATGAAGCCTTCATCAAGCAGACAAAAAAATAAGACAAGAAAAAAGGAGCTGTGAAGAAATGAATCCTCATTTCTTCACAGTTCCTTTTTTCTTTGCTTTCATTTGGTTCAGGGTTCAAGGTTCAGGTGGCGGCTTCGCCGCCTTTTTTAGAAGATGGTATTCTCGTATCGCAGCCTTCCCCTCTAGGGGAAGGTGCCCCGCAGGGGCGGATAGGGTGACTATGGCATGAAAGATAGCTGAGATAAGGTTTCCCCGTCACTCCTGTGAGAGCTGCAAATCCCCCGCGGCAGATTGAACGCGAAAATGAGATGATCGTTATTTCACATCGCTTTTTCTTGTCTGACAAACCGAGCAGGAGATCCCCTCCCCAGCCACTAGTCTTCCACCACTTCGATCTGTCCTTCCGCGAAGGCTTTCGGATAAAAGAAGGACTGCTCCGTATTTCCAAAGTCTACGACGAGCTTGCCATCCGCAATGTCTGTGATGACGCCTTGTCCATACACAGAGGAGACAACGGGCGTACCTACGCCGATCTCGATATAGTGGGTATTGCCGCGGTGCGTTTCCTTGACCGGACGAACTTCCACCTTCGGCTTCGGAGCCGGTCTGTCGGCTGCCGGCACTGTATAGGTGCGCGCCTGTCCCTTCGGCGCTTCTTTTTTCGTTTCCTTCTTCACTTCCGGGAATGCTGTCTTCAAGAGCTTCGACGGAAGTCCCATCGGATAGAGGATGCGCTCGCCTGTCGCATCATAAGTGACATACGTGCCGCGCTCTGTGATACGGGTGATGGTGCCCTTACCGAGCGTCTCATCCGTGACCTCCAGACCGACAGCCGCTTCTCTCTTTTTGAAACCGGTCGGCTTTGCATCCGGCAGAGGTGCATCGAAGGTGAATACCTTCTTTTCCATCGGCTTCGCTGCGCTGAAAGCTTCCTTTTTGAAATCCTTACGATGTCCATCCTTCTTGAAACCGTCTTTTTTGTAGCCGCCCTCGCGCTTCTTTCTCGGGATGAGCTTTTCCGCATCGCCGAAAGCAACGACGATGCCTTCATCTGTCAGCTTTCTCACGATGCCCACGCCGAGCTCGCGGTCCACGAATTCGACGCCGGGAGCCAATTTCCGTTTCTTGAAATCCGGCTTATCCTTGCCAAAGCTCTTGCCGCGGCCGCCAAATTTCTTTTCCCCAAATTTTTTACCGCCGAATTTCTTTTCGCCAAATTTCTTGCCACCAAATTTTCCCTTACCTTTGAAGTCTTTGCGTGGCTTATTGTTTTTTTCTTCCATGATGCTATGGTTCTCCCTTTATGTTTTATGGATCTATACGCGGATTCGAGTCCCTGATCCGATCAATCATACCTTTGTTCTTTGATGCGCCTGTCAAGATCGCGCTTAGCAGCTTTCGCAGCCATATCCTCTCTCTTATCGTAGAGTTTTTTGCCTGTTGCGACACCGATCTCCACTTTGACCTTGCCGTGCTTGAAGTACATCTTGAGCGGGACTAAGGTGTAGCCCTTTGTTTTGAGCTGCATCTCGATCTTTCGGATCTCCTTCTTGTGCAGAAGCAGCTTTCTGGTGCGAAGCGGGTCGTGGTTGAAAATATTTCCCTGCTCATAGGGGCTGATATGTGCATTCCACAGGTAGACCTCGCCCTTCTGGATACGGGCAAAGCTGTCGCGCAGATTCGCCTTTCCCGCGCGGATGGACTTCACCTCGGTCCCGGTCAGTGCGATGCCGCACTCATACGTCTCGTGGATAAAATAGTTATGATGTGCCTGCCGATTGAGCGCGATCGGCGGCGCCGTTTTCTTCTCGGCCATGTATCTCTCCTTTACGGATGTTGGTCAAATTCCATGCAATACATAGTTTCAAGTGAGGAGTGAGGAGTTAGGAGTTAGGAGTGAAGGTACGGCGCATCAAATTTGGAAGCGCCGTGAGTTTTGTATAAAGCAATGCTGGTACATGATTTGCCAAATGCTCTTCCGGCGAGCCCCTTCCGCTGGAAGGGGCAGCCGAGCGCAGCTAGGCGGGGGTTGGCCCGCGCGATGTGTGATAAGCCCGCTTCGCGAAGCCAACATCTCGCTTTGCTCGAAATGGCGCCTCACTGGATTTTCGCGTCGGTTTGCTCCTAAAAATCCAGTTTGCTTGCACACTCCGCCCCTTCGTGGCACCGCCTTCCAAAGGAAGGAGGGAGAGCGGGCTTATAAAGGAAATATCCTAATCCCTAATCCCTAATCCCTAATCCCTAGCCACTAGTCACCAGTCACTTCTTCCCCTTCTTCATTTTCTTTTTCGAATGTGATTTAGATCTTGCAGATGCTCTGGTCTTCTTTTCCAAATTCAGCGGGGAATGGATCTCTCCCATGATGAAGTCGACTTCGCGGCGTTCCTTATCCGCCTTGACAAGGGTCACGCGGACGGGCATCCCCATGGAATAGGTCGTCCCTGAGAAGCGGCCCTTCAAAGTCATCGTATCTTCCTGATATATGTACTCGTCATCGTCCATGGAGTCAATGTGGACAAGACCTTCTACGCCATTGTCGAGGCCTACAAAAACACCGAAGCGGGTGATCCCGGTCACATGCGCATCGAATGGCTCGCCGACGAACGGCACCATGTACTCTGTCATCTTGAGGTCATCGACATCGCGCTCGGTATCCGTCGCATTCTGCTCTGTCTCCGAGCAGTGGTCAGCCGCACGCAGGAGGAACTCTGTCTGCTTTTTAAGCTCTGCCTTGGAGAGGCCTTCTGAGATCGCCTGTCGGATGAGGCGATGTACCATCAGATCCGGATAGCGGCGGATCGGCGAGGTGAAGTGCGTATAGCATTCACTGGCGATCCCGAAGTGTCCGGCATTTTCCGTGCTGTAGCAGGCCTGCGGAAGGCTGCGGAGCGTCATCACCTGCACGACCGCTTCGATATCTTCTCCCTTCACCGTTTCCAGAAGCTTCTGGATATCCTTCGGCTCCGGATCCTTCGGGATAGAAAGATCGAGTCCCATGATGGCGATGAGACGCTTCAGGGAATTCAGCTTCTCCTCATCCGGATGCTCATGCACACGGTAGATCGACGTATGTCCTGTCTTTTCGAGGAAACGCGCTACTGCTTCATTCGCCGCGATCATGGCATCCTCGATCATCTTCTCCGCATCACTTCTGATGCGCTTCTCTATGCGAAGCGGTGTCCCCTCTTCATCGAGAATGACCTTGTATTCAGGGAAATCGAAGTCGAGTGCGCCGCGGCGGGTACGGTCGGCGCGCAGAGCATCCGCGCATTCTTTAAGATCCTGCAACATGGGCATGAAATGCGACAGATCCTCCGGCATAATGCCCTCGTGGAAGGCTTTATTGATCTCCGGATAATTGCAGCGGCGCGCCACACGCACGATGGACGGTGTGACCAGCTCGGTCTTTACCTTGCCATCCGGCGACACATCCATCACGCAGGACATCGCATAGCGATCTTCGTCATGGTTTAAGCTGCAAAGATCATTCGACAGCTGGAAAGGCAGCATCGGGATGACGCGATCCGCCAAGTATACACTGGTGCCGCGGCGGTAGGCCTCATCATCGAGGAGCGACCCCTTCGTCACATAGCGAGACACATCCGCGATATGGACAGACAGCTCAAAATGTCCGTTTGCCTTCTTCTCGCAGTAGACCGCATCGTCAAGATCCTTCGAGTCAGGCCCGTCGATGGTGACGATCGGAAGA